>NZ_JBSFQJ010000003.1:0-506107 GCF_053588655.1 Gordonia sp. NPDC003424
GCACCCCCGAAGGGGCCTTTCCGTTCGACTTGCATGTGTTAAGCACGCCGCCAGCGTTCGTCCTGAGCCAGGATCAAACTCTCCATGAAAACTTACTGAAACTTTGAAGTTTCAACACAATCAGGAAAGCAAAACCTGACAAAAAAACAATCCAAAAAACTGGCAAAAAACTCGAGACACCAACCGCTTGGGCCGGCGTCTCTAAACTCAATGCCATATAAATATGGCACCAAACAATCCACCAATACACTATCGAGTTCTCAAAGAACACACACCCACCGATACCTCCTCAATTAAGAGGCGTTCATCAGCAAGCTGTTCTGTAGAAGTTGTTGCGACCTTGTCCGGCGCAACTCTTCCAGGCTACCAGACCCGATTCCCGTTCGCAACTCGCGTTGTTTCTCGTGATTCGGATGTGGTGACCGCAGTCCCGCTCGAGACTCAAGGTCTCAGGCAGTTCGCTTCACCCTGGTTCCTGTCGGCCCCCGGGCTTGCTCTCTGCGGTGCGACGATTAAGTTACACAGGCGCGAACAACGCGTCAAATCGCCTGGTCAGAGCGCTACTTCGGCTCCCGCAAAGCTCTTCTTGCCGCGGCGCACCACCAGCCATCGGCCGTGCAGCAGGTCGGCGTCCGCCGGCTGCCATTCCGGATCGCTGATTTTCATGTTGTTGACGTACGCGCCGCCGTCGCCGATCGCCCGACGTGCGGCCTTGTTGCTCTCCGACAGACCGGTGTCGACAAGGAGCTGCACCATCGTCGGTCGCGCCTCCGTGTAGTGCGCCACCGTCGTCTCGCCGACGGCCGCGGCCAGCGTCTGCTCGTCGAGGCCGGCTAGCTCGGCACGACCGAAGAGGGCCTGGCTGGCGAGTTCGGCAGCGGCGGTGTGGTCGGCGCCGTGGATGAGCGTGGTCATCTCGGCTGCCAGCCGCTTCTGCGCAACCCGCAGGTGCGGGGTCTCCTCGGTGGCCCGCTCGAGTTCGGCGATCTCGTCGCGCCCGAGGAAGGTGAACCACCGCAGGTAGCGCACGACGTCGGCGTCGGCGGTGTTCACGAAGTACTGGTACCAGGCGTACGGGCTGGTCAGGGTGGGATCGAGCCAGAGGCTTCCGCCACCGGTGGACTTGCCGAACTTCTTGCCGTCCGACGATGTCACCAGCGGAACGGTCATCGCGTGCAGTGTCGTGCCGTCCACGCGTCGTGCCAGGTCGACGCCGCCGACGATGTTGCCCCACTGATCCGAGCCACCGATCTGCAGCACGCAGCCATAGCGGCGATTGAGCTGCACGAAGTCGTTGGACTGCAGCAGCAGATAGCTGAACTCGGTGTAGCTGATGCCGTCGGACTCGAGACGTCGTCGAACGGTCTCTCGCGCCAGCATCACGTTCACCGAGAAGTGTTTGCCGATGTCGCGCAGGAATTCGATGGCCGAGAGGCCACGCGTCCACTCCATGTTGTCGACCATCACGGCACCGTTGGCCGAGTCGTCGATGGTGACGAACCGTCGGAGCTGGTCGATGATGCCGTCGGCCCACTCGGCGACGGTGTCCACCGAGTTCATCGTCCGCTCACCGACCTCGCGCGGGTCCCCGATCAGCCCGGTGGCACCGCCGGCGAGCACGACCGGCCGGTGCCCGGCCAGCTGGAACCGGCGCAAGGTCAGCAGCGGGACGAGGTGTCCGGCATGCAGGCTCGAGGCGGTCGGATCGAAGCCGGCGTAGAGGGTGATCGGCCCGCGACCGAGCTCGGCGCGGAGTTCGTCGAGGTCGGTGGACTGGGCGATGAGCCCGCGCCACTCGAGTTCGGCGAGGATGTCGGTGCCCGCGGTATCAGACGTCTCGGTGCTCACGATCCGATCTTGTCATCCCCGGTTCCGCCGGTGAGCTTCGCATGCTCGGCGTCGTCGACGGATCGGGCCTCGTCGGCGAGCATGACCGGGATGCCGTCCTCGTCGATGCGGTAGGCAACCCGCAGACGCGGGTTGTAGAGCTCGTCGCCCGCGTCGAGCAACGGTCCGTGATCCTGCGGGCAGACCAGCCGCTCCCGGGTGATCGGATCGATGGCTTCGGCCCGTGATGTCACGTCGTCTCCTTGTCGCGCTGCGGCCCGGTGGCCCCACCGGTGTCTGTTGCCACAGTAGTGCTCAGGCCGGGTATCGCTCAGGCCGGCTCAACCATTCGACAGCCTGGGCGGAATCTCGGAGCCCACATCCCAATTCACTTCTGCCGCAGCTGTTCTCGTAAACCGTCGGTAACGCCCGTCGGCATCGAGGAACCACACCCGGGGCCCGGGCCGCGGCAGACCGCGCCGTTTGAGGGGTCCCACCAGCGGCCGGCAGGAGTCGGAGACCGGGATCTCGTCGACGACCCAGACGAGATTCGGCCGAAGCTCGGCCGGTAGCAGACCGAGTCCGATGCGTAGCGCCGACACGGTCAGCGATTCGGCGCGGCCGCCGGTACTGCGGACGGTGACCGCGGCGACCGCGACCTGATGGCCGGGCTCGCCGACGGCGTATGCGACCACCTGGTCGATGCCCTTGACCTGCGACAACGCGTACTCGATCGGAGCTGTGTACACCGGACCGGCCGCGCTGCGGACCACGGTGTCGAGGGATCCGAAGAACCAGAGGTCACCCACATGGTCACGTCGGAACAGGTGGCGCGTCACCTCCCACCGGTCGTGGGGCGCGAAGACGTCGCGCAGCACCGTGGCCGGCGTCTCCGACCGATGCCGGGCCTTGGTCAGCAGGATTCCGACCTCGTCGACGCCGACCTTGCGGACGAATCCCGACTCGTCGACGATCAGGCGATCGTTGTCGATGTCGTAGCCGGCGACCTCCACGGCGTTTGTCTCCGGTAGCGACCGGCCCATCGAACCGATCCGGTCGCCGGCGACGTTGGCGAGAATGGCCGACCCGTCGGCGGTCGCGAAGAACTCGAGCACCCGCGCTCGCGGGAAGGCCTCCTGGACCTCTTTCCAGAGTCCGGCCGGCATCCCGGAGCCCATGAACAACCGGATCGGGTTGTACTGACTGATGCTGAAGGCCTCGTCACGGACCACCTCGCGCATCATCGTCCAGGTGTAGGAGACGACGGTGACGCCGTACCGGTGCACCTCGGTGGCGAAGGTGGCCGCGTCGATCCGATCGGACAAGGCGATCCGGGAACGGCCGACAACGGTGGCACCCAAGGTCGTGAGCAGGCCCGATGCGTGATGCAGCGGGGGCAGGCAGTAAACGGTGTCGCGGCTGGTGAGGCCGGCGGCCGATGCGGCACCGAACGCCGACATCGCGAATCGGTGATTGGTGATCGGCCACGGCGCCAGGTTGGTGCCGGAGACCGTGAACAGGATGAACGCGAGGTCACCCGCCAGTCCTGGATCGCGGCGATACCACGACGGGAACTCAACCGCGTCGGGGTCGATCTGTTCCATGTCGACGACGGAGGCGCCGTCGGCCGAGTCGATGGCCCGGGACTGCCCGCTACCACCGCCGAGCACCAGCACCCGGTCGGAGTGTTTGGCCGCGACATCGAGATGCGTGGGATCGGCGATCACCACCGACGCGTCGGACAGCCGCAGCATCTCGGCGATGTCGCCGTCGGGACCCATCAGTACGCCGACTGCGCCGAGCCGCGACAACGCAGCAACGGCCACCAGCGCGCTGGGGCGCGTGTCCATGATGACACCGACGTGTACGCCGGGGCGGATTCCGCACTCGATGAGTCCGGCGACGACGTTGTCGATACGCGTGTTCACCTGTGCGTGCGTCAGGACGCGGTTCTCGAACAGGAACAATTCGCTGTTCGGCGCGCGTTTGCTGTTCTCCGACATCAGCTTGCCCAGCGACACGCGTGTACCGGACTGCATCTGGCCGAGCCGGAACAGCCGCGGGACCGTCCGGAACGATTCCTGGGCGACCGCCCGCGACGTGAGTTGCAGGGAGTTCGCGGCGCCGAGGATCTCGCGCGAGACCCCGGCTCCGGCGTCGGCGACCGAGCCGAGGCCATGGGTGATGCGCGAGGACAGACTCACCCCGGTGCCGTTCGGGGCGTGCGCCTCCTGCATCTTCTCGATGCCGGCGGGACGATCGCCACGTCCTTCCTGCCACAGCACCCATTCGGCGGTGGTGGGCCAGGTCTGCGCACCCGACGTGCTCCCGACGACGAGCCCGAAGTGACCCACCGGCACGCGGGATTCGTAGGTGTCGGCCGAAGGCGCGGCGCGCATGATGCCGCGCACCGCCACAGGCTGTCCGATGTCGTCGGCCTCACCGATGAAAGCCAGTACGGGACAAGTGATCTCGGCGAGCGAGACGAGGTCGCCGTTGATCACGAAGCCGCCCGACATCATGCGGTTGTGTACGACGAACTGGCGCAGCAGTTCGGCGACGGCTGGCCCGGACCACGCGACCCAGCCTTCCGCCTCGATGAACCGGCGCTGGTCCTCCCGCGGGAGCAGGGCGTCGCGGTCGTGCAGTTTGCGCAGGAAGTCGATACGGCTGCGGGCGGTCTTGACCGGGTCGACGAGTTGGAAACCCGCCCGCGCCATCCACCCGGGCACCCAGAGACGGTTGAACACCTTGTCGGCGAGCAGTTCGGCGCTCGGCACCACCAGGCCTGCGGGGAGACCGAGGGGCAGCGCGGCGAGAACGTCGACGGGGCTGCCGAAGGTGACCAGGCTGGCGATGCCCTTCGAGTGCCGGTAGGCCGCGGTCTGGTAGGCGAACATGCCGCCTTGGGAGTAGCCGCCGAGGTGGACGTCCCTGCCGGTCTGCTCGATGATCAGGTCGATCGCCCGGCTGATGGCGACGACGTGATCGGCCAGATCCCGTTCCATGCCGCCCTCTTCGGTATCCGGGGATCCGAAGTCGATGACCCAGGGCGTGATGCCGTGCCGGTGCAGCGCCGACACGGCGCCGTTGTGTTCGGTCACGTCGTAGACGTTCGCCGACACCATCATCGGCGGGACGAGGACGATTTGTGGGCCGTCGACGGGGCTGTCCGGGAAATACCGCCGCAAACGGAACATCTTCTCGTTCTCGACGATGGTGAACGCCGCGGGTTTGGTACCGGTGTCGAAGCCGCCGAACCGCAGGACCTCGAGCCCGTTCTGCGCGGTCGCGACTACTCGCTCGACCGCTCCGCCGATATCGGGCAGGCCTGGGAGACCGACCATGACGTGCTGAACCCTCCGCTCGATCCGATTGGCACTTCGCCCCCCCGCGATGGAGACACTGTACCGATTCCACGCCCGCCGGAGCGGTGGAGTGGGTCACATGTTCATGACCAGTGTGCCCGGCGCTGCGTGACCTCCTCGCGGAGTACCTCCAGCTGACGCTCGACCTGGACCGAGGCGGTACCACCATGGGCGTTGCGCGACTCGATCGATCCGCGCACGCTGAGCACCTCCCGCACCTCGGGGGTGAGGTTCGGGTTGATCCGGGCCAGGGTCTCGTCGTCGAGGTCGGCCAGACCGATCCCCCGCTCCTCGGCCGCACGCACGCTCGCGCCGGCCACCTCGTGCGCGACACGGAACGGAACCCCCTGCCGGACAAGCCATTCGGCGATGTCGGTGGCGAGGGTGAAGCCGGCCGGGGCGAGTTCGGCCATCCGGTCCTCGTGGAACTCGAGGGTGCCGACGAGTCCGGTCACCGCCGGCAGCAGCATCTCGAGTTGCGCCACCGAGTCGAAGACGGGTTCCTTGTCCTCCTGCAGGTCACGGTTGTAGGCCAGCGGTTGCGCCTTGAGGGTGGCCAGCAGTCCGGTGAGGTTGCCGATGAGCCGCCCGGATTTGCCTCGCGCCAATTCGGCCACGTCGGGGTTCTTCTTCTGCGGCATGATCGAGCTGCCCGTCGACCACGCGTCGGCCAGTGTGACGTACCCGAACTCCGGGGTGCTCCAGAGGATGATCTCCTCGGACAGGCGTGACAGATCGACGCCGATCATCGCCAGCACGAAGGCACCCTCGGCGGCGAAGTCGCGCGCGGAGGTCGCATCGATCGAGTTCTCGGCGGGCCGATCGAAACCGAGGTCGGCGGCGATCGCGGCCGGATCGAGGCCGAGCGAGGACCCGGCCAGCGCGCCGGAACCGTACGGCGACACCGCGGTTCGGCGATCCGCGTCAGCGAGCCGATCGATGTCGCGGATCAGCGGCTGCGCATGGGCGAGCAGGTGGTGGGCCAGCAGGACGGGCTGGGCCGCCTGCAGATGGGTCTTGCCCGGCATCACCGCGTCGGGGTGGGCCTGCGCCTGGGCGATCAGGGCGTCGACGACGTCGAGCACCCCGGCCGCCACCCGTCGCATGGCGGCGCGCAACCACATCCGGAACAAGGTCGCGACCTGGTCGTTGCGCGAGCGCCCGGCACGCAGCCGGCCGCCGAGCTCGGGGCCGACACGCTCGATCAGGCCGCGTTCGAGTGCCCCGTGCACGTCCTCGTCGGTCTCGGCCGGGCCGAACGACCCGTCGGCGACGTCGGCGGCCAGGCGGGCCAGTCCGTCGAGCATCGCGGTGAGGTCGTCGTCGGTGAGCAGGCCGGCGCGGTTGAGGACCCGCGCGTGCGCCATCGACGCCTCGATGTCGTAGGGCGCGAGTACCCAGTCGAAGTGGGTGGACTTGCTCAGCGCCGCCATGGCGGCGGCCGGGCCGCTGGCGAACCGGCCGCCCCACAGGGAGCCTTCGTTGGTGCCTTGTGAGGTCACAGGTCGAGATCTCGCTTCGCCGCGATCTTGGACGACAGGCCGTGCAGTTCGACGAATCCACGGGCCATCGACTGGTCGAAGCTGTCTCCCTCGTCGTAGGTGGCGAGATTGAAGTCGTAGAGCGATTCGGCACTGCGCCGGCCGTTGACGGAGATGTGGCCGCCGTGCAGCACGAGCCGGATGTCGCCGCTGACGTGCTCCTGGGTGGAGGCGACGAAGGCGTCGAGGGACCGCTTGAGCGGGGAGAACCAGAGGCCGTCGTAGACCTGCTCGGCCCACGTCTGGTCGGTGTGCCGTTTGAAGCGGCCCAGTTCGCGCTCGAGGGTCACGTGCTCGAGTTCTTCGTGCGCGGCGATCAGCACCATGGCGCCCGGGGCCTCGTACACCTCGCGGCTCTTGATACCCACGAGCCGGTCCTCGACCACGTCGAGCCGGCCGACGCCCTGTGCGCCCGCGCGGCGGTTGAGTTCCTGGATCGCTTCGAGCACGCTGACCGGGCGTCCGTCGATGGCGATCGGGCGGCCCTTGTCGAAGGAGATGATCACCTCGTCGGGCGAGTTCCAGTTGATCGTCGGGTCCTCGGTGTAGGAGTAGACGTCCTTGGTCGGCGCGTTCCACAGATCCTCGAGGAAGCCGGTCTCCACCGCGCGGCCCCACACGTTCTGGTCGATGGAGAACGGCGACTTCTTGGTCACGTTGATCGGGATGTCGTTCTCCTCGGCGAACGCGATGGCCTTCTCCCGGGTCCAGGCGTAGTCGCGGACCGGCGCGATCACCTCGAGATCGGGTGCGAGAGAGGCGAATCCGACCTCGAAGCGCACCTGGTCGTTACCCTTGCCGGTGCAGCCGTGGGCGACGACGGTACCGCCGTGGTCGCGGGCCGCGGTCACCAGGTGCTTGGCGATCAGCGGTCGCGACAGCGCCGACACCAGCGGGTAGCGGTCCATGTAGAGCGCGTTCGAGGTGATGGCCGGGAGGCAGTACTCGTCGGCGAACTCGTCGCGGGCGTCGACGACGACGGACTCCACGGCGCCGCACTCGAGGGCGCGCTGGCGCACCACATCCATGTCCTCGCCGCCCTGGCCGAGGTCGAGCGCCACGGCGACGACCTCCTTGCCGGTCTCCTTGCCTATCCAGCTGATCGCGACCGAGGTGTCGAGTCCGCCCGAGTACGCGAGTACGACGCGTTCCGCCATGTCTGTTCTTCTCCTGTGTGTTGCCGGCCGCGCAGGCCGGACTTGTGACGATTGTGTCGTGTTGAGTGGGGTTTGGGGCCGCGTTTACACGAGGCCCTCGATTCGTCGGGAGAGCTCGGCGCCGTCGGCGGGCTCGCGTGCGACGACGAAGATGGTGTCGTCGCCGGCGATGGTGCCGACCACATCCGGCAGGTTGGCCCGATCGATCGCGCTGGCGAGGTAGTGCGCCGCGCCGGGTGGGGTGCGCAGCACCGCCAGGTTGCCGCTGCTGTCCGAGGAGACCAGCAGCTCCGACAGCAACCGGGCGAGGCGGTCGGTGCCGCCGAACACGCCGCGCACCGGGGACCCGTCTTCCGGCACGACGTAGACGCCGGCACCGCCGTCGGCCGCCCGCAGCTTGACCGCCCCGAGTTCGTCGAGGTCCCTCGACAGCGTGGCCTGGGTCGCGTCGATCCCCTGGGCGGCCAGCAGGTGCTGCAACTCCGATTGACTGCGCACCTGATGGGCCGAGAGCAGTTCGATGATGCGGGCGTGGCGGCCGGCCTTGGTGGCGGCCAGCCGGGTTTCCGGGTGTTCGGGCGAGGTGGTCATGGCTGCCTCAGGAGCCAGACGAGCAGGGCCTTCTGCGCATGGAGTCGGTTCTCGGCCTCCTGGATGACCACGCTGGCCGGACCGTCGATGACCGAATCGGTGATCTCCTCGTTGCGATGTGCCGGAAGGCAGTGCAGCACAATTGCTTCCGGATCGGCCAGGGCAAGGAGTGCGTCATTGATCTGGTAGGGCCGGAACGGGGCGTGGCGATCCTTGCCGTCGCTCTCCTGCCCCATCGACACCCACGTGTCGGTGACCAGGACGTCGGCGTTCGTCGCCGCCGCGACCGGGTCCGACACGATGCGCAGCGAGCCGGCGGTGAGTTCCGCGCGTTTCTCGGCTGCCGCCACGACTGCCGGTTCGGGTTCGAAACCGCTTGGCGCACTGATGGTGACGTGCATGCCGGCGGTGACACCACCGAGCGCCAGGGAGTGCGCCATGTTGTTCGCCCCGTCACCGAGGTAGGTCAGGGACAACCCCGTGGTGCGTCCCTTGCGTTCGATGATCGTCTGCAGATCGGCGAGCACCTGGCAGGGATGGAAGGAATCGGACAGTGCATTGACGATAGGGATCGTCGCGGTCGACGCCATGGCCTCGAGCCGCTCCTGCCCGTAGGTGCGCCACACGACGGCGTCGACGAAGCGCGAGAGCACACGGCCGGTGTCCTCGATGGTCTCGTCACGGCCGAGTTGCGTGTGGACACCGTCGACCACGACGGCGTGCCCGCCCATCTGCGCGATGCCCATCTCGAAGGAAAACCGTGTGCGGGTGGAGTTCTTGTCGAAGATGACCCCGACGCCGCGGGGCCCCTCGAGCGGCCGATGCATGAACGGGGCGGACTTGACCTCGGCGGCCAGCGCCAGGACCTCGGCCTGCTCGTCGGGCGTGAGGTCGTCGTCGCGCAGGAAGTGGCGGGTCATGCGTCGGCCTCCTGGGTGGCGATTGCGGTGTCGAGGATGCCGGGCAGTGCGCTGACGAATCCGCCGGCCTGTTCCTCGGTGAGGATCAGCGGTGGCGCCAGACGCACCACGTCCGGTGCCGGTGCGTTGATCAGGAATCCCGAATCACGTGCCGCGGCTTCGGCTTTGGCCGCGATCGGACTGTTGAGCACGATACCGAGCAACAGCCCCGAGCCGCGGACGTGGGAGATCTGTGGATGATTCAGGTCCTCGATACCGGTGGTGATCGACTTGCCCAGCGCGGCAACGTGATCGACGAGGCCGTCGTCGTCGATGACGCGCAGGACGGCGAGTGCCGCCGCGGCGCAGGTCGGGTTGCCGCCGAAGGTGGTGCCGTGCTGGCCGGGCAGGAACAGGTCGGCGGCCGGGCCGGTCGCGATGCAGGCCCCGATCGGCAGTCCGCCGGCCAGCCCTTTGGCCAAGGTCATCACGTCGGGTACCACCCCGGCCTGCTGATGCGCGAAAAATGTTCCGGTGCGGGCGATCCCGGTCTGCACCTCGTCGAAGATCAGGAGCGCGCCGCGGTCGGCGGTGATCCGGCGGGCGGCGGCGAGGTATCCCTCGGGTGGCACCACGACGCCGCTCTCGCCGAGGATGGGTTCGAGGATGACGGCGGCGGTGTTCTCGGTGACCGCCTTCTCGAGCGCCTCGGCGTCGCCGTAGGGCACGAAGGTCACCCCCGGCGGCATCGGTTCGAACGGTTCACGTTTGGCCGGCTGACCGGTCATCGCGAGCGATCCCATGGTGCGTCCGTGGAATGCACGCTCGGCGGCGATGATCTCGGGCCGGCCGGTGCGGCGGGCCAGCTTGAAGGCGGCTTCGTTGGCCTCGGCGCCGGAGTTGCAGAAGAACACCCGGCCCGGATGTCCGAACTTGTCGAGGAGATTCTCCGCGAGTTCGACGCCGGGTGGGCTGATGTACAGGTTGGAGACGTGCCCGAGGGTCTGGAGTTGGGTGGACACGGCCTCGACGATCGCCGGATGCGCGTGGCCGAGCGCGTTGACGGCGATGCCGCCGAGCAGGTCGAGGTACTGCTTGCCGTCGGCGTCGGTGACCATCGCACCGTTGCCCTCGACGAGAGCGAGGGCCGGCGTGCCGTAGTTGTTCATCATGGCGGCCGACCACCGTTGCTGTAATGGCTGAGTCATGCTGTGACACTTTCTTCAGTCGTGGACGACGGTGGTACCGGTCGAGGCGCTGGTCAAGAGTTGGGCGAGCACGGAGTGCGGGATGCGGCCGTCGATCACGTCGGCCTGTGCGACGCCGCCGGTGACCGCGCGCAGGCAGGCCTCCATCTTGGGGACCATGCCGGCGTCGAGTGAACCGAGCAGGTCGGTCAACTCGGTGGTGCCGATCCGCGGCACCAGTGAGGTCTTGTCGGGCCAGTCGGTGTAGAGACCTTCGACGTCGGTGAGCATGACGAGTCGGGTGGCGCCGAGCGCTTCGGCCAGCGCCCCGGCGGCGGTGTCGGCATTGATGTTGTGCACCACGCCATCTCGATCGGGTGCGATCGTGGAGACGACGGGGATGCGGCCGGCACCGACGAGGTCGAGGACCGCGGACGTGTTGACCGACGTGATGTCGCCGACGAGGCCGATGTCGGTGGCGACGCCGTCGACGAGCACGGTGCGCCGCGTCGCGGTGAACAGATGGGCGTCCTCGCCGGTGATGCCGACCGCATACGGTCCGTGGACATTGATCAGTCCGACGAGTTCGCGGCCGACCTGACCGAAGAGCACCATGCGCGCGACGTCCATCACCTCGGGGGTGGTGACGCGGAAACCGCCGCGGAACTCCCCCTGCAGGCCAAGCTTTTTCAGCATCGCCGAGATCTGCGGGCCGCCGCCGTGCACGACGACCGGGCGGATGCCGCACGCTCGCAGGAACACCATGTCCGCGGCGAATGCGCGTTTGAGGTCGTCGTCGACCATCGCGTTGCCGCCGTACTTGACGACGATCGTCGCACCGTGCAGCGCCTGCAGCGCGGGCAGGGATTCCGCGAGGACGGCTGCCTTCTCCAGTGCGCCAAGCGCTTCGTCTCCCCCGCTGATTGAGTTGTCTTCCCCGCTGATTGAGCTTGTCGAAATCATGACGAGTACGCCGAGTTCTCTTCGACATACGCGTGCGAGAGATCCGTGGTGCGGATGCTCGCCGACGCGTCACCCAGGCCGAGGTCGATGTCGACGGCGATGTCGGCCCCGGACAGGTCCACGTCGCGGGCACCGGGTGCTCCGCATCCGTCGACGCAGACCGGGCTTCCGTTGAACGAGACGGAGATCCGATCGGGGTCGACGGTCACCGGGGCGATCCCGACGGCGGCGAGCACGCGTCCCCAGTTGGGATCGGAACCGAACAGTGCGGTCTTGACCAGCGAGTCACGCGCCACCACCCGCGCCACGGTCACCGCGTCGTCCTCGGTGCGGGCGCCGGAGACGGTGATCACCACGCGCTTGGTCACACCTTCGGCGTCGGCCATGAGCTGCGCGGCGAGGTCGTCGCACACCGCGAAGACGGCGGCGTCGAGGTCGGCCTGTTCGACCGGGATCTGGCTCGCACCCGAACTCAGCAGGAGCACGGTGTCGTTGGTGGAACTCGATCCGTCGACGTCGAGCCGGTCGAACGTGGTGGCGGTGGCCTTTCGCAGCGCCGCGTCTAGTTGCTCGGCGCTCGCCCGCGCGTCGGTGGTGAGCACGACGAGCATGGTGGCCAGCGACGGCGCCAGCATGCCGGCGCCCTTGGCCATCCCGCCGACGTTCCAGCCCTGGGGATGGTGCAGCGCAGCCTGTTTCGGCACGGTGTCGGTGGTCATGATCGCGTACGCAGCGTCGGTGCCGCCGGAGAGGCCACCGCCCATCTCGTGCACGATCTCGGTCACACCGGCGAGCAGGACATCCATCGGCAGCCGGTCACCGATCAGCCCGGTGGAGCAGACCGCCACCTCGACGGCGCCGGTCTCGGTGCCCCAGTTACTGAGCTCGTCGGCGACCTTCTCCGCGGTGGCGTGGGTGTCCTGGAAACCGCCCGGCCCGGTGCATGCATTGGCGCCGCCGGAGTTGAGGATCACCGCGCGCAGCCGCCCGGTGGTGAGCACCTGCTGAGTCCACAGCACCGGGGCCGCCTTGACCTGATTGCGGGTGAACACGCCGGCGGCGGAGTAGTCGGGGCCCTCGTTGAACACCAGCGCGAGGTCCTCCTTGCCGGAGGCCTTGATGCCCGCCGCGATACCGGCCGCCCGGAAGCCGAGCGGTGCGGTGACACCCTGTTCCCGGAGGAGGCGGGGCGCGTCGAGCGGGGCGCCCGGGGTGATCCGGTCGTCGCCCGCCGAGTCCTGCGAAGTCGTCGGATCCTGTGACCTCGTCACGGTGCCACCCCCACGGTGCTCAGTCCTTCCGCCTCGTCCCAGCCGAGGGCCAGGTTCATCGATTGCACGGCGGCTCCGCCGGTGCCCTTGGTGAGATTGTCGATCGCCCCGACCGCGACCATGGTGCCGGCCCGCTCGTCGACGGTGACGGCGATCTGCACGGCGTTGCTGCCCATCACCGAGCCGGTGGTCGGCAACGTTCCCTCGGGTAGCAGATGCACGAAAGTCTCATCGCCGTAAGCCTTTTCATAGGCGGCACGGATCTCGGCGGATGTCGCGGTGGTGCGGGCGGTACAGGTGGCGAGGATGCCGCGCGACATCGGCGCCAGCACTGGGGTGAACGACACGGCCACCGGCGCGCCCGCCGCTGCCGACAGCGCCTGGGAGATCTCCGGGGTGTGCCGGTGGACGCCGCCGACACCGTACGCGCGGGCCGATCCGATGACCTCGGATGCCAGCAGGTCGACCTTGGGCGCCCGCCCGGCACCCGACGTGCCGCTGACCGCGACCACGGTCACGTGCGGCTCGATGAGTCCGGCGGCCATGGCCGGCCGCAGCGACAGGATCGAGACGGTCGGATAGCAGCCGGGCACCGCGATCCGGCTGGCGTCACGCAGGACGTCGCGGTTTCCCGGCAGTTCGGGCAGGCCGTACGGCCAGGTGCCGGCGTGTTCGCTGCCGTAGTAGTCGACCCAGTCCCGGGCATCCTGCAGCCGGTGGTCGGCGCCGCAGTCGATGATGAGCGTGGCCGGCGGCAGGGCGTCGGCGATCGCGCCCGACGTGCCGTGCGGCAGACCGAGGAAGACCACGTCGTGGCCGGCAAGGGTCTCCGGGGTGGTGTCGTCGAGGACCCGGTCCGCCAGCGGCAGCAGGTGCGGATGCAGGGAGCCGAGTGTGCTGCCCGCATTGCCGCCGGCGGTCAACGCGCCGATCTCGAGCTCGCCCGATCGCAGGCGTGGGTGGCCGCACAGGAGTCGCAGAATCTCTCCACCCGCGTAGCCGCTCGCGCCGGCCACCGCCACTCTGATCGTCATGCAATCATTATGCATGGCGATGCAAATAGATTCATCGGCCGGGTGACCGTCCGGCCCGTCAGCGCAGCCGCGCTCCGGTGACCGCGCCGGCCTGCGCCACCGCAGCCATCTTCGCCTCGTTGGCCTCGTCCTCGGTCAACGTCCGATCACCGGCCCGGAACCGCAGGGCGAACGTGAGCGATTTGCTCCCCTCGCCGACCTGCGCGCCGGTGAACACGTCGAAGAGCTCGATCGACTCGAGAAGGTCTCCGGCTCCCGCACGCAGCGCCGCGGCGACGTCGGCAGCGGGCACCGACTCGGCGACCACCACCGCGACGTCCTGCAGCACCGCGGGGAACACCGACACACGCGGCGCCGGAAGATGCTCGGTCAACGGCAGCGCGTCGATCTCGATTTCCACCGCGCACAGACGCTTCGGCAGCCCCGCCCGCTCGAGCACCGCCGGGTGCAACTCGCCCGCATAGCCGACGGTCACCCCGTCGACCGTGACCTCGGCGCAGCGACCCGGATGCCACGGCCGATGCTCGGCTGCGCTGAGCGTGACCTCCACACCGGCCGCACGACCGATGCTGCGGGCCGCCTCGAACGCGTCGAGATGGTCGGCGGCGCGGCCCGGGCCCCAGGGGCCGGCCGGGTCGTAGAGACCGGTGAGCACCACCGCGACATGCAGCGGTTGCCGCGGCAGCGACGCGTCGAGCGCGGCGATCTCCTCGGCGGTGGGCCGCCGGGTGACGTCGAGGGCGCCCATCGCGGTGACGTTGTCGCCCGCGAACTCCACCTGTCCGATGGTGTACAGCGACAGATCCCGTTGTCCGCGAGCGATATTGCGTGACGCCATCTCGAAGAGCCCGGGCAGCAACGTGGTGTTGAGTTCGGGGCGGTCGGCGTCGAGCGGGTTGAGGACCTTCACCGTGCGGCGCCGTGGGTCGTCGGACGGCAGGTCCCACTGGTCGAAGACCCCGGCCGGCATGAACGGGTACGGCAGTACCTCGACGAATCCGTCGAGCGCCAGCGTCCGGCCGATGCTGCGGCGACGACGCTGGGCGGCGGTCAGTCCGGTGCCCGCGGGCGCGCTGGGCACGACGGCGGGGATGCCCTCGAGACCTTCGAGGCGCAGGACCTCTTCGACGAGATCGGCGCGCTGCTGGAGGTCGGGTCGCCACGACGGCGGTGTCACGGCCAGCGGGTCGGTGCCGCTCACCGCGCAGCCGACCTCTGCGAGCCGGGCCGCGGTGGTGCCGGCGGGATAGCCGATGCCCGCGGTGCGGTCGGGTTCGTCGGCGGCGATCTCGATGACCGGGGTCGGCGGAGTGACGACGCGGGCCTCGCTGAGTGGCGACGCGATGGTGCCGCCGGCGATCTCCACGATCAGCTGCGCCGCGCGATCCGACGCGACGGCGGTGATCTCGGGGTCGACGATCCGCTCGAATCGCTTGCTCGCCTCCGACGTCAACCGGTGGCGTTTCCCGGTGCGGAAGACGCGGACCTGGTTGAACGTCGCGGACTCGAGCAAGACCGTGGTGGTGTCGTCACCGACCTCGGTCGCGCCGCCGCCCATGACACCGGCGAGTGCGATCGGGCCGCTGTCGTCGGCGATCACGACGTCCTCGGGGTCGAGGATTCGGTCGGCGCCGTCGAGGGTGGTGAGCTTCTCCCCCGATTTCGCCGAGCGCACGACGACGGTGCCCGACAGTTTGTCGGCGTCGAAGGCGTGCAGCGGTTGGCCGAGTTCGATCATGACGTAGTTGGTGATGTCGACGATCGCCGAGATCGGACGGATACCGGCCACCATGAGGCGCTTCTGCATCCACCAGGGTGACACCGCGGCGGCATCCACCCCGGTGATCACGCGGGCGGTGTACCGGGTGGCCTGCGAGTCGTCGTCGATCGCGACCGGCCACGGATCGCCTGTTGCCGCCTCGGCGGGCTCGGTGGGCACGGCGGTCGCCAGGCCCGGGTCGACGAACGGTACCCCGAAGCTGCCGGCCAGCTCCCGCCCGAGACCGCGCACGGAGAAGGCGTATCCGCGGTCGGGGGTGACGTTGACGTCGATGGCGGCGTCGTCGAGGCCCAGGGCGTCGCGGGCGTCGGCACCGGGTTCGGCGGTCCCGGGCGCGAGCACGAGGATGCCGCTGTGGTCGTGGCCGATGCCGAGTTCGGACACCGAGCAGATCATGCCGTCGGAGACGCGGCCGTAGGTCTTGCGAGACGCGATCTCGAACGGGCCGGGCAGCACGACCCCGGGCAGCGCGGCGACGATGAGGTCGCCCTCAGCGAAGTTCCGTGCGCCGCACACGATCCCGCGCGGTTCCGCCTCACCGACGTCGACCGTGCAGAACCGGATCGGCTTCTTGAACTCGGTGAGTTCCTCGATGGTGGCGACCCGCCCGATGACGAGCGGCCCGGTGATCGTGGGGAACGGTTCGATGTCCTCGATCTCGAAGCCGACCCGGACGAATCCCGCGTCGATCTCCTCAGTGGTCGCCGACCACTGCGGATCTCCACCGCGGAGCACCTCGGTGTACCAGGACTGTGGGGCACGCACGTCAACCAACTACTTTCATCGGATCGGGTTCGCGGGGCTTGGGAGTGGTTCCTGCGGTCAGACCGCCGGGCCGAAGGGCAGCGTGAATCGGATGTCGCCCTCGACCATGTCGCGCATGTCGGAGATGTCGTTACGGAACATGAGGGTGCGCTCGAGACCCATGCCGAACGCGAAGCCCGAGTACTCGTCGGGGTCGATTCCGCTGGCGCGCAACACATTCGGGTTCACCATGCCGCAGCCGCCCCATTCCACCCAGCCGGGTCCGCCCTTCTTGCCGGGGAACCAGACGTCGACCTCGGCGGACGGTTCGGTGAAGGGGAAGTAGCTCGCGCGCATGCGGGTGGTGGTCTCGGGACCGAAGAGCGCGCGGGCGAACACCTCCAGCGTGCCGCGCAGATTGGCCAGGGTCAGGCCCTTGTCGACGGCAATACCCTCGATCTGGTGGAACACCGGGGTGTGGGTGGCGTCGAGTTCGTCGGTGCGGAAGGTGCGGCCCGGGCAGGCGACGTAGATCGGCAGATCGCGCGACAGCATCGAGCGCACCTGGACCGGCGAGGTGTGGGTGCGCAGCACCTGCCGCGAGCCCTCGGGTGCGATATAGAAGGTGTCCTGCATGGAGCGCGCCGGGTGGTCGGGCAGGAAGTTGAGCGCGTCGAAGTTGTGGTGCTCGGTCTCGACCTCGGGACCCTCGGCGATCTCCCAGCCCATGCCGACGAAGACGTCGGCGACCTGCTCGGCGATCACCGTGATGGGATGCCGGGCGCCGATGCGACGACGACCGCTCGGCAGGGTGACGTCGACGGCCTCGGCGACCAGCACGGCCGCATCCCGCTCGGCGTGCAATGTCGTGGTGCGTAGTTCGAGGGCGGCGCTGACCCGACCCCGGACCTCGTTGACGAGCTTGCCCGCGGCCGAACGCTGATCCTTCGGCAGGCTCCCGAGCGCGCGGCGTGCCAGCGCGACCGCTGAGCGGTCACCGAGGTGGGCGGTCTTGGCGACGGCGAGCGCGTCGAGGTCGGGGGCTGCGTCGAAGGCCGCGATGGCAGCCGCGGCGGCGGCGTCGAGTTCCGATGGTTCGGGGAACGTGGGCGGCGTCGCGGGGGCGTCATCGGCTGAGTTGGCCATCCTCGGCGGTCTCCTCGGTCAGGTCGGCGGTCAATCCAGCCGCACGGACACGGTGGACACTCGACGTATCAGGGTAGTCGACCTGCCTGACGTGCCCGATTGCGCCTCGGTTGGGCGCCGTGCGGCATGCATCGCAACCCCTGAGGGGTCCTCGCGTGCACTGTGCACGCGCGACCCGGCCACGCGTGTGGCCGGTGTCAGGTCGATTGCGTCAACCGGCGATTCCGCGAGAGCTCCTCGGATGGTCGAGCTACCCGGGCCGCTGCGCCAACGCACTCTGATACAGACAAATCGAAGCTGCCGCACCAAGATTCAGACTCTCCGCGCGCCCGTGGATGGGGATCGACACACGATGGTCGGCAGCGGCGAGGACATCGCCGGACAGGCCGTGGGCCTCGTTGCCGAACAGCCAGGCAGTCGGCCGGGCCAGGAGGTCGCCCGCGGCGTCCAGCGTGACCTCGCCGTCGGCGGCGGTGGCCAGGACCGTGACGCCGGCAGATCTCAGGGCGCCGAGTCCATCGTCGATCGAGCGTTCCCGAACGAGTGGGAGGTGGAAAACACTGCCGGCACTCGAGCGCACACATTTCCCGTTGTGCGGGTCCACCGAATCACCCAGCAGTAGAACGGCATCGGCGCCCATGGCATCGGCGGTGCGGATGAGGGTCCCGGCGTTTCCGGGTTCCCGCGGTTCGACGGCGACGGCGAGCAGACGCGGACCTGCCGCCAGCACCGCGTCCAACGAGGCGTCCAACAGCGAACAGATCGCGAAAATCCCCGGCGCCGTGGTGGTTTCGGAGAGCTTGTCGGCGGCGCGATCCGACAGCCCGACGAGGTCGACCCCTGCGCTGACCGCACGGCCGACCACATCGGCATGCCGTTCGGCATCCGACTCGCGCACCAGCACGACCTGCGCATGATCCGTGTCGAGCGCGGCGACAACCGAATTGGCACCTTCGACGAGAAAGCGCCCCTCGGCACGGCGCACCGATGCCCGATGCAGCTTCGCATACGACACGACCCGCGAGGAACGTTCGGTCAGAACGTCCACCGCGGGTCGTCTCGCAGGTCGGGTCGTCGTCAGGCCGCGGGGGCGTTGACGTCGGCCGGCAGAGCCTTGCGGGCCACCTCGACCAGGCCGGTGAAGGCCTCGGGGTCGGTGACGGCGATGTCGGCGAGCACCTTGCGGTCCACCTCGACACCAGCGGCCTTGAGGCCCTGGATGAAGCGGTTGTAGGTGATGTCGTTGGCGCGGGCCGCGGCGTTGATACGCGCGATCCACAGCTTGCGGAACTCACCCTTGCGGGCGCGACGGTCCCGGTAGGCGTAGGTCATCGAGTGGAGCTGCTGCTCCTTGGCCTTGCGGTACAGACGCGAACGCTGTCCGCGGTACCCCTTGGAGGCCTCCAGCGTCGAACGACGCTTCTTCTGGGCGTTGACAGCCCTTTTCACGCGTGCCATGTTTCAGTCCTTCTTCGTCAGATGTCGGGTGCTCGTCAGCGGTTGAGCAGTCGCTTGATGCGCGGGGCGTCGTTCTCGCTGACCACGGTGACGCCGTCGAGACGACGGGTCCGGCGCGACGACTTGTGCTCCAACAGGTGGCGGCGGTTGGCCTTCTGGCGAACGATCTTGCCGCTGCCGGTCACCTTGAATCGCTTCGCGGTGCCCTTGTGGGTCTTGCTCTTCGGCATGTTTTTCCTTCATTCGAGCGAGCGTGACCCACCCGCCGTTCACGGGTATGTCTCGCACGCTGGTGGTCGGTGCAATGCCAGTGGGTTTACTGGCTGGTCTCTTCGGTCTGCGCGGGCGCCTTGGGACCACGGTCGCGGCTCTGCTGAGCCTTCTGTCGCGTCTTCGCACCCTTGTGCGGCGCGAGCACCATGGTCATGTTGCGGCCGTCCTGCTTTGCCGAGGTCTCGATGAAGCCGTAGTCGGCGACGTCGTTGCCCAGACGCTGCAGCAGCCGGTAACCGAGTTCCGGGCGCGACTGCTCGCGGCCGCGGAACATGATGGTGACCTTCACCTTCGACCCGGCCTCGAGGAACCGGATGACGTGACCCTTCTTGGTCTCGTAATCGTGGTCGTCGATCTTCGGGCGGAGCTTCTGCTCCTTGATGACGGTCATCTGCTGGTTGCGACGCGATTCGCGCTGCTTCTGGGCGGCTTCGTACTTGAACTTGCCGTAGTCCATGATCTTGCACACGGGTGGCCGCGCGTCGGGCGCGACCTCGACCAGGTCGAGATCGGCCTCGTAGGCCAGGCGAAGCGCATCTTCAACACGCACGATGCCCACCTGCTCCGAGTTCGGTCCGACGAGTCGGACCTCAGGGACGCGGATGCGCTCGTTGATGCGGGTCTCAGTGCTGATGGGGCCTCCTTGATCAATTCTTCTGTTCGGACCGCCGGATGTGTCGCGGGCGGCGAGCAGAGTGCCCTCAGCAGAAGAGCCCCGGGACGATGATGCGTCCACAGGGCTCCGATACCGACCGGCTCACCGACACACGTGTCGACCGACGAAATCGCAACCGGCCGACACAGCATGTGCCGGTGATGCGACCGTCGGTGTGAACCGGACCGTACAACTACGATCACCGTTGGATGATCGCGTCGCGACGGTGGGAGCGGAACTCCACTTGCTACCCCGGCGCAAACCGGGGCGGTCGTGCTATGGAAGTCTAACAGCCATGACCGAGAACTCCTATTCGTCACCTGCGCAGATGCCCTCTGGGAGCGCCGGAGCCGGGGACGACGGAGCAGCCGGCGGCCAACAGACCGACGATGACAACGTGCGCGACCTGGCCGATATTCCGGCGATCGAGATCGTCACCAAGGCGATCGTCATGCTGATGAGCGCCGCCGCGGAGAAGCTCGGCCTGGCCGAGGACGCACCACCGGAATCGGTCGATCTGGATGAGGCCCGCCGTCTCATCACCTCGCTCGCCGGCCTGGTCACGGCGTCGAACGAATACCTCGGCATTCACGCGGCGCCGATCCGGGACGGCCTCAAGAGCCTGCAGCTGGCGTTCCGCGAGGCGAGCGCTCATCCGGATGCGCCCGGCGAGGGACCGGGCGAGAAGTACACGGGTCCGGTACGGGGGTAATCGCCCCCGCGGCGACGTACCGTGGACACGTGAGCACCGACAACCCTGCAGATCCGACACCGGACGTCATCGAAGGGGAGATCGTCGGCGATTCGACGCCTCCCCCGCCACCGGGCTACACGCCGCCCCTGCCCGACCCCGACTACACCGACTCCGGCGTACCGACCTTCGACTTCGTGCGGGACAAGATCGAGAACCGGATCGCGACATCGATCGGTTCGCAGGAACTCGCCGAGGAGAGCCCCGAAGGTCAGCGGGTCGACGAGATGATGCGTAAGCGCGACGAGGCGGCGAAGAAAAAGCTCGACGAGATCCGGAAGTCGATGGGCAAGTAGGGACGGCACTCGATCTACGTGTCAGCGAACCTGCCGAGCAGTTCGACGGGCACGATCCGTACGGGGAACGGACGGACGGCGTCGTAGGGCTCTGCGTCGACGACCGACGTGATCTCCTCGTACCGGCCATCGTCGTCGCGTTCGAAGACCGTCAGCCGGGGCTCGTGCGGATCGATGATCCAGTAACTCGGAACTCCGAGCCGTTCGTAGACCGCCTTCTTGGTGTTCAGGTCCATGAGTGCGGTGCTGGGTGACAGGACTTCGACGGCCAGCACCGGCGGCTTGGGCAGATCCTTCGCGGTGAAATCCACATACCGGCCGACGAGCACATCGGGCTGCAGCTCCACATCCTCGCCGGAATGGACGGCGTACGGGGCAGCCATCACCTCCAACTGTTCCGGGCACGCCGCCAAGAGCTGCGCCGTCAGCCTGACGACGATGGCCTGGTGTCGAGTGCCGGGCGCCGGACTCACGACAAGCATCCCGTCGATGAGTTCGTATCGACGGCCGTCATCGGGCATCGACTCCAGATCACGCACGGTCAACGGACCTGATCCGGGCGCCGGAAAGCCGGTCGCTGTCATACCAGTAATGGTGCACCCCCGATGCGATCAGTAGCCACAGGAAAGCACCCCCCACCGACAGGATTCACCCCGCCGACGCGACCGCCTGATCGACGTCGAGGATGTCCGCGAGGAACTTGCCGGTGTGACTCGCGGGCTCGAGTGCGATGTCCTCGGGCGTGCCCTCGACGACCACCGTTCCCCCGCCGGTACCCCCCTCGGGACCCATGTCGACGATCCAGTCGGCCGTCTTGATGACGTCGAGGTTGTGCTCGATGACGATCACGGTGTTGCCCTTGTCGACCAACCCGTTGATGACACCGAGCAGCTTCTTGATGTCCTCGAAGTGCAGGCCGGTCGTCGGCTCGTCGAGGATGTAGACCGTCCGCCCGGTCGACCGCTTCTGCAGTTCGGCGGCCAGCTTCACTCGCTGGGCCTCGCCGCCGGACAACGTGGGCGCGGGCTGACCGAGCCGCACGTAGCCGAGTCCGACGTCCACGAGGGTCTTCAGGTAGCGGTGGATGGAGGTGACCGGCTCGAAGAAGTCGGCGGCCTCCTCGATCGGCATGTCGAGGACCTCCGAGATGGTCTTGCCCTTGTAGTGCACTTCCAGGGTCTCCCGGTTGTACCGGGCGCCGTGGCAGACCTCGCACGGCACGTAGACGTCCGGCAGGAAGTTCATCTCGATCTTGATCGTGCCCTCGCCCGTGCACGCCTCGCAGCGGCCACCCTTGACGTTGAACGAGAACCGGCCGGGCTGATAGCCGCGGACCTTCGCCTCGGTGGTCGCCGCGAACAGGGTGCGGATCTTGTCGAACACGCCGGTGTAGGTGGCCGGGTTGGACCGCGGTGTCCGGCCGATCGGCGATTGGTCGACCTGCACGAGCTTGTCGAGGTTGTCGAGCCCCTTCACCCGAGTGTGCCGCCCCGGCACCTGCCGTGCGCCGTTGAGCTTGTTGGCGAGCACGGTGGCGAGGATGTCGTTGACCAGCGTCGACTTTCCCGACCCGGACACGCCGGTGACCGCGGTCAGCACACCGAGCGGGAACGACACGTCGATGCCCTGCAGGTTGTGTTCACGCGCGCCGACGACGGTCAGCAACTTCTTGCGGGAGATCGGCCGGCGGATGGCCGGGATCGGCAACTCGTCGCGCCCCGACAGGTATGCACCCGTCAGCGACTTCCGGTTCTTCAGCAGATCCTTGTAGCTGCCGCTGTGCACCACCTGGCCGCCGTGCTCACCGGCGCGCGGCCCGATGTCGACGATCCAGTCCGCCGAGCGGATGGTGTCCTCGTCGTGCTCGACGACGATCAGCGTGTTACCGAGGTCGCGCAGGCGCGTGAGGGTCTCGATGAGACGACGGTTGTCGCGCTGGTGCAGCCCGATCGACGGCTCGTCGAGGACATAGAGCACGCCCGCGAGCCCGGAACCGATCTGGGTCGCGAGACGGATCCGCTGCGCCTCGCCACCGGACAGGGAGCCGGCGGCCCGCGACAGCGACAGGTACTCGAGCCCGACGTCGAGCAGGAACCGGATACGCGCCTGCACCTCCTTGAGCACACGACCGGCGATGGCCCGCTGCCGGTCGTCGAGCTCGAGTCCGTCGAGGTAATCGGCGCATTCGGCCACCGACAACGCGCAGACGTCGGCGATGGACATCGCGCCGACGGTCGGATGGTCGAGGGTGACCGACAGGATCTCCGGCCGCAACCGCGCACCGTGGCAGGCCGGGCACGGCACGTCGCGCATGTAGCCCTCGTACCGCTCCTTCATCTGCTCGGACTCGGTCTGGTCCATCCGTCGGGCCAGGAACGACAGCACACCCTCGAACTCGGTGTAGTACGACCGGGTCCGTCCGTAGCGGTTGCGGAACTTCACGTGCACCTGGTGGTCGCTGCCGTTGAGGATCGCGTTGCGCGCCTTGGCCGGCAACTTGCGCCAAGGGGTGTCGACGTCGAATCCCATCTGGTCGGCGAGACCGCCCATGAGCCGCAGGAAGTAATCGGCGTTGTGGCCGCCCGACCAGGGCGCGATGGCCCCCTCGGACAACGAGAGGTCCGGGTCGGGGACGACGAGGTCCTCGTCGACCTCCTTGCGGACGCCGAGCCCGTCGCAGTCGGGGCAGGCCCCGTACGGCGAGTTGAAGGAGAACGACCGCGGTTCGAGGTCGTCGATCGCGATGGGATGCCCGTTGGGGCAGGCCATCCGCTCGGAGAACCGGCGCTCCCGGTTCGGGTCGTCCTCCTCGAGGTCGACGAAATCGAGGACGACGATGCCGTCGGCGAGACGCAGTGCTGTCTCGATCGAGTCGGTCAGCCGCTGCTTGGCGGCGGCCTTCACCGAGAGCCGGTCGACGACGACCTCGATGTCGTGCTTCTCCTGCTTCTTCAGCTTCGGCGGATCGGTCAGCTGGTACACGACGCCGTCGATCCGGGCACGCGAATAGCCCTGGGTCTGCAGCTCGCCGAACAGGTCGACGAACTCCCCCTTACGGGTGCGCACCACCGGCGCGAGCACCTGGAAGCGAATCCCCTGCTCCATGTCGAGGACCTGGTCGACGATCTGCTGCGGTGTCTGTTTGGCGATCAACTCCCCGCACTCGGGGCAGTGCGCCTTGCCGGCCCGGGCGTAGAGCAGACGCAGGTAGTCGTAGACCTCGGTGATGGTGCCGACCGTCGACCGCGGGTTGCGGTTGGTGGATTTCTGGTCGATCGACACCGCCGGCGACAATCCCTCGATGAAGTCGACGTCGGGCTTGTCCATCTGACCGAGGAACTGACGGGCGTACGCCGACAACGACTCGACGTAGCGGCGCTGCCCCTCGGCGAAGATCGTGTCGAACGCCAGCGACGACTTACCCGATCCCGACAGCCCGGTGAACACGATGAGACTGTCCCTCGGCAGATCCACATCGATGCCCCGCAGATTGTGTTCGCGGGCGCCGCGGACGATCAGACGATCAACCACTTGAGTCCTCATTCGTTACTGACTAGGTGTGCTGCTTGGCGGGCCGTTGGGTGGAGCTGCTGGGCGGGATTCGGTACCCGGCACCGCTGCCCCACTGGGCGGACCGCACCCGCGATCACCCTACTGTCGGCCACCGACAAGACCAGTCATCAACGATACCCGCGCCCGATCCAGTGCGACCGAGGCAACCGGCGGTGCCGAACCCGATAGCGTGAACACATGACCTCCTCGGATGTTTCCATCAGCGACACCTACACCGGCGATCTCTCGGAATCCCCGCAGCCGCAGCGCCGCACGCTCGATTCGGCGAGCATCGTGAAAGTCTCCGTCGGCCCGATGGACAACAACGTCTACGTGATCACGTCGACGGCGACCGGCGATCAGCTGATCATCGACGCGGCCAACGACGCCGATCGCATCCTCGACGTCGTGCGGTCGATCCCCGGTACCCCACGGCTCATCTTCACCACCCACCAGCACTTCGATCATTGGCAGGCGCTCGAACAGGTGGCGCGCGAGCTCGGGGTGCCCACCGCCGCCGGACGGCTCGACGCCGGGGAACTGCCGGTCGCACCCGACCGCCTGGTGGACGACGGCGACACCGTCGAGGTGGGTGATCTCACCTTCGACGCGATTCACCTCGTGGGCCATACGCCGGGCTCGATCGCGCTGGCGTTGACCGACGGCGACGTCGTGCACCTGTTCACCGGCGACTGTCTGTTCCCGGGCGGTGTCGGCAAGACGTGGCACGAGGGTGACTTCGAGACACTGCTCGGCGACGTCGAGACGAAGCTGTTTGCGCGGTACCCGGATTCGACCGTCGTCTATCCGGGCCACGGGAAGGACACGACGCTGGGCACCGAACGGCCGTCCCTGTCGGAGTGGCACGACCGCGGCTGGTGATCGCATCGAACGGCCGTGACCGCATCTGCGCTCGGCCTCGCTGACCGGTAGCCTCGATAAGGTTCACCTCCAGACAACGGGGGTGTTGCATCCGAGCCACGTACGAGGAGGCCGTCAGTGTTGATCCGCCGAATTGCCCGACCCATGCTCGCCAGTGTTTTCGTCTATGCGGGTATCGACTCGCTCCGCAATCCGCAGAAGCGGGCCGAGATGGCGGCCCCCTTCATCGACAAATCGGTGGAGGTCCTCCCCGATTCCGTGACCGACAAGGTTCCGACCGACGCGGTGACGCTGGTCCGGGTCAACGGCGCCGTCCAGGTCGGCGCCGGAGTCCTGCTGGCCACCGGCAAGTTCCCCCGAATCGCCTCGCTGGGTCTGGCAAGCTCCGTCGTCCCGACGACCATCGCCGGGCACGCCTTCTGGAATGAGACCGATCCGGTCAAGCGGTCGATGCAGCGCACCCAGTTCCTCAAGAACACCAGCCTTCTCGGCGGTCTGTTGATCGCCGCCGTCGACACCGAGGGGAAGCCATCCCTCGCGTGGCGTGGCAAGCGCAAGGCCGCCGCGGCGACCGAGGCGATCTCGTCGGCACTGCCGCTCGGCTCGACGGATTCCGCGTGGGACTCGATCCGCGAGAAGTCGCTCGACAGTGCGCACACTCTGGGTGCGTTGTCGGCGGATGCCGCCGACAGCATCCGCCACCGCGCGCCCGAACTCGCGGAGACCGCCCGGGAACGCTCGGTCGACGTGGCCGAGGTCGTCCGGCAGCGTGCCCCCGAACTCGCCGAAGCCGCCCGCGACCGGTCGGCAGACATCGCCGAAGTCGTCCGCCACCGCGCACCCGAAATCGCCGAAGCCGCCCGGGAACGGTCCGCGGACATCGCCGAGATCATCCGGCAACGCGCGCCGGAGCTCGCCGACGAGGTGACCGCACTCGCGGCGACCGCCAAGGAGAAGGCGGCCGAGGGCGCCGAAGAAGGGCGTCGGCGCTGGCGGAAGGCGCTCTCATAGTTTCGATCCACCACGTCGACAAGCGTGCGTCGGGTCGCGGATCCGACGCACGCGGTACCTCCGCCTTCCCGCCGCACGACTATCCGTGGACCTTGCCGGGCGTGCCCTTGCCCGACACGACGGCGCTCCCCGATGACCTGGCCGGCCGCCGGCTGGTGGTCGGCGTCGGTTCGAACACGTCGCCCGCCGTTCTGCGGTCCAAACTGTCCGGGCTCGGCGAGACCATCTCACCACCGCTGATCCGCGTCCGAGTGCGGGGCATCGCCGTCGGACACTCGGCTCACGTCTCGGCGCGCGGATACATCCCCGCCGCGCCCTACCGGTCACCCGGCGCGGTCCTCGACACCGTGGCCGCCCTGTTGACCGACGACGAGGTGGCCGCACTCGATCGCACCGAACCCAATTACCGACGCATGACACTGACTCCCGAGCATTACCCGATTGACGCAACTCCCGTTGTCGGACAGCCATTCTCGCTGTACGCGTCCAACCACGGGGTCCTCGTGGACCCGAACTCGGGCGGGCCTCTGCCGCTCGGCACGCAGGCGCGGGTCATCTCGTGGCTCGGCGACCGGCTCACCGACGACTCACTGAGTGGCCCGGCGGCCGAGGTGTGCCGACGGCTCGGCGAGCCCGCAGTGGCCGCGCGGCTCACCGCGGCATTCAGGACTTCCGGGCTGAGCGCCGACGCCGACCTGGTGGCCACACCTCATGAGGTGGGTGTCGGTCGATGAGTTCCACCCACATGGATTCCGCCCACGCGGAGCCGACCGACACCGAGGACGCCCGGATCGCCGAGGAGCAGGCCCACCTCGATCACGTGTACGCGCGGCTCGACCGCATGCGCGCCAATACCGAGCGGCGCCTGGCATCGACGCTGCGGGAGAGCGGCGGAACGCCGCAAGCGCGGTCCGAACGCGAGTCCTATGAGCGCATGTACACCGACGACCTCACCAAATTCGATGCAGCCGAACACAATCTGTATTTCGGTCGGCTTGATCTCGAGGACGGCGAGACCCGACGGATCGGTCGTATCGGCATCCTGGACGACGACGCCACCGACAGCACGCTGCTACTCGACTGGCGCGCTCCGCTGTCCCGGCCGTTCTACCTGGCCACGCCGGCCTCGCCCGAGGACGTGGACCGGCGACGGCACATCCGGACGCGCAGTCGCCGCGTTCGCGCGGTGAACGACGAGTACCTCACGCTCGGCGAGGCGTCGCCCGACGACGTCGGGCACGGCGACGTCGTCAACGAGAACGCGCTGGTGGCAGCGTTGAACGCCGCACGCACCGGCGAGATGACCGACATCGTCGAAACCATTCAGCGCGAACAGGATCTGATCATCCGCTCCACGCACCGGGGCGTCACGGTGATCCAGGGCGGGCCGGGCACCGGCAAGACCGCGGTCGCGTTGCACCGCGCCGCCTACCTGCTCTACACGCACCGAGACATCCTGTCTCGCAGCGGAATCCTGATCATCGGGCCCAACGACGACTTCCTCACCTACATCGGCCAGGTGCTGCCGTCGCTCGGTGAGTCCGGGGTGTTGCTGTCGACGGTCGGGGACCTGTTCCCCGGCGTGCACGCCACCGCGAGCGAGGCACGCGACGTCGCCGCGGTCAAGGGCGACCTGCGCATGGCGGATGTGTGCAAGCGTGCGATGCGGGCGAAGGAGTCGTTGCCGACCAGACCGGTGCCGGTCGATTTCGACACGTACCAGGTGACGATCGATTCCGAGTTGATCAAGACGGCCCGCGCGAAGGCCCGCAGTTCGCGCCGGGCACACAATCTCGCGCAGCAGATCTTTCTGCGCGCGGCGTTGGACGGGCTCGCCCATGCGCACGCGCGGACGATCGGCTCCAGCCTGCTCGACGGCACACAACTTCTCAGTGGCGCCGACATCGCCGACATCCGTGACGAGATGAGCCACGACCCCCACATCCGGCGCGCTCTGCTCCTGTATTGGCCGACCCTGACCCCACAGAGCCTGCTGCGCGAGTTCTATGCCGATCCGACCGCGATCCGCAAGGCCACCCCGGGCTGGACCGATGCGGATCGGGCTGCGCTGCATCGTCTTTCACCGGTCCGTGACGACGGATCCGACTTCACACCGGCGGACGTGCCGTTGCTCGACGAACTCGCGGAGCTCATCGGGTACGGCACCGACGACGCCGAACGGGCCGAACGGGCGCGCTGGCGCCGGCAGCTCGCGGACGCCCAGGATGCACTGGACATCCTGACCGGTTCGGCACCACAGGATCTCGAGGACGAACTCGATCCCGAGATCCTGATGGCCTACGACCTGATCGATGCCGAGCAGCTCGCCGCCCGGCAGACCGAAACCCAGCGCCTGACCACCGCGGAACGCGCTCACGGCGACCGCAATTGGGCGTTCGGGCATGTGATCGTCGATGAGGCGCAAGAACTCTCGGCGATGGCGTGGCGTCTGGTCATGCGGCGCATCCCGAATCGATGGATGACCATCATCGGCGACACCGCCCAGACGGGCGATCTGGCGGGGACGAGATCGTGGGGTGACGTCCTCACACCGTACGTCGCCGACCGCTGGCATCTGCGCGAGCTGACCGTGAACTATCGGACGCCCGCCGAGATCATGCGGTACGCGACCCGGGTCCTCGCCCACATCAGCACGTCCGAGTCGGCGCCAACATCATTGCGCAGCAACGGTATCGAACCGATCGCCGTCGCGACCGCCGAATCGGACCTGGTCGCCGCCGCGATCCGGACCGCGATGCGCCCGGAACTGGACGGACTGACCGCGATCATCGTGCCCGACGGTCGCCTCGAGGCGATGACCGCGCTCGCTCGGGACATCGACGGCGCCCCGCGGGTACTCACCGTCGGCAGGTGCAAAGGCCTGGAGTTCGACAACACGGTGGTCGTGGAACCAGCCGAGATCATCGACGGCTCCCCGTTCGGTCATTCCGACCTGTACGTGGCCCTGACCCGCGCAACCCAGCGCCTGCTGGTGGTGCATGCGAGCGGGTTGCCCGAGGAACTGGCCGACATGGACGGCGTTACCGCAGACGCCTGACGGGGATCAGGTCGTGTGGACGATGAGTACGTCGCACGCCGCCTTACGCGCGACGTCGGCAGGGACCGAGCCGAGCAGACGGCCGGCGATCGAGTTGAGCCCACGGTTTCCGACGACCAGCAGGTCGGCCTTCTCGTCGGTGACGAGCTGCAGCAGCGCGTCGACCGGGGCGCCTTTGACGGCGCGTGCCTCGATGTTGGTCGCACCGCCCTTGTGCGCACGCTCGCGGGCCCTGCGCAGGATCTCGTCGGTCGGCGACGATCCGGTGACCTGGTACGCCTCGTCCTTCAGCACATCGGCCGCACCCCCGGCGCCACGATCGTTCGGGAAGTACGCGCACGAGATCACCAGGCGCGCAGCCTCACCCGCCAGCGTCGCGGCCCGCTCGACCGCCTTCAACGACGACTCCGAGCCGTCCGTGCCGACGACGATCGTCTGATATCCGCTCATCCATCCTCCACGAGTCAGTCCGTCTCGAGTCTGCGAGACGGGTGTCATCCCCTGAAACAGTAGTGCCAACGCGGTCGGCGATGGTGCCGACACAAGCACGAAGAACCCCCGTGTCGGCAGGTTAGTGGGCCGTGTGCGCCTTTGTCCGGACTTCGTGTGGATCGGCACATTTCCGGCGCGGGAACCGGCGCGTCACTTGATGCCGGCGGCGTCCATGCCGCGGAGTTCCTTCTTCAGGTCGGCGATCTCATCGCGGAGTCGACCCGCGAGTTCGAACTGCAGGTCCCGTGCCGCGTTCATCATCTGCTCGGTGAGCTGGGCGACCAGATCGGCGAGCTCGGCGCGTGGCATCGACGACGTGTCACGCTTCTCGATGACCCCCGCGCTGGCAGACCCCTTGGACTTCGACACCTCCCCCTGCGCACGCCGTCCGCGACTGGAATTGCGACCGGACCCGCCGATGGCCACCGAATCGTCGTCGGCCTCGCGATACACCTGATCGAGGATGTCGGCGATCTTCTTGCGCAGCGGTTTGGGGTCGATCCCCATCTCCTCGTTGTAGGCGACCTGCTTGGCGCGGCGTCGATCGGTTTCGTCGATCGCGTTGCGCATCGAATCGGTGATCTTGTCCGCGTACATGTGGACCTCGCCCGACACGTTGCGCGCGGCTCGACCGATCGTCTGGATGAGTGACGTGGTGGACCGCAGGAAACCTTCCTTGTCGGCGTCGAGGATCGCCACCAGCGACACTTCTGGCAGGTCGAGTCCCTCACGCAGCAGGTTGATGCCGACCAGCACGTCGTACTCGCCGCTGCGCAGTTGCCGCAGGAGTTCCACACGCCGCAGAGTGTCGACCTCCGAATGCAGGTACCGCACCCGGATACCGAGTTCGAGCAGGTAGTCGGTGAGGTCCTCGGCCATCTTCTTGGTCAGTGTGGTGACCAGGACGCGTTCGTCGCGTTCGGTGCGCTCGCGGATCTCGTGCACGAGATCGTCGATCTGTCCCTTGGTGGGCTTGACCACGACCTGCGGGTCCACCAGGCCGGTCGGGCGGATCACCTGCTCCACGAACTCACCGTTGGACTGGCCGAGTTCATACGGGCCGGGTGTCGCCGACAGGTACACCGTCTGCCCGATGCGGTCGACGAACTCGTCCCAGGTCAGCGGGCGGTTGTCGACGGCCGACGGCAACCGGAACCCGTAGTCGACAAGATTCCGCTTGCGCGACATGTCGCCCTCGTACATGCCGCCGATCTGCGGCACCGTCACATGCGACTCGTCGATCACGAGCAGGAAGTCGTCCGGGAAGTAGTCGATCAGCGTCGCGGGCGCGCTGCCCGCGGGTCGGCCGTCGATGTGCCGCGAATAGTTCTCGATGCCGGAACAGAACCCGACCTGCCGCATCATCTCCAGGTCGTAGTTGGTGCGCATGCGCAGGCGCTGCGCCTCGAGCAGTTTGCTCTTGCCCTCGAGTTCGGCGAGCCGCTGCTCGAGTTCCCCCTCGATGGACTCCATCGCCCGCGCCATCCGCTCGGGACCCGCGACATAGTGGGTGGCGGGGAAGATTCGTAGCGAGTCCACTTGTCGCACAACATCTCCGGTGAGCGGATGGAGGTAGTACAAGGCCTCCACCTCGTCACCGAAGAACTCGATGCGCACGGCGAGCTCCTCGTAGGACGGGATGATCTCGACGGTGTCGCCGCGCACACGGAAGCTGCCGCGGGTGAAGGCCGTGTCGTTGCGGGTGTACTGCACGTCGACGAGCAGACGCAGCAGCGCGTCGCGGTCGATCTCCTGGCCCGTGGCGATCTCGACGGACCGATCGAGGTAGGACTGCGGTGTGCCGAGGCCGTAGATGCACGACACCGATGCGACCACGACCACGTCGCGGCGCGACAGCAGGCTCGAGGTGGCCGAGTGCCGCAGCCGTTCGACATCGTCGTTGATCGAGGAGTCCTTCTCGATGTAGGTGTCGGTCTGCGCGATGTACGCCTCGGGTTGGTAGTAGTCGTAGTACGACACGAAGTACTCGACCGCGTTGTTCGGCAACATCTCGCGCAACTCGTTGGCGAGCTGCGCGGCAAGGGTCTTGTTGGGCGCCATCACCAGTGTCGGGCGCTGCACACGCTCGATCAGCCAGGCGGTGGTCGCCGACTTGCCGGTGCCGGTGGCACCGAGCAGGACGATGTCCTTCTCCCCCGCGGCGATCCGTCGTTCCAGGTCGTCGATGGCGGCGGGCTGGTCGCCGGCGGGGTCGTATTCACTGACGACGTCGAAGCGGGCCTCGGCCCGTTCGATGTCGCCGACCGCGCGGTACTCGGAGTGCGCGAGGACCGGGTGTTCCGTTGCGAAAGCCATAGCGCCAGGGTAAACGCGCGGTATGACAAGTATGTTCCGGTGCGTATCCGTGTGCTGTGTCAGCGGTGGCGGCCAGGGCATGTCTCCCAACTCCCTTTGCGGGTCTTGGCGGAGTGGAATTGAGAGACATGCCCTAGGGTTCCGACCATGACCGACAGGCTGCATCCGCCGAAACGCGAGGTGTTCGACGTACCCGCGATGACCAACACCGACAACAAGGGTTTTCTGCGACCGGTCGAACGCTACGAGGTGACGCCCCACGGGTTGTACATGTCGCGGCCCGCGGACCACCCGCGGTTCTTCCACCTCGAATCCTGGCTGCTGCCGACACTCGGCTTGCGCGCCAACATCTTCCATTTCGTCGCCGGACACCGCTCGGGCCAGCGTCTCTACCTGGATGTCGGGCGTTTCACCGGACCCGAGGCCGACGGGAAGTGGTTCGCCGAGGACTGGTATCTCGACCTCGTCGACGTCCCCGGCCGGCCACTCGAACTCATCGACGTCGATGAGCTGTTCGAGGCGCACGCGGCGGGACTGTTGGGCACCGCCGAGTGCGAGGAGGCGATCATGATCGCGACGCGGGCGCTGGTGGGCGCGGCCGAGAACGGGCACGACGTGCAGGCCTGGATCGATGCGGAGATCGGTGCACCGATCGGGTGGCTCGAACCAGGCCACGGGACACCACGGCGCTGAGACGAGGCGTGGGCTCAGTGGTACCGCGTGACTCAGTGGTACCGCGTGGCTCAGGAGTACGGCGTGGCTCAGTAGTACGGCGGGAACACCACGCACGCGCCGTCGCGCATGTGCACCGGCAGTTGGATTCCGTAGCCGACCCGCGCCGTCGTCCGTTTGGTCACGCCGTCGAGTGAGGCGGTGATCGTGTAGACGCCCGGCTCGGCGGGCCGCCAGGTGGTGCGTACCAGCGTCGTGGTGGGCTTGCGGTCGTACAGGGTGACCCCGGTGCCGCCCTTCGACGCGGTGACCTTCAGGTGGGTCTTCGCCGCGGAGTAGTTCTTCATGATGGCGTCGACGTCGTAGGCGCAGCCCGCGCCGTAGGCGTAGTTGGACGAGCCGGTGGCCGACGACCCGTATCCGGGTGCGGTCGAGATCACGACACCCTGCAGATAGGCGGGGTCGGCCGCGGCGGGTGCCGCCAGCGCCAGGGTTGCCGCACCGACACCCGCGAGCGCGGCCACCCCCAGGCCGACCCTCTTGGACTTGCACGAACGCTGGACTGTCATCGGTCCCCCACTCCTTCGACGATTCACGAGCTGCACCCCCGGGCTGGCGGGCTTCGTCAGGCTAACAGCGGGCGTCACACGTCGGGGCGTATTTGGATACATTCGTATCCAGATTTTTGTTGACGCGGGCCGCGGCCCCTGCGACGGTGTCCGAATGGTCCGGAAAGACGGGTTGGTTCGCGTCACCATGCGGTCGGAGGTCGCGGCGTCGAGCGAGGCGGTGTGGGATCGCGTGGCGAGCATGGCCGGGATCAACGACGAACTGATGCCGTACATGCGGATGGTCCTGCCGCGTCGGCATCGGGGAAAAACGCTCGCCGACATCGAGGTTGGCGTCCCGGTCGGCCGAGTGTGGCTCCTCTACGGCGGCGTGTTGCCGATCGACTGGGACGACCTGACGATCGTCGACCTTACCCCCGGCGTCGGATTCCGGGAGGAGTCGTCGATGGCGACCATGACCACGTGGACCCACGACCGACGGCTGGCATCACGGCCGAACCGCGGCACCGAGGTCACCGACGTTCTCGAGTTCCGGCCGCGGTTGCCACTGCGACCCCTGACGCCGATTCTCGAATGGTTTGTCGGCCATCTGTTTCGACACCGGCACCGGCGTCTGGCCCGCTACTTCGGGTGACCTTCAGCGGAACGTTTCCACTCGGCCACGCGCCGATAGGCGTCGTCGAACCAGGGCTCCTTCGCCTCGACGTAGCGGTCGATGTCGCCGTCGGCCGACGCCAACGCCTCGCGCTTGATTCCCCCGTACTCGGCTCGAGCCGCCGCATCGGCGCGCAACCAGTCCCGGAAGTCGATCGCGAACCTCCCGCCGGGCGATCCCGCTGCCCGCAGGTGGACGTTGGCGGACCGTCCCGGATCGGCCGAGCCGTGAAGACGTTTGCCCCACGCGCCGTCGTCGACCGAGCCGGTCGCCGGGTCGGCCTTGGGCCGATCACCCTCGATTCCCGCGACTCGTGGGAATCCGCCGTCGGCGAGGGCGTCGGCCAGCCCGTCGGCCACGTCGAGGTCGGCGACGGTCACCTGGATGTCGATGGTCGGTTTCGCGATCAGTCCGGGAACGGCGGTCGACCCGATGTGGTCGATCGCCGATGCCTTGTCCCCGACAATCGCCCACAGCCGATTGACCAGGCGACTCCCCTGCTCGGCCCATGTCGGGTCCGGGTCCACCACCGCGAGCGGGCCGACGACCACGGTCCGTGACCGCACATTCTGTTCGAACGGCACCAGGCGCTCGTCCCACAGCGCGGCGGCTGCGGCGGCCAGCTCGTCGGGCGTACCCGAGTTGTCGAGCCACACGTCGGCAACCGCACGGCGTTGCTCGTCGTCGGCCTGCGCCTTGATCCGCGCCCGCGCATCCGCCTCGGGCATGCCACGCAAGGTGGTGAGCCGTTCGACGCGCAGCTCCTCGTCGGCGCCGACGATCACCACGATGTGGAAGAACGGTGCCATGTTGCCCTCGACGAGCAGCGGGATGTCTTGCACCACAATGGCGTCCGACGGCGCTTGGGCGAGCATCTGCTGGGTGCGGGCACCGACCAGCGGATGGGTGATGGAATTGAGCGTCTGCCGCGAGTCGTCGTCGACGAAGGCCTTCGCGGCGAGGGCGGGCCGATCGAGCGAACCGTCGTCGGCGAGGATGTCGGTCCCGAAGGCCTCGACGAGCTTCGCGAGTCCCTCGGTTCCCGGTTCCACCACCTCGCGGGCGATCTTGTCCGCGTCGATGTGGTATCCGCCGCGCTTGATGAAGGTCTCCGCCACCGTCGATTTGCCGGCGCCGATTCCGCCGGACAGGCCCAGTCTGATCACGCCCATCAGTGTCGCAAATGCCCGCGCATGCGTTGTCGCTCCCTCATTCGGTAACCGCTTCCTCGATCGATGCAGCGGTTACCGAATGAGGGAGCGCGAACGGCGACCGCTGCGAAAACACATCGCCCCGGTTCGCGTGTGCGAACCGGGGCGATGTGGTGTTGCTTGTCTATCAGGCGTTGCCCGACAGCTTCTCGCGCAGTGCGGCGAGCTGCTCGTCGCTGGCCAGCGAACCACCGGCCGACGCGTTGCTGCTGCTGGTCGAGCTCGACGACGAACCGCCACCGCGGTTCTCCGATGCCGACGAGTAATCCGACGGGGCGTTGGCGGCCTCGGCGGCGGCAGCGGCGAACTTCTCCATCTGAGCGGTGTGCATCTTGTGACGACGCTCGGCCTCCGCGTAGCGGGCCTCCCACTCCTTCTGCTGCTTCTCGAAGCCCTCGAGCCATTCGTTGGTCTCGGGATCGAAGCCCTCGGGGAAGATGTAGTTGCCCTGCTCGTCGTAGCTGTCGGCCATGCCGTACTTCGACGGATCGAACTCCTCGGTGTAGTCCTCGTTGGCCTGCTTGAGGCTCAGCGAGATCCGGCGACGCTCGAGGTCGATGTCGATGACCTTGACCATCGCGTCGTCACCGACGGCGACAACCTGATCCGGCACCTCGACGTGGCGCTCGGCCAGCTCGGAGATGTGGACCAGACCCTCGATGCCCTCGTCGACGCGGACGAACGCACCGAACGGCACCAGCTTGGTGACCTTGCCCGGCACGATCTGGCCGATCGCATGGGTGCGGGCGAACTGACGCCACGGATCTTCCTGGGTTGCCTTGAGCGACAACGAAACGCGCTCGCGGTCCAGGTCGACGTCGAGAACCTCGACGGTGACCTCGTCGCCCACGGCGACAACCTCGGAGGGATGGTCGATGTGCTTCCAGGAGAGCTCGGAGACGTGGACCAGACCGTCGACGCCGCCGAGGTCGACGAACGCACCGAAGTTGACGATCGAGGACACGACGCCCTTGCGGACCTGGCCCTTCTGCAGCTGGTGCAGGAACTCGCTGCGGACCTCGGATTGGGTCTGCTCGAGCCATGCGCGACGCGACAGGACCACGTTGTTGCGGTTCTTGTCGAGCTCGATGATCTTGGCCTCGATCTCCTTGCCGATGTAGGGCTGGAGGTCGCGGACGCGGCGCATCTCCACCAGCGACGCCGGGAGGAAGCCACGCAGGCCGATGTCCAGGATCAGGCCGCCCTTGACGACCTCGATGACGGTGCCCTTGACGGCCTCGTCCTTCTCCTTGAGCTCCTCGATGGTGCCCCACGCGCGCTCGTACTGGGCACGCTTCTTGGACAGGATCAGGCGGCCTTCCTTGTCCTCCTTGGTGAGGACCAGGGCCTCGACCTCGTCACCGACGTTGACGACCTCGCTGGGGTCAACATCGTGCTTGATCGACAGTTCGCGGGAAGGGATGACGCCTTCGGTCTTGTAACCGATGTCGAGCAGAACCTCGTCCCGATCGACCTTGACGATGGTGCCTTCGACGATGTCGCCATCGTTGAAGTACTTGATCGTGGAGTCGATGGCGGCGAGGAAGTCCTCGGCCGAGCCGATGTCATTGACGGCTACTTGCGGCGAGGTGATCGTGGGGGACGACATATGTTGAGTTGCTCCGGACAGGTGTGTAGTAGGTACAGTTTCTTCTGGTGTGGAACGGCACGGACCACCGGGAGATTCCCCACCGGTGAAGGCATGCGCGATCCGCGCGCAGTCGTGCGCACGCGCGTGAGCAAGCGTACTCCAGTGGCGTTGTGCTGGGCAAATGCGCTCCCGGCGGCACTTCTCGCCACTGGGTGACCGGAAGGCGCCCCGATGGTTCACTCACTCGAACTCCTCCTCGACGACGACGCTGACCAGCGGGTTCGTGGCCAATGGGCGCGTCTGGCCGACGCGGGGCTGCCGCACCAGGGAACGATCCGATCGGGCACCAACCGGCCCCACGCCACGCTGCTGGTGGCCGAGTTCATCGGGGACTCGGTGCACGGCGCCCTGACACCGGTGTCGATGCGCCTTCCGGTCCCTGTTCGGCTGGGGGCCCCGGTGCTGTTCGGACAGGGTTCGCGCGTCACGCTCGCGCGCCTGGTGGTCCCGTCGACCGATCTGCTGTCCGTCCACGCCCAGATCGCCCGGCTCGCGGCCGCGCACCTGGGCGACGAGCCGCACCTGATGCCGCACAGCGCACCCGGGCAGTGGACGCCGCACGTGACGCTGGCGCGACGGCTCACGCCCGGGCAACTGGCCGAGGCGCTCGCCGTCCTGGATCTGCGCGCCGAGATCACCGGCACGTTCTCCGCGCTGCGTCACTGGAACGGCGACGACAAGACCGAACACATCGTCGCGGGCCGACAGTGCTGACCCGGTGGAGAGCCGCGTGAGATCGGTCTGAGAGGACGCCGGGGCATCGTGACTCCCATGACCACGACACCATCCCCCACCGACGTCGCACCGTCTGCCGACACGTTCGCCGAGCGGGTGTTCACCTCCGCCCTGGCCACCGCCGAGTTCATGAGCATCTATGTCGGTGAGCGATTGGGGTGGTACCGCTGCCTCGCCGACGCCGGTTCCCTCACCGCCGACGACCTCGCCGCACGCACCGCGACGATGCCCCGCTACGCCCGGGAGTGGCTGGAGATGCAGGCCGCGTACGGCATCCTGCAGGTCGACGCCGGCACCGACCCCGCACGATTCTGCATCGCCCCGGGCGTCGCCGAGGTCTTGACCGACTCGTCGAGCCTCAACTACCTCGGCGAACTCCCACGGATCTTCGCCGCGCCCTTCACCCGGCTCCCGCAACTGCTCGAGGCGTTCCGCACCGGCGGCGGGGTCGGATGGGCCGAGCTCGGCGACGACGCGCGGGAGGCCCAAGCCGCGCTGAATCGTCCGTGGTTCGCCCAGCGCCTGACCCCGGCACTGGCACGCATCGAGCATCTGCACCACCGACTGGCCCGACCCGGCGCGCGGATTCTCGACGTCGGTTGCGGCGGGGGCCATTCGACGGTGGCGTTGGCCCGCGCCTATCCCGACGCGACCGTCGTCGGCGTCGACATCGATGCCGCATCGGTGGAGCTGGCACGGCAGACCGCTGCCGAATCGAGCGCTGCCGAATCGAGCGCTGCCGGATCGAGCGCTGCCGGATCGAGCGCTGCCGGATCGACCGTGGCCGACCGGATCGAGTTCCGCTGCGCCGACGCCGCCGCGATGGGAGAGGACGAGCGCTTCGACGCGGCGTTCGCATTCGAGTGCCTGCACGACATGCCCTACCCGGTGGACGTGCTCACCGCGGTCCGGGCGGCGTTGCGGCCGGGTGGTTCGGTGATCGTGATGGACGAGGCGGTATCCGACCATTTCTCCGGTGATGCCGACGACGTCGACCGACTGATGTACGGCTTCTCGGTGTTCGTCTGCCTGCCCGACTCGATGTGTGCACCGGATTCCGCGGCGACCGGAACCGTGCTGCGCCCGTCGACCCTGCGCGCCTACGCGCAGGACGCCGGTTTCGATGAAGTCCGCGTGTTGCCGATCGACGACTTCGCGTTCTTCCGGTTCTACGAACTGCTCGCCTGAGCACCTATCGGCCTGCGGCGGTTCGCAACTCACCGATAGCCAGATCGATCACCGCGGTGCGCGTCAATCCGGCACCGCGAGCGGCCAATTCGTCGACCGTACGGTCACCGAGGTGGGCGCGGAGCGCATTCTCGACCTCGGTCAGGCGTCCGGCATCCGCACCGAGGGATTCCGGACCGGCGTCCACTCCGTGCCCACGGACCGCGCCCAGGAGGATCGCCGCGGCGTCGTCGCGCCCGAGCCGGGCGAGCACGTCGATGACCGCCCGCAGCGAGACCCACTGATGAGTCCAGTTGCCGGCATCTCGCCAATGGTCGACGGTCTCCATCAGATGGCTTGCCGCGCAATCGAGAGCGCCGTGGCGGACCTCGATGGACGCCCGCGACGTGAGTGCGACACCGAGGAGGTATCGGTCGGTGTGCTGTCGTGCCGCGTCGATGGCACCGTCGAGCAGTTCGCCGGCACGGCCGGGATCGGCATCGAGGACACACTCGGCGGCGATGTAGCGGCACCAGGCGGCGACCACGGCGTGACCGGCGGCCGCGCACCGGTCGGCTAGAGTCAATGCGGCCGAGCAACATTCCACACCGGACGGATCACCCGGTCCGCCGCGATACGCACGCAGCAGCACCACCGTCGCGTCGGCCATGTGCACGGCGCCGATCATGCCGGCGCTCTGCGCCGCCGCGCGGAAGTCCGATGCCCGGCGCAGCGCGTCGTCGAGATCCCCGCGGAACTGGGCCACCTCGACCAGCATGAGCCGCAGGTACACGGTCACCGGCGGAGTCGGGTTGCGCGCCAGTCCATCCCGGGCCCACCGCTGGGCGACCGGCAGGTCACCATCGAACCGGGCACACGCTGCCGCCAGGGCCGAGGCCGCGGCGCCGGTGGTCGCGTCGCCGGTGGCCGCTTCCCCATGCTGCCGGACGTTGCGCGCCCACGCCGCGACCTCACTGCTCATCGTCGATTCGAGGTAGGGCATGACGCCGGCGAGGATCGCGTCGGCGAGCGGTGCCGTGTCGACGGCATTCGCCACCGCCTGCCGCACATCGTCGAAACGCTCGGCCACCATCTCCGCGGCTCGCGCGTGACCGGGTCCGAACAGATCGGTGGCCAGCGGCGCGATCCGGGCGGCCACGACCTCGGCGTGCGCACGCTGCGTCGCGGTCAGCATCCCGGCGGTGTCGAGTCGGGACAAGCCGTAGGCACGCACCGTCTCCAGCATCCGGTAACGGTTTCCCGACACGGACAGCAGGCTGGCATCGACGAGGTCGACGACCGCCGCGGCGACGTCACCCGGTGCGATCCGACCCGTGGCCGCGGCAAGACCCTCCGCGTCGTCGAGCGAGAAGGTCGAGGGAAAGATCGACACGATGTCGAGCACACGGGCGGCCCCGTCGTCGAGCAGGCCGGACGACCAGTCGATGAGCGCCTGCAGGCTTCGGTGCCGCGGGTCGGCGCCGTGGGCTCCGCGCAGCACCCGGAACCGCCACTGCAATCGGTCGACGAGCACCGTCGGCGGGATCGCAGCGGCGGTGGCGGCCGCGAGTTCTATCGCGAGGGGCAGACCGTCGAGCCGTCGGCAGATCTCGGCCACCGCGACGACGTCCTCGTCGTTCAGCGTGTGGCGCGGATCGCGCGTTTCGGCGCGTCTGATAAAGAGCTGCACCGATTCCGCGGACCGCAGTGCGGCGGCAGGTGCCCCGGCGGACGGTACCGGCAACGGTTCGATCGGCATGATCTGTTCGGCGGCGATCCCCAGCGGCGTCCGCGAGGTGGTGACGACGGCCAAGTCCGGACATCGTGCGAGGAGGAGACGGACCACCTGCGCGGCGGAGTCGACGACATGCTCGCAGTTGTCGAGTACGAGCACCCCGCGCCTCCCGTCGAATGCATCGACGAGCACCTCGACCGGGTCGACGTCACGGCGCGGCGCCGTGCCCGACGCCGTGATCACCGCGTGGACGACGGCTTCCGCCGTGGCGATCGCCGCGAGCTCCACGTACCACACCTGACCGTCCGAACGGGTCGCGAGATGGGCGTCGACGATCGACGTCTTGCCGACGCCGCCCGTCCCGAGCACGGTCACGCACCGGCCCGCACGGATACGGCCGGCCAGATCGGCGAGCTCGCCGTCGCGTCCGACGAGTTGGTCGGATCGACGGACCGGCCTGGTCTCGTCGACGGGCGGCGGTGCGGCGGCGAGGATCGCGGACTGCAGTTCCTGCAGGCGGGGTGTCGGGTCGGCGCCCAGGTCCGACGAGAGCCGTTGTCGCAGTTGCTGATATGCGGCAAGTGCGGCCGCCGGTCGGTCATCGCGCCACAACGCCTCGATGAGGCGGCCGTGGAGTCCCTCGCGATAGGGGTGTGCATCGGCGACCGCGGCGAGGCGGACCGCGGCCTCGGCGGGACGGTCGATCGCGAGCAGGGCGTCGGCGGTCGCCTCGACCCCGCGGACGTGATACTCGCGCAGCTCCTCGACCGCGGCACTCGCCCACTGGCGGTCGGTGAACTCCCCGTAGGCCGGTCCGCCCCAGAGCGTGCGGGCCGCGTCGAGGACATCGACGGCGGCGGCCGGGTCCGTGTCGACCAGGTCGCAGCCCGCGCGGATCCGGTCGGTGAAGAGGAGTGCGTCGATCTCGGCGCGGTCGGCCAGGAGTGTGTATCCACCGGCGCGGGTGGTGATCTGCAGGCGTTGCTCCACGCCGCGGTCGCGCAGTCGTGCGCGGAGCCGGAAGACGAGGTTGTGCAATGCCGCGTCCGGCGTCGCCGGCACGTCGTCCGGCCACAGGATCTCGGTCAGCCAGTCGGCGTCGGCGAAAGTGTTGGCGCGCAATGCCAGTGCGGCCAGGAGACACCGGAGACGGGGAGTGCCGAATTGCGCGGCGACCGAACGCACCTCGCAGCGAGCCGGTACGTCGACCGGTCCCAGGAGCACGAGGCTGACCACGGGTGAGTTTATCATCGGCAGGTGACAACGAATGAGCACGAATCCGAGGGTTCCACCGACGCGCAGCGCCCGCCCCGCGTGCTCACCGATCTCGACTCGGCCACCAGCGATCGGGCCAACCGGTGGTGGTGGGATCACGATGCCGACAATTACCACGCCGCGCACGGCGAGTTCCTCGGCACCCACACGGCCGGCGGCGACTTCGTCTGGTGTCCGGAACGGTTGCGGGAGGACGACATTCACCTCCTCGGCGATGTGACCGGACGCGACATCCTGGAGATCGGGTGCGGGTCGGCGCCCTGTGCGCGCTGGCTCACCGCGCACGGCGCGCGAGCCGTGGGCATCGACCTGTCACGTCGGATGCTGGGTATCGGCCTGGCCGCCATGGCATCCGACGAGCACGCGACACCGCTGGTGCAGGCCACCGCGGAGTCGCTGCCGTTCGCGGACGCATCCTTCGACATCGTGTGCTCGTCGTTCGGTGCCGTCCCGTTTGTCGCCGACTCGGCCAGGGTGATGGCCGAGGCGGCCCGCGTGCTGCGCCTGGGTGGACGATGGGTGTTCGCGGTGAATCACCCGATGCGGTGGATGTTCCTCGACGACCCGGGCCCCGACGGCCTGATCGTGCGCCTCTCCTACTTCGACCGCACGCCGTACAGCGAGATCGACGTCGACGGCACCGTCACCTACGTCGAGCACCACCGCACCATCGGTGACCGGGTCCGCGAAATCCGTTCGGCCGGTATGATTCTCGACGACATCGTCGAACCGGAATGGCCCGAGGGCTTCGAGCAGGAGTGGGGCCAGTGGAGTCCGCTACGCGGACAGTACTTTCCGGGGACCGCGATCTTCTGCTGCCACAAGCCGGGTTGATCCGAACACACCATTGACCATGGCTCCCCGGCGTGCTCCAATAAAAAGGAACATCCGTTCCGGTTTATTGGAGGCGCACCATGCCGACCGTCATCCATCACGTGAACGCCGCGGTGATCCGCCGACTGCGCATGCGCGGACGACACCTCGTGTGTCACATCGCGGTTCTCGAGACCGACCGCGACGGACTGATCCTCGTCGACACCGGCCTGGGGACCGCCGACTACGCGGACATCGGCTCGCGACTCGGCGCCGGCTTTGCCCGCGGATATGCGCATCCCCTGGTGAACCCCGAACTGGCGGTGGTCAATCAGCTGCGGGCATCAGGTTTTGACGCGGACGACGTGCGGCATATCGTGATGACCCACCTCGACCTCGACCACGTCGGCGGGCTGTCCGACTTCCCGCATGCCACGGTGCATGTCAGCGCCGCGGAGCTGCGAAATGCCACCATCCGTCACTCATTCCGCGACAAGCAGCGCTACCGGCCGCCGATGTGGGCGCACGGACCTCATTGGCAGACCTACACCGCCAGCGGTGAACAGTGGCTGGGGTTCGAAGCGGTGCGAGAGCTGACCTCGGTGCACGAACCCATCGCACTGATCCCGTTGGCCGGACACACGCTGGGACATTGCGGGGTGGCCGTCGAGACTTCGGCCGGCTGGACCCTGGCTGCCGGTGACGCGATCTTCGATGCGCGCCAACTCGATCCGCAACCCACGTGCGCGCCGATGGTTCGCGCGTTCCAGGCCATGGTGACCACCGACCGTCGGTTGCGCGACCACAACCAGGGCCGCCTCCGAGAGTTGCTCGTCACGCACCCTGATGTGGACATCTATGCGGCGCACGACCCGTGGTGGCATCCCGACCGCTTCGGCCTGTCATCGTCACGGCGCGGCGCAGATGCCGAAGGTCACTGAGGACTACCGGCGTCAGCGCCGCGCCGAGGTCATCGCTGCCGCACGCGAATGTGTTGCCGCCGAAGGCATTCCCGGTACCACCATCGCCGACGTGATCGACCGCTCGGGCCTGTCGGCCGGCGTGGTGTACCGGGCGTTCCCAGACCGACAGGCCATCATCGATGGCGTGGTGACCGACGTCCTCGAACGCGCCACCACCCGCATCGCAGCGGCACTGCACAACCTCCCCGCCGAACCACACGCCGCCGTGGCCCGCGTCTTCGAACTGGCAGCGGCCCCGCCACCGGCCGACGATGCCGTCGACCGCCGCATCGCCATCTCGGCATGGGCTCACGCCGCGCACGACCCTCGGCTTCGTGTCCTGATCCGAACGTTCTACGACGATGTCGAGGTCACCGTCCGGACGCATCTCCTGCCGGCGCTCACGACTGTTCTCGCACCGGAGAAACCGAACCCCGACGTGTTGACACGCAGCCTGATGGCCATCATTCCGGGCAGCTACATCGTCGACCTTATCCAGACCTGACCGCTGCCGGCCGGACACCGTCGACGAGGTCGACTCACAACAGCTTCGACAGGAAAGTCTTCGTCCGCTCGTGCTGCGGGTTGGCCAACACCTCACGGGGATCACCCTTTTCGACGACGACCCCGCCGTCCATGAAGACCAGTTGGTCGGCGACCTCGCGGGCGAAGCCCATCTCGTGCGTGACCACCACCATCGTCATGCCGCTCGCGGCGAGTTCCCGCATGACGCCGAGCACCTCACCGACGAGTTCCGGGTCGAGCGCCGAGGTCGGCTCGTCGAACAGCATCAGTTTCGGTTGCATCGCCAGCGCCCGGGCGATCGCGACGCGCTGCTGCTGCCCGCCGGACAGCTGCGCCGGATACGTGTCGGCCTTGTCCGCCAGCCCGACCCGGTCGAGCAGGCCGCGCGCCCGCTCGAGCGCCTCGCTCTTCTTCTGCTTCTTCACCTGCGTCGGCGCCTCGATGACGTTCTCCAGCGTGGTGCGGTGCGGAAACAGGTTGAAGTGCTGGAACACCATGCCGATGTCCCGGCGCTGCTTCGCGGCGTCCTTGGCGCTCATCTCGTAGAGTTTGTCGCCGCGCTCCCGATAGCCGATGAGGTCGCCGTCGACATACAGTCGCCCGGCGTTGACGACCTCGAGGTGATTCACGCACCGCAGGAACGTCGACTTGCCGGAACCCGACGGCCCGATCAGGCACATCACCTCGCCGCGTTTGACCTCGAGCGTGATGCCCTTCAACACCTGTAGCGTGCCGAAATTCTTGCAGACCCGGTCGGCGAGCACCATGGGGACGTCGGTGGTCACGGGTTCAGCGACCATCCTCGGCTCCCTCGGTTGCCGCGGGTGCGTTCTGCGCCGCGGCCATCGCCTTGAGTTGACGCGCCGTCATCTGCCGGCTGGCTCCCTTCGAGTAGTAGCGCTCCAGGTAGTACTGGCCGACCATGAGGATGCTGGTGATGATCAGATACCAGGTCGACGCCACCATGAGCAGTGGGATCGGTTGGAAGTTGACACCCGAGATGTCCCTGGCGCGGCCGTACAGTTCACCGGTGAACGGCACCGCCGCAACGAGGCTCGTCGTCTTGAGCATGCTGATCAACTCGTTGCCGGTCGGCGGGATGATCACGCGCATCGCCTGCGGCAGGACCGTACGGAGCATCGTCTGGCTCCACGACATGCCGAGCGCCACCGACGCCTCGGTCTGTCCCTCGCCCACCGACGACACGCCGGCCCGCACGATCTCCGCCATGTAGGCGGCCTCGTTGAGGGCCAGACCGATCGCCGCGAACAGGAACGCGGCATTCCATGCCTGGATGTCGAAGTGCGCGAACTGCACGGTGAACGGAATGCCCAGGTCGATGCGCTTGTAGATCGACGGGAACAGCCCCCAGAACACCAACTGCACGTACACGGGTGTGCCGCGGAAGATCCACAGGTACACCCATGCGGTGTAGCGGAGAACCGGATTGGGCGACAGGCGCATCACCGCCAACACCACGCCGAGGACGATCGCGACGACCATCGCGATGACGGTGAGCGCGAGGGTGTACCAGACACCCGACAGGATTCGGGTGTCGAACAGGTACTTGGCGTAGGTGTCCCACCGATAGGCACTGTTGGTCGCGGCGCCCCACAGGAACAGTACGACCAGGAGCATCACGATCGCGGCCGCCAGCCATTGACCGGGATGGCGTAGCGGGACCGCCTTGATCGGTGCGGGTTCGTCCGGGTCGAGCCCGATGGGCCCGGTCGAGGGAGCGCTCACGCCGTCAGCTGACCGCGCCGTTGATCACCGACGTCGGGATCGTGCCGGCCTGCACGCCCCAGTTCTCGGCGATCTGCTTGTACTGGCCGTTGTCGATCAGATACTGCACGGCCTTCTGCAGGGCCGGTGCCAGCTGCGACCCCTTGGCCACCGGATAGCCATAGGGCGCCGACTCGAAGACCCCGCCGGCCGGCTCCAGCGCGCCGTTGGACCGCTTGATCGCATAGGCGGTCACCGGCGAATCCGCCGACATCGCGTCGACCTTGCCCAACACGAGAGCGTTCGTCGCCTCGTCCTGCGAATCGAACTTCACCTTCTCGATCGCGGGCTTCCCGGCGTCGGTGCAGGCCTTGCTCTTGGTGGGGATCTCGTCGGTGTCCTCGACAGTGGTCGACTGCACCGCGACGCGCTTGCCGCACGCATTGTTGGGATCGATGCCGCCGCCCTTCTGCTGCGCCCACTGGATACCGGCGCTGTAGTAGGTGACGAAGTCGACCTGCTTCTCGCGCTCCTTCGAGTCGGTGAACGACGACATGCCGACGTCGTAGGTGCCCTGCTGGATGGCCGGGATGATCTTGTCGAAGTCGGCTTCCTTGTACACCGGCGTCACGCCGAGAACTCCGCCGATCGCGTTCATCAGGTCGACGTCGAAGCCGATGATCTTGCCGCTCGGGTCCTTGAACTCGTTGGGCGAATAGGGCACATTCACCCCGACGATCAGCTGACCGGACTGCTTGATCTTGTCGGGCAGCATCGCGGCGATCTCCGCGTTCTTCGCCACCGACACCGCGGTCGTCGACGTCGACGGGCCCGATGAATCCGACTCGTCGTTCGAGCATCCGGCCAACACCAGCACCAGAACCGCGAACAGTGCGGCCAATGCCGCCACCGGTCGGGTCGATCGCAAGAAACGCATCACACACCCCATCTAGTTCGGTTCCCTCAAGCATCCGCATCGAGGCACGCGCGACGACGGCCGGCCGTTGTCGCCCACGATGTGAACTTACTGGCTGACAACCCAATCCACACGGGGGTTACGAGAGATTAACCACGCGCGACGGCGGAGACGACCGCGTCGGTGAAACCGCCGGTGGTCGCGGTCCCGCCCAGATCGGCGGTGGCGACCGAACCCGCGAGGGTATCGGCCACACCGTGCTCGATACGAGCAGCGGTGGCAACGAGGGCAGCGTCATCGGTCTGCGTCCCGTACCGCTGAAAGGCCATCGCCACCGAGGCGATCATGGCGACGGGATTGGCCATGTCGCGGCCGGCGATGTCCGGCGCGGCACCGTGGGCGGCCTGGGCCATCACCTTTGTCTCGGAGCAGTTGACCGATCCGGCGATCCCCAGCGAGCCGGCGAGTTCGGCGGCGAGATCCGACAATACGTCGCCGAAGAGGTTCTCGGTGACGAGCACATCGAAGTCGCGGGGCCGGCGCACCAGGTGCGCAGCCATCGCGTCGACGTGTTGTTCCTCGACCACGATGTCGGGGTAGCGGGCGGCCACTTGGCGGCAGACGTCCCGGAACAGGCCGGTCGTCAGCCGCAGCACGTTCGCCTTGTGCACGATCGTGAGGTGTCCGCGCCGGTCTCGGGCGGCGTCGCACGCGACGCGCGCGATCCGTTCGGTCGCGGCCCGGGTGATGACTCCGACCGACAGCGCCACGTCCGGTGTCGGCATGAACTCACCGGTGCCCGAGAACATGTTGCGATCAGCGTAGAGGCCCTCGGTGTTCTCCCGGACGATCAGCACATCGATATCCGGCGCGACCGAATGAACACCCGGGTATGCCCGTGCTGGGCGAAGGTTCGCAAACAACCCGAAGTGCTTGCGGATCACCGCGCCGGGGGTGCGGGCGCGGTGGGCGGAGGGGTAACTCGCCGAGTCGTGCGGACCGAGCACCCACATGTCGAACGCATCGAGCGCGCGCAGCGTGGACTCCGGTATCGGGTCGCCGTGCGACTCGATCGCGGTGTGACCGAACGGGAGCTCGACCCAGTCGATCGCCACACCCTCGCAGCGGGCCGCCGCGTCGGCGACCGCGACGGCGGCCGGCACGATCTCCGGCCCTATGCCGTCGCCGAGCAGGACGCCGATGCGGTGAAACGTCGTCGTCGACTGCTGCATGGGGCGATCCTGCCAGATCCGAATTCCGAATTCACCGGACCCCTTGACACGGTCGGTGACCTGCCTCATAGTTTTACCGAATCATATTCGGTAAGAAATGACCGAGCCGAAACCACTCCTCGAAGGTCCTGCAATGAACCGTTCCATCACCTCGGCACCCCTGGCCATCGACTCGACCCCACCGGCCGGGCTCGATCTGAAACAGAACGCATTGGGGGCGCCGGCCATCGCATTCATGGTCGTCGCCGCGGCGGCACCACTGACCGTCATGGCCGGTGTGGCTCCACTCGCGCTCTCGATCGGAGGTGTCGGCGCACCAGTCGCCTACCTCGCCGCAGGTGCCGTCTTCGCGGTGTTCGCGGTGGCGTTCATGGCGATGACCCGCAGCACCGGCGGCAAGGGTGCCTTCTACTCGTACATCACCCTTGGCCTGGGCCGTACCGCCGGCCTGGCCTGCGGACTCCTCGCCGTGGTCGCGTACAACGCATTGCAGATCGGGGTCTACGGTTTGATGGCGATTCAAACCCAGGACGCGATCCACCGGCTGTTCGGTGTCACGATTGCGTGGCCGTATCTGGCGGTCGCCGCCATCGCGGCGGTCTGGTACGTGGGGCGGCGCGGCATCGACGTCGGCGCCAGATTCCTCGGTGTCCTGCTGACGCTCGAGACCGGAATCCTGCTCGTCTTGGCCTTCGCGGTGCTGTTCCAAGGCGGGGCCGACGGAATCGGCTTCGAATCCTTCACGCCTTCAGCGGTATTCGCACCGGGCATGGGCGGGATTCTCGCGTTCGCCTTCGCCGCTTTCATGGGGTTCGAGTCGACTGCGCTCTATCGCTCCGAGGCACGCGATCCTGACCGCTCCATTCCGCGGGCCACGTACTGGGCGGTGGGTTTCATGGCCATCGTCTACTGCTTCATCGTGTGGTCGATGGTCCAGGCCTACGGAGCTCAAGACGTGCAAAAGGCAGCCTCCGCCGACGTCGACGGCCTGTTCTTCTCCGCGATGACGCATTACGTCGGCACCTGGGCGACCGATGTCATGTCGGTGCTGATCGTCACCAGCGCACTCGCGTCCCAGATCGCGTTCCACAACGCCATCACGCGCTACACCTACTCGCTGGCTCGCGACGGCGTCCTGCCGTCGTTCCTGGACCGGACCCATCCCTCGTACAAGTCGCCGGCGCGCGCCGGCGCCGTGCAGACGCTGCTCGCGCTCGTCATCGTGCTGGCCTTTGCCGCGTGCGGCGCGGATCCCTACTACAAGCTCCTCCTGTTGATGAACACGCCCGGCGTCGTCGGCATCCTCGCGCTGCAGGTCATCACCGCGATCGCGGTCGTCGGATACTTCGTGCGCAAGCGACTGGTCGGCGTCGAACGGCCTGGGGTGATCGCCGGGATCGTCAGCGCGATCCTGCTCGGGGTCGCCCTTGGCGTCCTCATCGCCAACATCGACCTTCTGACCGGGGCGGGCACAGCGGTCAACACCGTACTGGTCGGGCTCGTGGGGGTCGTGCTGATCGTCGGAGCGGTTGTCGCACAGTACTTCCGACTACGCAAGCCGATGGTCTACGACCGGATCGGTGGACTGTACGACGACCCACGTGCCGCTGCCGAGCGCTGAACCCCGCGAATATCGAGTAAGTAAGGAGAACACCACGATGAGCCCGGCAGACACCGTCGTCCTGGCCCGCACCGTCCACACCATGCATCCCGGTGCACCGATCGAGGCTGTGGCGATCACCGATGGAGTGGTCACCGCGGTGGGCGATGCGCACACCGCGGTCGCCCACATCGGGCGCGGCACCGAGGTGATCGACCTTGGCGCGGCCACCCTGACCCCGGGTCTGATCGACGGGCACATCCATCCGGTGATGGGCCTCAAGCTCACGGCGGGGGTGGACCTGTCGAGGGTGAACGACATCCCCTCTTTGGTTGCGGCCCTCCGCGAGGCGCCGCGCACAGGCGAATGGGTCTTGGGCTGGGGACTGGACCCGAATGCGTTCGGTGGCCGTCCGATCACCCACGCGCCCATCGTCGAGGCAGTCGGCGACGACGTGCCCGTGCTGCTCTACCTCTTCGACGCGCACTCCGCGCTCGCGAGTCCCGCAGCCCTGCGCAGGGCCGGTATCACCGGGCCACGCGGCTTCGACGGCAACGCCGAGATCGTCTGCGCCGACGGTATTCCCACCGGTCACCTCCTCGAACTCGAGGCCACCGAACTGCTCGACGATGTGTTGCCAACCGACTCGGCTGCCTCCCGCCGCACCCGTCTACGGAGCTTGCTCGCATCGATGGCCGCTACGGGCATCACCTCCGGAAATGCCATGGACTTCGAGGCGGACAGCGGAGAACTGGTTGCTGCACTGGAGGATTCGAGCGAGTTGCCGATACGCCTGCGGTTCGCGCCATTCTGCATGCCGGGCACCGACCGCGCTCAACTCGACCACATCGTGGACCTGCAACGACGCGGCGGCCGCCGATGGCGCGTCGACGGCGTCAAGTTCATGATCGACGGAACGATCGACGGCGGTACGGCGTGGCTCGAGCACGCCGATGCTCACGGAGAGTCGACGGCGCCGTTGTGGCCCGAACCCGCCGAGTACCGCGAGGCGGTGCACTATCTCGCCGCCAAAGGCGTGCCGACCGTCACCCACGCGATCGGCGATGCGGGCATCCGCTACGCCCTCGACACACTCGCCGACGCAGCACGTCCGGCGGGTGGCGTGCGACATCGCATCGAGCACGTCGAGACCCTGCCCGACGATCTCGTCGCACGGTTCGCACGACAGCAGGTGGTCGCCAGTATGCAGCCCACGCACTGCACCCTCTACACGCGCGGGGACCAGTCCGACAACTGGTCGGTACGCCTCGGCAAGAAGCGCGCGGACCGCGCCTTTCGCACCCGCGACATTCGCGACGCCGGCGGTGTGTTGGCGCTGGGCTCGGACTGGCCGATCGCGCCCTTCGATCCTCGGGCGATCCTGGCCGATGCCCAATTGCGTCGTCGGGCACAGCATCCCGAAGATCTCCCGGTGCTCGCTGACCAAGGATTGACCGCCCGAATGGCGTTGGAGGGCTACACGTCGCATGCCGCGTGCGCCGAGGGATCGACCACTGCGGGATGGATCGGTGTCGGCAGCCGGGCCGACCTCACCGCGTTCGCCGTCGACCCGATGGCCGCCCCACCCGACGAACTGGTCGATGCTCCGATCACCATGACGATGGTTGACGGCCAGGTGGTTCATCGGTCCTGATCGCTAAGCTGACACCGTGCCGCGCCCGCCCTCACCGCTCCTGGACCGCCAGACGATCGCCGATGCTGCGCTCGCCGAACTCGACGCCAAGGAAACCTTCACGATGCCGAGCCTGGCGAAGCGGCTCGGCGTGGCGGTGTCGTCGTTATATCACCATGTCAGCGGCCGCGAGGAGGTCATCGAACTCGTCCGGGGAACGATCGCGGCGGCGATGGGACACGAGGTCGACTGGTCGGCCGACTGGCGTACGTCGGTGACGCAGTGGGTGCACTCCTATCGCGACGCATTCAGCGCGCATCCCGTACTGGTGCGCGCGCTGACCGGGCAAACCGTCGAGGCACCGGCGATCCTGGCGGCATACGACAATCTCGCCGGTGCGCTGTCCGACGGCGGTTTTGCCGAAGCCGAGATCCTCCACGTGATCACCGCGCTCGACACATTCGCCCTCGGTTCCGCCCTCGACGCCGCAGCGCCGGAGAGTGTGTGGTCAACGGAAAACCTCAGGGCCGATAGCCCGCTGGCGCGGGCGGTCGCTGCCGCACCTACCGGCCGGCAGCGCGCCGACGACGCCTTCGAGTACGGACTGTCGATTCTGCTCGACGGACTCGACCGTCGCCGAGCGGGCACCGCTCGCTGACGGGCGCATGCCCGCGTCGCCTGCCCGTCAGTGCGCCGCGTCGTCCCAGGACTGACCGAATCCCACCGACACCTCCAGCGGCACCGACAGTTCGATGGCGCTGCCCATCTCCTCCCGGACGACGGCCTCGATGGCATCGCGCTCCCCCGCGGCGACCTCGACGACCAGTTCGTCATGCACCTGCAGCAGCATCCGGGACCGGAGTTGTTCGGCGACAAGCCGTTTCTGCACGTTGATCATCGCGACCTTGATGATGTCGGCAGCGGTGCCCTGGATCGGAGCGTTGAGCGCCATCCGCTCGGCGGACTGCCGGCGCTGCCAGTTGTCGCTGTTGAGGTCGGGCAGGTAGCGACGCCGGCCGTACAGCGTCGCCGTGTACTCGTTGCGGCGGGCCTCCTCGACCACGTTGTGCAGATAGTCGCGGACGCCGCCGAACCGCGCGAAGTAGGCCTCCATCTGTTCCTTGGCCTCGTCGCGGCTGATCTTGAGCTGCGCGGCGAGACCGAAGGCACTCAATCCGTAGGCGAGTCCGTACGACATGGCCTTCACACGGTGCCGCATCTCGACGGTCACCTCGTCGATGGGTACCCCGAACGCCCGCGACCCGACGAAATTGTGCAGGTCCTCACCGGTGTTGAAGGCCTCGATGAGCCCCGCGTCCTCCGACAGGTGCGCCATGATCCGCATCTCGATCTGGCTGTAGTCGGCCGTCATCAGGCACTCGTACGCAGTGCCGCCGGCTTCGGCGCCCACCACGAACCCCTTCCGGATCTGCCGTCCCGCCTCGGTGCGCACCGGGATGTTCTGCAGATTGGGGTCGGTCGACGACAGTCGTCCGGTCGCGGCGATGGTCTGGTTGAAGGTGGTGTGCACGCGGCCGTCGTCGGCGACCGCTTTGAGCAGTCCGTCGACGGTGACCTTCAACCGGGTGGCGTCACGGTGGTCGAGCAGATGCGCGAGGAAGGGATGCTCGGTCTTCTCGTACAGGCTCTGCAGCGCGTCGGCGTCGGTGGTGTAACCGGTCTTGGTCTTCTTGGTCTTCGGCATGTCGAGCTTGTCGAACAGCACCGTCTGCAGCTGCTTGGGTGAGCCGAGGTTGATCTGTTCGCCGATGACCTCGTACGCGGCATCGGCGGCGGCGCGAATCCGTTGCGCGAACTGACTTTCCAGCTCACCGAAATGGTCGACGTCGACGGCGATGCCGGCCGACTCGAGCTCGGCGAGAACGAACGCGAGCGGCAACTCCATGTCGGTGAGCAGCGGTTTGGAATCGATCCGGTCGAGTTCGGTGTCGAGGACCTCGGCGAGTTCGGCCACCGCCCGCGCCTCGAGCATATGCTGCTCGGCCGCCTTGGCCTCCCCGCCGTCCTCGTCGAGCAGCGACATCTGCCCGTCGGCGGGGGCGTCGTCGGCGCGCAGTTCGCGCCGCAGATAGCGCAGCGCGAGGTCGTCGAGGTTGAAGCTGCGCTGTCCGGGCCGGACCAGGTAGGCGGCCAGCGACGTGTCGCTGGTGACCCCCGCGAGGGTCCATCCACGCGCCCGGAGCGCGTGGATCGCCCACTTGACCTCGTGCAGGGCCTTCGGCCGCTCGGGGTCGGCCAGCCACGCCGCGAGGGCCTGCTCGTCGTCGGGATCGAGGCCGGTGACATCGACGAACGCCGACGATCCGTCCGCGGCGGCGACCGCGAGACCCGTCGTATCGGCATCGACGACGACGTGCGGGGAGGTGACCGCGACACCACTGCGGCCGGTGGCGGTGTGCTCGTCGAGCCACGCCCGCACCTGCCCCGGGCCGAGGGTGGTGCCGTCGAGATCGAACCCCGACTCGGCCTCCGGTTCGGCCGAGGTCAGGGTCGAGAACAGCCGGTCACGCAGGACACGGAACTCGAGGTCGTCGAACAGTCGGTGGATGCGGTCACGATCCCACCCGACCATGGCGAGATCGTCGGGACCCGACGGCAGTTGCATGTCGCGGACGAGTTCGGTGAGCTGCCGATTGGTCAGCACCGACGCGAGATTGTCACGCAGCGCGTCGCCGACCTTGCCCTTGACCTCGTCGACGTGGTCGACCAGCGCGGTCAGCGAGCCGTACTCGCGGATCCACTTCGACGCGGTCTTCTCCCCTACACCGGGAATGCCGGGCAGGTTGTCGCTCGGGTCGCCGCGCAACGCCGCGTAGTCGGGATACTGGGCCGGGGTCAGGTTGTACTTCTTCTCCACCTCGTCCGGGGTGAACCGGGTCAGATCCGAGACACCCTTGCGGGGATAGAGGACGGTCACCGAGTCGTCGACGAGTTGCAGCGAGTCCCGGTCGCCGGTGACGACGAGGACGCGGTAGCCCTGCGCCTCGGCCTGCGTGGCGAGGGTGGCGATGATGTCGTCGGCCTCGTATCCCTCGATCGCGAAGACCGGGATGCCGAGTGCGTCGAGGACCTCCTTGGTCAGATCGACCTGACCGTTGAACTCGTCGGGCGACTTGGAGCGTTGCGCCTTGTACTCGGGGTACATGTCCGAGCGAAATGTCTTGCGGGACACGTCGAAGGCGGCGGCGATGTGCGTCGGTTCCTCGTCGCGCAGCAGGTTGATCAGCATCGACGTGAAGCCGTAGACGGCGTTGGTGGTCTGTCCGGTGGCCGTCTTGAAGTTCTCGGCAGGCAAGGCGAAGAAGGCCCGATACGCGAGCGAGTGCCCGTCGAGCAGCATCAGGGTTTTGGTCTTGGTCGCCGAAGCGTTGGTCGCAGGACTCACCTGTGTGAGTCTAGTGATCGCCTCCGACAGCCCGTTCAGCCCTTGCGATACATGGGCCACACCGTCGGGCCGTCGTCCCCCAGGGTGATCTCGTCGACGACGTCGAAGCCGAATCGCTCATAGAGAGGGATGTTGGCCCGATTCGAACTCTCCAGGTAGGCCGGCCCGTCGACCCGATCGAGGCCGGCATGTAACAACGCGGTGCCAACCCCGAGCCCGGGCACCGCCGCGCCCACGGTGCCGAGATACCAGTGCGGCTCCTTGGGCCGCAGCTTCAGGAAGGTCTCCTCGAGGAGCAGTCCCCGACGCAACCGCCCGCGCATGGCCTTGATGAATCCGGGCATCGCCCGTACCTGCATCGTCGGCGTGATCTTGTGTCCGGGCGGATCCCACATCGCGGCGCCGATCGGTGCCCCGTCGCGCAGTGCGAGGTCCACCGACGCGGCGGGGCCGTGCGCCCACCGCGCCAGCGTCAGGAACATCGTCTTGTCGCGGCGCGCGTCGTCGCTGAGCCATCGCACCACGGGATCATCGGCAAACGATTGCGCCAGTAGCGAACTCACGAGGTCGAGGTCACCCGTGCCGGTGACGGTTATGTCCACCATGCCATCCAGGCTAGTCATGCCACGCCGAGATACGCCTCCCGCACCGCGTCGTCGACGAGCAGATCCTTGCCGGCCCCCTCCTTGGTGATCGTACCGGTCTCCAGGATGTAGCCGCGATCCGAGCGGCTCAGCGCCTGCTGCGCGTTCTGCTCGACCAGCAGGATGGTGGTGCCATCGGCGTTGATCTGCGCGATGATGCGGAAGATCTGCTGAATCACCATGGGCGCCAAGCCCATCGATGGCTCGTCGAGCAGCAGCAGTTTCGGCCGGGCCATCAGCGCACGTCCGATCGCGAGCATCTGCTGCTCACCGCCGGACATCGTGCCGCCGTACTGCTTGCGCCGCTCACCGAGTCGGGGAAACAGCTCGAAAACGTGCTCGAGGGCCTCGTCGTAGGCCGATTTGGAGTCGAATCTCCTTCCATAGCAACCCATGTCGAGGTTCTCGAGCACGGTCATGCCGGGAAAGATACGACGGCCCTCCGGCACCTGGATGATGCCGCGATGCACCCGCTCGTGCGGCGCGAGGTGCTTGATCGATTCGCCCTCGAACAGGATGTCGCCGTGGCTGAGCTTGTTTAGGCCGGAGATGCCGCGCATCGTCGTGGACTTGCCCGCGCCGTTGGCGCCGAGGAGGGTGACCAGCTCACCGCCGCCGACCTGGAGCGAGATGCCGTGCAGCGCGCGGATGCGGCCGTAGTGGATGACGACGTCGTGCAGTTCGAGAACGGGGTCAAGCGGATTCGTCATCGGGAACTCCCAGGTAGGCGGCGATGACCGCCGGGTTGTCGCGGACGTCCTTGGGGGCGCCCTCGGCGATCTTGCGGCCGAACTCGAGCACCACGATCCGGTCGGTCACCCCCATCACCAGCCGCATGTCGTGCTCGATCAGCAGCACCGTGTAGCCGTCGTCGCGGATCTTCTTGATCAGACCCATCAGCGCGGTCTTCTCGCTCGGGTTGAAGCCGGCGGCCGGCTCGTCGAGGCACAGCAGTTTCGGTTCGGTGGCCAGCGCCCGCGCGATCTCCAGCCGACGCTGGTCACCGTAGGGCAGATTCGACGCCTTCTCGGCCGCGCGCGGGCCGATGCCGACGAACTCGAGCAGCGCCATGCCGCGGTCGACGGCGTCGTGTTCCTCCCGGTAGTGCCGCGGGGTACGGAAGATGCCGCCGAACACCGAGGTCTTGTGCCGGGCATCGGTGCCGACGCAGACGTTCTCCAGGGCGGTCATCTCACCCCAGAGCCGGACGTTCTGGAACGTGCGCGCGATGCCGAGACGAGTGATCTTGTGGCGCTTGATCTTTCCGAGCGGGTTGCCGTCGAAGGTGACGGTGCCGCGGGTGGGCGGGTAGACACCGGTGATGGCGTTGAAGCAGGTCGTCTTCCCGGCGCCGTTGGGTCCGATCAGCCCGAGGATCTCGCCGCGTTTGATGTCGAACGTGACGTCGTCGAGCGCGGCGAGGCCACCGAACTCGACCGTCAGACCGTTGACCTCCAGGAGTTTCTCGCCCTCGGCGGTGGCGATGTCACGCTGCGGGGCAACGACTTCGGCAACCGCCTCCGGATCGGCGAGATCCGGGTCGATGGCGGCCAGGTCGACGATGGTCCTCGCCTCGGGATCCTCGGTGACCTCCTCGATCTGTTCGGAGAGATCGGGACCGGCCTCGTCGGGGCCGGCCTCGTCGGAGTGGACCTCGTCGTTGCCGTCGGGACCGCGGTGCGTCATGCGTTCACCTCCTCGCTGTGGGCAGTGGGCGTTCGGTGCCGCACCGCCGAGTACACCTGCCGGCCGAAGGTCACGAGTCTCGCGCGCGCCGGGAAGAGTCCCTGCGGACGGAAGATCATCAACACCACCAGTGTGATACCGAAGAACAGATATTTGAACTCGCTCAGTGACTGTCCGCCGACCTCGACACCCTGCAACCGGGCCGGCAGGTAGACGATCACGAACGCTCCGACGATGACGCCGAGTTTGTTGCCCTGCCCGCCGAGGACCACCGCGCACAGGAACAGCATCGAGTTGATGACGGTGAATGCCTTGGGGTCGACGTACTGGACCTGACCGGCGTACACCGCACCGGAGAGGCCGCCGATGCCGGCGCCGATCACGAAGGCCCACAGCTTGTACTTGAACGTGGGCACGCCCATGATCTCGGCGGCGTCCTCGTCCTCGCGGATGGCCACCCAGGATCGGCCGACCCGGCTGCGTTCCAGGTTGCCGATGACGATCAGCACGATGATCACCAACACCATGCAGAGCCAGAACCACCACACGCCGTAGTTGAACGGTGGGCTGTTGTTGGCGTTGGAGAACACCCCGTCGGGATGCTTGTCGTTGGTGCCGATTTCCGGGAACAACACGTTCTGCAGGCCCGAGGCACCGTTGGTGACCTCGGTGAGGTTGTCGGCGAGCAGTCGTACGATCTCGCCGAATCCGAGGGTCACGATGGCGAGGTAGTCGCCGCGCACACGAAGGGTGGGGGTGCCCAGGATGAGGCCGGTGATCCCGGTGATCACGATCGCCAGCGGCACGCACGCCAGCCATGCCCACGGCCCGGAGAAGATGCCGTGATCGGTACTGCCCCAGAGCGGGCTCGCCGGTGAGGTCATCAACGCCACCACGTAGGCCCCGACGGCATAGAAGCCGACGTAGCCGAGGTCGAGCAGACCGGTCTGGCCGACGACCACATTCAGACCGATGGCGATCAGCGCGGTCATCGCGAACGTCGCCATCACCACGCCGAAATCGGTTGCCGTGGTGGTGATCAACGGCGGCTTGATGACCGGCAGGAACGCGATGAGCAGGATCGCGGGGAGTCCGACGGCCCACTGACCGAAACGCGGCAGGCTGTCCCACCAGAGACGGATACGGTCGCCGAGGCCGTGCGGTTCGGCGTCGGCCATCTCGCTCGGCGTCGCGGGATGTTGTGTCGTCATACCCTCGCCTTCCCCAGCTTCTCGCCCAGGATTCCGGTCGGGCGGAACATCAGCACCAGGATCAGCAGGACGAATGCGACGACGTCCTTCCACTGATTGCCGAAGACCACCGACCCATAGTTTTCCATGACTCCGAGCAACAGGCCGCCGAGCACCGCACCGCGCACGTTGCCGATGCCGCCGAGCACCGCGGCGCAGAAGGCCTTGATGCCCAAGACGAATCCGCCGTAGTACACGATGTTCGTCGGCACCCTCAGGGTGTAGAGCAGCGCGGCGGCACCGGCCAGCAGACCGCCGATCAGGAAGGTGACCGTGATGATCCGGTCCCGGGACACACCCATCAGGAGCGCCGCGTCGGGGTCCTGGGCCACCGATCGGATGCCGCGGCCGAGTCGGGTCTGGTTGATCATGAAGTCGGTCCCGAGGCCGAGGATGAGTGCCGAGAAGATGATGATCATCGTCAGGTTGGTGACCGGCGCGCCGAAGATGCTGAACTCCGTCACCGGCTCGACAAGGCGGATCGACGGCTGCCCGCTGGACCCGCCGAGCTGCGGTTCGATCGGGAACTTCGGCAGGATGTAGTGCACGAACTCCTGCAGCACGAAGGACATGCCGATCGCGGTGATGAGGAAGGCGAGTGGTTTGGCGCCGCGCCGTCGCAGTGGCCGGTAGGCGATGAACTCGAGCCCCACCGCCGCACCGCCCGAGACGGCCATACCGCACAACCCGGCGATGACCAGGTACACGACGGTCAACACCGTGCCCTCGTTGTAGGCGTTGCCCGAGGGCGTGAAGCCCAGCAGCAACAAGCCGATGTAAGTGCCGAACATGCCGAGCATGAACACTTCGGAGTGAGCAAAGTTGATCAGCCGGAGCACGCCGTAGACGAGCGTATAGCCAACTGCCACAAGGGCATAGATGGCACCGTAGGTGAGGCCCTCGATGGTCAGGCCCCAGAAGCCTTCTTTCAGGGAGCCGAGGTCGAAGCTGATGGTGCTCGCCACCGTCATCGACGACTCGGCCAAGGAATACGCGATCATGCGTGCCTTTCAGCCATGTGTCCCCCCGCAGACCACGGTGCGCCCGGGCACGACGGCCCGGGCGCACCGTGGGGAGACGTCCTACTGGACTTCGTACACCCAGATGAGTGACGAGGTCAGCTCACCGGTCGGGGTCCACTCGTAGGTGCGGGCCAGGCCCGGTCCCTTGTAGGTGCGGACGTAGTTGAGCAGCTGCGGACGGGTGCGCTGACCCTCGGCGATGCCCTTCATCAGAATGCTGGCGAGGTCGTAGGCCTCGACCGAGTACACGCCGGGCGGCTGCTTGAACGCGGCCTCGTACTCGTTCTTGAACTTGTCCGGCGCAGGACCGCACGGGCAGGACAGAATCGCACCCTTCGATGCGTCACCGGCCTGTGCGACGAACTCCGGGTCGTTGGTGCCGTCACCGGAGACGAAGGCGGCGGTGGAACCGGACGACTTCAGCTGCTGCGCGAACGGCGCGGCCTCCGCGTAGTAACCGGAGTAGAAGATCGCGTCCGGGCTGGCGGCGTTGATCTTGGAGATGATCGCGGAGAACTCGCGGTCGCCGGTCTTGACGTCGCCGGAGCAGGCGGCGTCGGCCGCCGACCCGAGCGTGGCGGTCATCGACTTGGCCAGGCCCGCACCGTAGTCGCTGTCGTCCTTGATGACGCAGACCTTCTTCTTGCCCATGGAGCCGGTCAGGTACTTGGCGACCGCGGGGCCCTGCACGTCGTCGTTGGCCAGGCCGCGGAAGAAGGTCTTCCAGCCGTTGTCGGTCAGGGTGGGGTTGGTTGCCGACGCGGTCACCGACACCAGACCGGCCTGGTTGAAGATGCCGCCGGTGGCCTTGGTCTCGCCGGAGAACGCCGGACCGATGAGTCCGACGATCGACTGGTCGTTGGCGATCTGCGGGGCGACCTGCGTCGCCTTCTGCGGGTCACCCTCGGTGTCGAAGGTCTTCAGCGTGATCTGGCAGTTCGGGTTCGCCTTGTTGTGCTGATCGACGGCGAGTTGGGCGCCGTTGCGGATGTTGATGCCGAGGGCGGCATTGGCGCCGGTGAGTGCTCCGGCCATCGCGATGGTGGTCTCCGGGCACTGGGCATTACCGTCGCCGGCCGGATTGAGCGCTGCGGACTCCTCGGTGGCCTGCACCTTGTTGCCCTGGGTGTCGATCTGCGCCAGAGGTGCGATCGTAAGACCTGAACTCGCAGCGGCAGAACCGCTTTCCCCTCCGCTGGCCGAACCCGAGTCACTGGATTTGCTGCTACACGCGGAGACGGCCAGCACACTTGCCATGGCCACCGCGAGAGCACCGGTCGTCACGCGACGATGCATTCTCATTACCTCTCACTTCACCCCACCCGGCACGTCGCGCCGGGAGATCTGCTGAGGAGACCTTCGCAAAACATAGTCCCAAACCCACGCCCCCGCGATGGATTGACACCAAACAATCGGGAGCGACCAGAGCGTGTTTTCACAAAATTAACGACAGCTCGGTGGTCATCAACGTCAGCTGAAGGTGCCGGTCAGGTCGGGGACCCGAGCGTTTCGACGACGACCGCGGCGACAGCTTTCATGGTGGTGCGCCGATCCATCGCGGCCCGCTGGATCCACTTGAAGGCCTCGGGTTCGGTAAGCGACTGCTTCTCCATCAGCAGACCCTTGGCCCGTTCGACGAGCTTGCGCGTCTCGAGCCGGTCCGCCATCGTGGCGACTTCCTTCTCGAGCGCGCTCACCTCGTTGTAGCGACTGACCGCCACCTCGATGGCCGGGACCAGATCGGCCTTCGTGAACGGCTTCACCAGATAGGCCATCGCCCCGGCATCCCGGGCCTTCTCGATGAACTCTCGCTGGCTGAACGCGGTCAGCATCACCACCGGGGCGAGCTTCTTCTGTGCGATCTCGGTCGCCGCGTCGATACCGTCGCGCACCGGCATCTTGACGTCCATGATCACCAGGTCCGGGTGCAGGTCCTCGGTCAACTCGACCGCCACCTGACCGTTGGGGGCCTCCCCCACGACGTCATATCCCTCTTCGCGGAGCATCTCGATGAGATCCATCCGGATCAGCGAGTCGTCCTCGGCCACCAGCACCCGATGTGTCGTCGCCTGCCCATCGGACTGTGCCGCCACGCTGTCTGTCACCGTCACCATCCCCTCCTCCGCCGTTGACCTGCTCCGGGCTGATGCGAGCAGAGTACCGGTTGGCTCGCCGTTCGGCCGATCATCTACAGTGGACAGTCGCAGCCGCCACAGCCTCGTGCGCGACCGCAATGCCCTCGTAGCCCAATTGGCAGAGGCAACGGATTCAAAACCCGTCCAGTGTGAGTTCGAGTCTCACCGAGGGCACCATGAAACCCCTGTTCAGCGGGGTTTTTCGTTTTTGGCGGTATGCAATACGAGGCGTTGTGCGCAGCAGGCGCGTGACGGCCGTCGCGGACTGTCCGCTTTGTCGGTGGTGCTCGATACAGTGCACATATGTTCGAACTGGGTCCCGACGCAACGCTCGCCGCGCTGGCGAGCGCGTCGACGGACGAGCTGGTCGCCAGCGGCGGCGAGTGGACGCTGATCGAGCGTCGCGCGGCTGCCCGCAAGATCATGGCCGCCCACCGGGTCGGGCAGCTGATGTTCGAACGGGTCCTCGCCGACTGCGGACACCGCAGCATCAACAACCTGCCCGACAAGGCCGCCGTCCGCGAGGTCGCCTACCGCTTCCACGCCCACACCATCACCGCCGGGCGCTGGATCGGCCTGGGCGACCTGCTCCACCTCGTGCCGAAAGTCTTGCGCGCCTTCCTCGACGGCACCCTCACCGAGACCCGCGCCCGCCTGATCGCCGAACGGCTGGCCGGACTGGACCCCGCCAAGCGCGATGCCGCCGCCGACACCGCCCTGGACTACGCCGCCCGGCCGATCTCCGGGGCGCGGCTGGCCGACCTGCTCGACGAACTGATCATCGACCTCGACCCGGCCCTGGCCGCCGAGCAACGCGACGACTTCACCGCCACCCAACAAGGCGTCCGGTTCCGCAAGGAAGCCCACGGCCACATCACCATCGACGCCACCGTCCCGCTCGCCGACGGCCGATTCCTGCAAGCCCGCATCGACGAGGTCATCTAACACTCGGTGTGCCACGATGATCCCCGCTCACCCGGGCAGTTGCAGGTCGCCGCCCTGGCCGCCATCAGCCGCCGGCAGGACACCTTCGCCTGCCAGTGCGGCACCGACCACCCCACCACCGACATGGACTCCGGCGCCGACGCACCGGCCCCGTCCACCGAACTCGTGCCCGCCACGACCACGCTCGTCAGCATCGTCACCGACGCGCAGACCCTGGCCGGGATCACCGGCGGCGCACTGGTGCCCCGGGTCGAAGGCTACGGTGTCATCGACCCCGACCTGGCCCGCGCGCTCGCCGCCGACGCCACCTGGCAGGGTCTCTACCGCGAGGCCGCCGGCACCGACCCACACGCCCAAGGGCTGCGTAAGGGTCGGCCGCGGCGGGCGGGCACCATCGCCCCCAACCATCTGATCGCGCCCGGGCCGGTTCTCACCCGCTCCCGCCCACCCAACACGGCCGACCTGATCCCGGTCGATGCGACCGGGCACGGCGGGTACACCACGCCACCCGCCGGGGCGCTCACCTACCAGCCGACCGACGCCATCCGCCGCGCAATCCTGCTCACCGACCACACCTGCCGCGGCCCCTGGTGCGACGTCCCCGCCGAGCACTGCCAACTCGATCATCTCGTCCCGTTCGACCACCACAACCCGGTGGCCGGAGGCTGGACCGTACCCGACGACCTCGCACCCCTGTGCATCCCCTGTCACCAGTTCAAGCACCTCGGCATCTGGACACCCACCATGTGCCACAACCGAATCATCCGCTGGCACAACACCACCACCGGCGACGTGATCGTCACCCACCCGTGACGGAAGCCGGAGCCGCCGACGTCGCGATGTGCTCGATCCGCTGGTCGATGTCGGATCACCCGCTAACCGTGATCGCTCCGGTGGCTGCGCGACCCTCGTCGATGAGCGCCTACGACGACTGAGTCACGCGCCGGAGGATCACGCGCTGGAGGATTATCCGCCCGTCCTAGGCGCGTCCCTTGAGCATCAGGTTCCAGTACAGGAACGGCAGACCGTAGCGCTTCACGTACCACATGTCACGGCGCGGCCTCGTCACGTCGATCAACGGGAACGACGGGGTGTGGTTGAGGTCGTAGTCGAACTCGGCGAGCAGCATCGTCTTCCGCGATGTGGTCAGCGGGCACGATCCGTAGCCGTCGTAGCGGGCGGTCAGCGGTCGGCCGTCCAGGGTCGCCATCAGGTTCTCCACCACGACCGGTACCTGTTTGCGCACGGCTGCGCCGGTCTTGGAATTCGGGGTCGAGCCGACGTCGCCGAGGGCGAAGATGTCCTCGAAACGGTTGTGCTGCAACGTGTATTTGTCGACGTCAACCCAGCCGGCAGGACTGCCGGGATCGGAGATCTGGGACTTCTTGATCCAGTCCGGCGCGGATTGCGGCGGCACGATGTGGAGCATGTCGTAGGACACCGTGTCGCGCGCCGCCGATGCGTTGTCGGTGATCGTCACCGTTCTGAGGTCGGGATCGACATCGGTGATCTCGCTGTTGGTGCGGACCTCGATCCCGTAGTCGCGGGCCACTTCGTCGAGGGCGTCGGCGAATGCCGGGATGCCGAACGTGCGCGGCGTAGGCAACACCAGGACGACCCGGATGTCGTCGAGAACGCCCTGCTCGCGCCAGTAGTCGCACGCGAGGTACGCGATCTTCTGCGGCGCGCCCGCACACTTGATCGGTCCCGCCGGCATCGTGAAGACAGCGGTGCCCGACCGCATGTTCCGGATCAGCTCCCATGTCTTGGGAGCCATTTCCGGCGCGTAGTTACTCGAGGCGTGTGCGCTTGCGAGGGCGGCGCGCGCGCCCGGGATCGCGTCCCAGTCGATCTGGATGCCCGGACAGACCACGAGGCGGTCATAGGTGACCGTCGAGCCGTCGTCGAGGCGGACCTCTTTGGCCACCGGGTCGATCTCCTCGGCGGCGTGTCGAATCCACTCCGCGTTCTTGGGCATGACGTCGGCTTCCGGGCGGCCGGTCTCGTCCATATGTGCCCGTCCGCCGCCCACGAGGGTCCAGAGCGGTTGGTAGTAGTGCGTCACCGCCGGATCGATGACCGCCACTTTCTTGTGTTTGCGGCCGAGGCGTGCCGCGACGCTGATCCCGGCGGTGCCGCCGCCGACGATGACGATCTCGTGGTGTGTGGATGGTGCGGGAATATTCATCGCTCCCTGGTCCTTCCCTTCTGTAGATAATGTACGTACATTGATTTTCAAGATGTCCGTACATTAACTTCGAGCGTGACAGAGATCAAGAGCAGAGGCGGGAAGTGATGGCAGCAACACAGGGCGCGGCCCAGCGGCAGCTGCAGAGGGTCGCGGGGAAATCGCTGTGGCAGCAGCTCCGCGAGGACCTGCTGAACCGCGTGGCCGATGGCGAGTTCGCCGATGCATTCCCCGGCGAGTGGGAACTTCGTTCCGAGTACGGCGTGAGCCGCCACACCGTCAGGGAGGCGTTACGCGCGCTGCGTCAGGAGGGCGTGGTCACCGCCGAACGCGGTCGGCGCCCCCGGCTGGCCGGTCAGACCGAGATCACCCAACCCGTCGGCGCGCTGTACAGCCTGTTCGAGTCGGTCGAATCCCAGCACCTGCACCAGCGCAGCGTCGTGCGGCGGCTCGACCAGCGACGCGATGCGCACGCCGCGGTCCGCCTGGGCCTCGAGGAGTCGACCCCTCTGATCTATTTGGAGCGCCTGCGACTCGCCGGCGACAGCCCACTGGCGCTCGACTGCGCCTGGCTGCCTGCCGAGATCGCACGCCCCCTGCTCGACGTCGACTTCACCCACACCTCGCTCTACGAGGAACTGTCCACTCGGTGCGACGTGCGACTGACCGGCGGTCACGAGAACATCCGCGCGATCATCCCGACCACCGCCCAGCGCCGCCTCCTCGACATCGACGCGAACACCGCGGTCATGCGTGTCGAGCGCACCGGACAACTCGACGGCACCCCGGTCGAATGGCGCATCACCGCCATCCGCGGCGACCGGTTCAGCGTCCAGGCCGATTTCTCGGCACGGACCGGGTACACGGCCCAGTTCGCGGCGGCCAGCAGCGGCCCGGCGGCGTAGGAGCACCAATGACAATGATCGCCATCGCAATCGCGCTCGGTTTGCTCATCGGGCTCTCGCTGGGCGCGCTGGGTGGCGGCGGCTCGATCCTCACCGTGCCCGCCCTGGTCTATCTCCTCGACCAGCCGCTGTCGACGGCGATCACCCAGAGTCTCATCATCGTCGGGATCTCGTCGGCCAGCGGAGTGCTGGCACACGCTCGGGAAGGCCGCGTGCAGTGGCCGACGGGCATCGCCCTCGGCGTGGTGGGAGGTGTCGCGGCCTGGGGCGGAACGGCGATCGGCCGCCACGTCCCCTCCGATGTCACCTTGATGGCCTTCTCGGTGCTGATGGTCGTGGTCGCGGTGTCGCTGTTGCTGCGCACCCGGTCGCATGCCAAGGCCGAACCCACAACGGTGCCGTCGCTGGTGCCGGCGGTCGGCGAACCGGGCCCGACGTCAAGCGAGGATGCGTCGGGTGGGGATACACAGCCCGACAGCGACGACCCCGCCCTCCACCCGGCCAAGGCTGCCCTGCGGATCGTGGTCGCCGGCATCGGCATCGGACTCCTCACCGGCTTCTTCGGTGTCGGAGGAGGTTTCGTCATCGTCCCGGCCCTGGTGCTGTTCCTCGGCTACTCGATGCCGACCGCCGTCGGAACGTCCCTGCTGGTCATCACCATCAACTCGGCGGTGGCACTGGGCTCGCGCATCGGCCACGCCCCACTCGACTGGGCGATCATCGCGCCGGTCGCCATCAGCGCAATCGCCGGGTCCTACCTCGGAAAGCGTGTGGCACAGCGCTTCTCGGACAACTCGATGACCCGCGCTTTCGCCGTGATGCTCATCGCGGTGGCCGCATACGTCGCCGCCCGCAGCCTCGGAATCCTGCCCGGCTGACCTCCCACTTCAGAACCGAAGCACGACAGCAAACAGCAAGACACACAACAAGAATGGAGAATCCGATGATCCTGAAGCAGTACTACATCAGTTGCCTGTCCCACGCCTCCTACCTGGTGGGCGACGAGAAGACCAAGCGCGCGATCGTCGTCGATCCGCGTCGCGACATCACCGATTACCTCGATGATGCCAAGGCCCTCGGGCTGACCATCGAAGGCGTGGTCAACACGCACTTCCACGCCGACTTCGTGTCCGGTCACCTCGAGTTCGCCGCGGCCACCGGGGCGTGGATCGGATTCGGCGAAGCAGCCGTGACCGACTACCCCATCCGGCGACTCCCCCACGGCACGCACATCTCGCTGGGTGACGTCGACGTCGAGATCCTCTCGACCCCCGGCCACACCTGGGAATCGATCAGCCTCCTGGTCCGCGAGACCCCCGATGCGCAACCCACCGCGGTGCTGACCGGCGACTCGCTGTTCATCGGCGACGTCGGCCGGCCCGACCTCGCGAATCTCGGCGACACCACGAACACCGATCTGGCCCGCGCCATGTACAAGACCATTCACGAGGTGCTGCTCACGCTGCCCGACGACGTGAAGGTCATGCCGGCCCACGGGGCGGGCTCGTCGTGCGGGAAGAACATGTCCAGCGAACTCGTCTCGACGATCGGCGCACAACGCATGACCAACCCGTCGGTGCAGCCCATGAGCGAGGACGACTTCGTCAAGCTCATCACCACGGGTCAGCCCGCGATCCCCGGGTACTTCCGTGCCGACGCCGACCTGAACCGTCGGGTGCACGACGTGCTCGGCGAGTCCCGGCCCATCCGGGAGCTCACCCTCGGGGAGGCCCGCGAACGGCTCACCGACGACAAGACGGTGGTCATCGACACCCGAACTCCGGAGGAGTTCTCCGAGGCCCATCTCGAGGGATCGGTCAACGTCGGTCTCGGCGGGCGCTACGCCGAGACCTGCGGCATGGTGGCGTCGCTGACCGACCCGATCGTCCTGGTCACCCCACCCGGGACCGAAGAGGAAGCAGCGCTGCGGCTCGCCCGGATCGGGTACGACACCGTCGTGGGCTTCATCGCCACCGCCGACGACGCCGAGGTCGGACCGTTCCCGGACGGCCTCGCCGATCTGGTCCGAACCGGTGAGCGGGTGACCGTGCGGGAGCTCGCGGATCTGATGGCGCAGGATGCCGTCACCGTGCTCGACGTCCGCAATCCGGGGGAACGCGAGGCGGGGGCGATCGCCGGCTCCCTCCACATCCCGCTGCCCCAACTCGGTGATCGCCTCGACGAGATCCCGCGCGACAAGCCGATCGTCATCCACTGCCGCAGCGGGTGGCGGTCCTGTGTCGCGGCGAGTCTCGTGCGGTCGCAGGGGCACAACGAGATCAGTGACCTGATCGGCGGATACGAGGCATGGGAACTGGAAGGCCCCGTGGTCACACGCTGAGGTTGTCTCGCCAAGGGAGCGGACCCGTCGTCGGCCAGCATGTCGGCGAACCGTACCGGGTCGACTAACTCCGCGACCGTATCGGCGACCAGCCGGCCGTCGTGTTCGGCGATCAGCACGTGCTCGGGCGCCGGTGGCGCGGGAGATGTCGATGCGGTGCATCCACGATCTCAGGTCAGGAGCCTCGGGCAGGGTGATGTCAATGGGCAACGCGACGACCGGACTCCGCCGGATCGCTCACATCACGGTGATGCCGCGGGCGGCGAACTGGGCCTGCACTCGGGCGACGAGTTCCTTGTCCGGCGGGTGCGTGTCGGCCAGCAGATAAGGTTCGCCGGTCGCGGCCCATTTGTCGCGACCCAACTGGTGAAACGGCAACACCTCGACACGTTCGACGGTGTCGAGGCCTTCCACCACATCGGCGACGGCTTCTACGTTGTCGACCGCGTCGGTCAGCCCGGGAACCAGCACGAACCGGATCCACATCGGCTTGCCCAGGTCGGACAGTCGCTCGGCGAACGCCAGCGTCGGTGCCAGTTCACGTCCGGTCACCCGTCGATAGGTCTCCGGGAGCCCCGACTTGATGTCGAGCAGCACGAGGTCGACGGTGTCGAGGTCCTCGTCATCGAGTCGCGCGCCCAGCATGCCGTTGGTGTCGAGCGCGGTGTGGATGCCGAGATCGTGACAGCGGCGGAACACGTTGACGACGAACCTGGCCTGCAGCAGTGGTTCTCCACCGGAGATGGTCAGCCCGCCCCCGGTGACGTCCATGATGGTGGCGTAGCGGCCGACCCGCTCCATGACCTCGTCGACACTGTGCCGCACACCGTCGGCCATCCGCCAGGTGTCCGGGTTCTGACAGTATTGGCAGCGCATCCCGCAGCCGGCGAGGAACAGGGTCATCCGGGTGCCCGGACCGTCGGCGGCGGTCACCAGATCCCACGAGTGCACCGACCCGATCTGATGGTCGCCGAGGTGTTCACTCAGCTCGACCTCGTGGTCGGCGATGTGCATCGGCGGGATCTGCGGAGCCGGCGCGTGATCGGGCACCGTGTGCCGCCTACAGGCCGGCGTGGAAGGTGCGCGAGAGCACGTCGAGCTGTTGTTCGCGGGTGAGCCGGACGAAGTTGACGGCGTAACCGGACACCCGGATCGTCAGCTGCGGGTACTTATCCGGATGCTCCATCGCATCCTCGAGGATCTCCCGGTTGAGCACGTTGATGTTGACGTGGAATCCGCGCGACACCATGTAGGCGTCGAGAATCCCGACGAGGTTGCGCACCTGCTCGTCGCGGGTTCGGCCGAGACCCGACGGCAGGATCGAGGTCGTCAGCGAAATGCCGTCCTGCGCATGCTCATAGGGGATCTTGGCGACCGACAGCGCCGACGCCATCACCCCGTGGACATCGCGCCCGTTCATCGGGTTGGCACCGGGCGCGAACGGTTCACCGCGCCGGCGTCCGTCGGGCGTGTTGCCGGTGTGCTTGCCGTACACGACATTCGAGGTGATCGTCAGCACCGACTGGGTGTGGCGCGCGTTGCGGTAGGCCGGCTGTGCGCGCACCTTCTCCATGAACCGCTCGACGATGTCGACGGCGATCGCATCGACACGGTCGTCGTCGTTGCCGAAGCACCCGAACTCCCCCGTGACGTCGTAGTCCACGATCAGGCCGGTGTCGTCGCGCACCGGCCGCACCGTCGCGTACTTGATCGCGGAGAGCGAGTCGGCGGCCACCGACAACCCGGCGATACCGCATGCCAAGGTGCGCAACACAACTCGATCATGCAATGCCATCTCGATGCGTTCGTACGCGTACTTGTCGTGCATGTAGTGGATACAGTTGAGTGCGTCGACGTAGGTCTCGGCGAGCCAGTCCAGCAAAGCGTCGTAGGCGGTCATGACCGCGTCGAAGTCGAGCACCTCGTCGGTCTGCGGAGAGCTCACCGGCGCGACCTGGTCGCCCGTGATCTCGTCGCGCCCACCGTTGATCGCGTACAGCAACGCCTTGGCGACATTGACGCGCGCCCCGAAGAACTGCATCTGTTTGCCGACGGCCATCGCCGACACGCAACAGGCGATCGCGGTGTCGTCACCCCAGAACTCGCGCAGCAAGTCGTCGGACTCGTACTGGACGGCGGAGGTGTCGATCGACACCTGGGCGCAGAAGTCCTTGAAGCCCTGCGGAAGTCGCGGCGACCACAGCACGGTCATGTTGGGTTCCGGTGCGGGCCCGAGGTTGTTGAGCGACTGCAGGTATCGGAACGAGGTACGGGTGACCAGGGTCCGCCCGTCCTCACCGATCCCGCCGATCGTCTCGGTCACCCAGGTGGGGTCACCGGAGAACAGTGCGTCGTACTCCGGGGTGCGCAGGAACCGGACGATCCGCAGTTTGATCACGAAGTCGTCGATGATCTCCTGTGCGGCCTCCTCGGTGAGTACACCGTCGGCGAGGTCACGCTCGAGATAGACGTCGAGGAACGTCGACGTGCGACCCAGCGACATCGCGGCGCCGTTCTGCTCCTTGACCGCGGCGAGATAGCCGAAGTAGAGCCACTGCACGGCGTCGCGCGCATTGGTCGCCGGGCCGGAGATGTCGAAGCCGTAGGACGCGGCCATCTGCTTGAGTTCGCCGAGCGCCCGGATCTGCTCGGCGTTCTCCTCGCGGTCGCGGATCACGTCCTCGGTGGATCGCTCCATGTCGAGGTCGATGCGGTCGAGTTTCTTGGCCTCGACGAGCGCGTCCACCCCGTACAGCGCCACCCGGCGGTAGTCGCCGATGATCCGTCCGCGGCCGTAGGCGTCGGGCAGCCCGGTCACGATGTGCGACGCGCGGGCCGCCCGCACGCCGGGCGGGTAGACGTCGAAGACGGCATCGTTGTGGGTCTTGCGGTACTTGGTGAAGATCTCCTCGAGTTCGGGTTTGACCGGGTAGCCATAGGTTTCGAGTTCCTTGACCACCATCCGCCAGCCGCCGAACGGCATGATCGCCCGCTTCAGCGGAGCGTCCGTCTGCAGTCCGACGATGACCTCGTTGCCGGCGTCGATGTAGCCGGGGCCGTGGGCGGTGATCGCGGCGGGCGTCTCGTAGTCGACGTCGTAGACGCCCTTGCGTCGCTCCTCCGGGAACATCTCGGTGAGTTTCGCCCAGATCGCGGTGGTGCGGGCGGTGGGACCGGCCAGGAAGGAACTGTCGCCGTCATACGGCGTGTAATTGTCCTGGATGAACCCTCGCACATCGATCCGGTCGCACCAGTGCCCCGGCCGGAAGCCACGCCACGCGCGCGGACGTGGCTCGGCGAGATCCTCGTGTGCCGTCTGGCCGGTGGCGTGTTCGGTGCTCATGGTTCGTACCGCCTCGGGTGTGGGGTCCAACGCTGTGTCAACGGTACGGGATGACGCCGATCGCGACGACCCGGCCGCCATGCGGCCTACCGGCGACCACCGCGCCGCGGACTCCCCACTTTCCGTCGTCGACACGTGGCCCTGAAACCGGTCACCTATCGGCGAAACAGCTTGTTACCCAACCACACCAACGGATCGTAGTGCCGGTCCACCACCCGTTCCTTCATCGGGATCAGGGCGTTGTCGGTGATCTTGATGTGCTCGGGGCACACTTCGGTGCAGCACTTGGTGATGTTGCACAGCCCGAGGCCGTGTTCGGATCGCGCCGAATCGCGCCGCTCCGCCACATCCAGCGGGTGCATGTCGAGCTCGGCCACCCGCATCAGGAACCGGGGTCCGGCAAAGTTCTGCTTGTTCTCCTCGTGATCACGGACCACGTGACAGGTGTCCTGGCAGAGGAAGCACTCGATGCACTTGCGGAACTCCTGCGACCGTTGCACGTCGACCTGTTTCATCCGGTACTCCCCCGCCTTCAGGCCTTCGGGCGGCGTGAACGACTGGATTTCACGGGCTTTCGCATAGTTGAACGAGACATCGGTGACCAGATCGCGGATCACCGGGAACGTCCGCATCGGGGTCACCGTGATCACCTCGTCCTCGGTGAAGGTCGACATCCGCGTCATGCAGAGCAGTCGTGGCCGGCCGTTCACCTCAGCCGAGCAGGATCCGCACTTGCCGGCCTTGCAGTTCCAGCGCACCGCCAGATCGGGTGCCTGGGTCTGCTGCAGCCGGTGGATGATGTCGAGCACCACCTCACCGTCGTTGACCAGCACGGTGTAGTCGTGGAGGTCGCCGTCGTCGGTGTCACCACGCCACACCCGGAACTTCGCGTCGTAGCCCATGTCAGCTCTCCTTGTCGCCTCCGGCGTCCGGGTGGCCGGCGATTTCGCCGGCGGTGTAGTACTTTTCGATCTCGGAGAAGTCGAACAGTGCCATGAGGTCCGGGCGCATGGGGATCTGCTCCTCCGAGACCACCGTGACCTCCGGGACCGCTGAATCGTCGCCGGAATCGGCGGTGCAGACCAGCAGCGTGCTGCGCCAGTTCGGGTCCATCGCGGGATGGTCGTCGCGGGTGTGACCGCCTCGGCTCTCGGTGCGCAGGAGCGCCGCCTTGGCGACACATTCACAGACCAGCAACATGTTTCGCATGTCGACCGCCAGGTGCCAACCCGGATTGAACTGGCGGTGTCCCTCCACCTGCATGTGGCCCAACCGGTTTCGCATCGTCTCCAGAGCGGTGATCGCCTCCGCCACCTCCCCCTCTTTCCGGATGATGCCCACCAGGTCGTTCATGAACTGCTGCAGTTCGGAGTGGAGGGTGTAGGGATTCTCCGACGTGCCGTCGGCGGGTGGATCGAAGGCCGCCAACGCGAACGCCGCGGCACGGTCGATGTCGGCGGCGGAGATCTCGGGCCGATTATGCAGCGACTCGACGTAGGACGCGGCGCCCAGTCCGGCGCGCCGCCCGAACACCAGCAGATCGGACAATGAGTTGCCACCCAACCGATTCGAGCCGTGCATCCCGCCCGAGCACTCACCGGCGGCGAACAGTCCGGGCACACGCGATGCCCCGGTATCGGGATCGACCTCGATCCCACCCATCACGTAGTGACAGGTGGGGCCCACCTCCATGGGCTCGGCCGTGATGTCGACGTCGGCGAGCTCTTTGAACTGGTGATGCATCGACGGCAACCGGCGGATGATCTCGTCGGCCGGCATGCGGGAGGCGATGTCGAGGTAGACACCGCCGTGATCGGTGCCGCGGCCGGACTTGACCTCTTCGTTGATCGCCCGGGCGACCTCGTCACGCGGCAGCAGATCGGGTGTGCGGCGGGCACTGTCGTTGTCGGCCAGCCATTTGTCGGCCTCTTCTTCGGTCTCGGCGTACTGCCCCTGGAACACCGGCGGAATGTAGTCGAACATGAATCGCTTGCCGTCGGTGTTCTTCAGCACCCCACCGTCACCGCGGACGCCCTCGGTCACCAGGATCCCCTTGACGCTGGGCGGCCACACCATTCCGGTCGGATGGAACTGGATGAACTCCATGTTGATCAGGCTGGCACCGGCGCGCAGCGCGAGGGCGTGACCGTCGCCGGTGTACTCCCAGGAGTTCGACGTCACCTTGAACGACTTGCCGATACCGCCGGTCGCGAGCACCACCGCCGGTGCCTCGAACACGACGAAACGGCCTGACTCGCGCCAGTATCCGAACGCACCCGAGATCGCATCACCGTCCTTGAGGAGTTCGGTGATGGTGCATTCGGCGAACACCTTGATGCGCGACTCGTAGTCGCCGGTGGCCGCATGATCTTCCTGCTGCAGCGAGACGATCTTCTGCTGCATGGTCCGGATCAGCTCCAGACCGGTCCGGTCGCCGACATGAGCGAGCCTCGGGTAGGTGTGTCCACCGAAGTTGCGCTGGGCGATTCGCCCGTCGGGGGTTCGATCGAACAGCGCCCCATAGGTTTCCAGCTCCCAGACCCGGTCCGGCGCCTCCTTGGCGTGCAGCTCCGCCATCCGCCAGTTGTTGAGGAACTTGCCGCCACGCATCGTGTCCTTGAAGTGCGTCTGCCAGTTGTCCTTGGAGTTGGCGTTCCCCATCGACGCGGCACAACCGCCCTCGGCCATCACGGTGTGGGCCTTGCCGAACAGCGACTTGCACACCACCGCAACCGAATAGCCCTTCTCGCGGGCCTCGATGACCGCCCGCAGCCCGGCGCCGCCGGCACCGATGACGACGACGTCGTATTTGTGGCGTTCCGGTTCCGTCATTTAGCTCAAGACCCCCAGCGTGAAATCGATTGCGCAACAAGCGTTGCGTACGGGAAAGTCATCAACCCACGAAACGCAGGTCGGAAATCGTGTTGCTGGCCACCAGCATGACGTAGAAATCGGTGAGCACCAGCGTGCCGAGCGTGATCCAGGCGAACTGCATGTGCCGGGTGTTGAGCTTGGAGACCTGGGTCCAGATCCAGTACCGCACCGGATGTGCCGAGAAATGCTTGAGGCGGCCACCGGTGACATGCCGGCACGAATGACACGACAACGTGTAGGTCCACAACAGGATCACGTTCACCAGCAGGATCACGTTGCCGAGACCGAATCCGAAACCGCCGTCCTTGCCGTGGAACGCCATGATGGCGTCGTAGGTGTTGATCAACGAGACGATCAGCGCGACATAGAAGAAGTAGCGGTGCGCGTTCTGGATGATCAGCGGAAGCCTGGTCTCCCCCGTGTACCGGCCGTGCGGTTCGGCCACGGCGCACGCCGGCGGCGAGAACCAGAACGAACGGTAGTAGGCCCGACGGTAGTAGTAGCAGGTCACGCGGAAGCCCAGGAGGAAGGGCAGCACGACGAAACCGAGTGGGATCCACATCGGGAGTTCGGGGAACGGCGTCCCGAAATGGCTCGATCCCGGCACACACGAGTCACTCAGACACGGTGAGTAGAACGGCGTCAGATAGTGATAGTCCGCAACCCAGTAGGCGCTGCGGACGAACGAACGCACCGTCGCATAGATGATGAACGCCGACAGACCGAGCGCCGTCAGCAGTGGCGACAGCCACCATCTGTCCACCCGAAGGGTGCGCGCCGCGATGCGCGCCCGTCCCGGAGAAAAGACCCCGGTAGCCTCCCGCTCAGTCGCGGGGGAACTCACTTCGTTCGCTCACGCGAGTGGAAACCCAGCCCTTCGTCTTGCGCACCGAGCCACGCGGCCTCGTCTGACTTGCTGTCGGGTACATAGACCACGTCCGCCTTGGCCTTCGGCCGGAGCAGCGGCGGTGGCGTGGTCTCGAAATCGTGCAGGTCGATCTCGAGCCGGTCGAGGTCGTTGGTCATGCGGCGGACCGCGTCGACATCCCCGTACTGCGCCTTCAGCGTGAGGATGTGATGACGCAGCACCCCGATGCTGCGATGCAGTTCATTCATCTCGGCCGTCATGGCGCTCCCTCCAAGACCTCTGTGATACGCACCACAGTACTGGCAGGACACGTCCAGTCAACGTCTTTGACCGAACGTGTCGGGGCCGGGCTACTGCAGTGTGCCGCGAGGCAGACCGAGCTCGTTCTCCATCGCGCGACACACGAGTCGTCCGCGGTCCGGCGGCCCGCCGCCGTAGTGCACGAGCGCGTGGGAGTTGACGCCGTCGATCATGCCGAGGAACTGCCAGGCGACGTCGGCGGAGTCGTCGGTGGTGAACTCCCCGGCCGCGACCCCGTGGTCGATGACGCCGACCACCAGCGCCTGCCACGTGTCCATCACCCCACGGACGGCCGCGGCGAGGGGTTCGTTGATACGCCCCAGACTGTAGGCATCCGCCCACACCGAGGTCACGTCGTCGCGGCTCGGCTCCATGAGCGTCGCGATGAGCCGCCGCAGCTTGGTCGTGGCCGACGACTCGGCCCCGATGAGCTCGCCTATCTCGTCGAGTTCGGCGGTCGTGATGGCCGTGAAGGTGCTCGCGACAAGCGCGTCCATGCTCGGCTCGTAGTGCGCCACCAGCGCGGGCGCCACGTCGATGCGGGCGGCGACCGAGCGCAGCGTCAACGCCGGCAGCCCCTCGGTGCGTGCGAGTTCTCGCGCCGCTGATCGGATTTCCTCGGCCCGCTCGGTGGCCGACTTGCGTGCCGCGCGCGTCCGCGAAGACGTCATGAGGTCATTCTGGATTCGCTTGATCACTCAGTCAACAGCTGTTGATCGATTGCCCAATAAGTGCGCGGAAAGTCTTGACGGCCGCCCCGCCCGGCTCTAGTCTCTGTTTATTGATTACTCGATCAATAACGAGAGGCTCGCAGATGTCCTGGAGAATGCCCGCCGAGACCGCACGCCAGGAACGCGTGTGGATGGCCTTCCCGCGCAAGAACACCACCCTCGCCGAGAGCGCGGCGGACGCCGAGACCGCATACGCGGCATGGAGTCAGGTGGCCAACACCGTCGTCGAGTTCGAACCGGTCACCGTCGTCGTCGATCCGAGCGAATCCGTCCGCGCCCGCCGGATGCTCTCGAGCGCCGTCGAGATCGTCGAGGCCGATCTCGACGATGCGTGGATGCGCGACATCGGCCCGAGCTTCGTCACCGACGACGCGGGCCACATCGCCGCGGTGGCATGGACATTCAACGGGTGGGGCGCACAGGACTGGGCCGAGTGGGACAACGACCGTCGCATCGGCCGGTTCGTCGCCGGGCGCGCGGGCGTGCCGGTGATCAGCTCGATGCTCGTCCAGGAGGGCGGGGCCATCCACGTCGACGGCGAGGGCACCGTGCTCGTGACCGAGACCGTGCAGCTCGACCCCCACCGCAACCCGTATGCCACCCGCGAGACTGTCGAAGCCGAACTCGAGCGCACCATCGGTGCCCGAAAGGTCATCTGGCTCCCCCGCGGCCTGACCCGTGACTACGAGCGCTTCGGCACCCGAGGCCACGTCGACATGGTCGCGACCATCCCGTCGCCCGGCACCCTCCTCGTGCACCAGCAGCCCAACCCCGAACACCCCGACCACCTCGTGACGCGCGAGTTGCGGGAGTTCCTCGCGGGGACCACCGACGCCGCCGGCCGCAACTGGACCATCGTCGACCTGCCCGCACCGGAGGTCATCCGCGATTCCGAGGGCTTCGTGGACTACAGCTACATCAACCACCTCGTGGTCAACGACGGCGTCATCGCCTGCGGATACGGCGAGGAGGCGGCCGACGCCCGCGCGGCCGAGATCCTGGCGTCGGCCTATCCGGGCCGGCGGGTCGTGACGATCGACGCGCGTGAGATCCTCGCGCGCGGCGGCGGCATCCACTGCATCACCCAGCAGCAGCCGGCGGCCGGGAACCCGGCATGACGAATCCGACGCCGACCCCATCGCTGGTCGAAACCCCACCGCTCGTCGAGACATCCGTCGCCGAACTGAGTGCGGCACTCGCCGACGGCACTGTCACGAGCGTCGAACTCGTTGCCGCATACCTGAACCGGATCGCCCACTACGACCGGCACGGCATCACCCTCAACGCGATCCCTGTGCTGAATCCGGCGATGTTCGACGAGGCCCGCGCCTCCGACGAACGCCGAGCCCGCGGCGAAGCACTCGGACCGTTCGACGGCATCCCCTACACCGCCAAGGACAGCTACCGCGTCAAGGGACTGACCGTGGCGTCCGGTTCGCCGGCCTTCGAGCACCTCGTGGCCGGCTCGGATGCCTTCGCGATCGAGCGTCTGCGCGCGGCCGGGGCGATCTGCCTGGGTCTGACCAACATGCCGCCGATGGCCAACGGTGGCATGCAGCGCGGCGTCTACGGCCGGGCCGAAAGTCCTTACAACCGTGACTATCTCGCCGCCGCCTACCTGTCGGGGTCGTCCAACGGATCGGGTGTCTCGACGGCGGCGAGCATGGCGGCCTTCGGACTCGGCGAGGAGACGTGGTCGAGTGGCCGATCGCCGGCGTCGAACAACGCGCTGGCCGCGTACACGCCGTCGCGCGGCGTGATCTCGGTGCGCGGCAACTGGCCACTGACCCCCACCATGGACGTCGTCGTACCGCAGACCCGAACCGTCGACGACCTGCTGGCACTGCTCGACGTCCTCGTGGCCGACGACGCCGACACCCGGGGTGACTTCTGGCGCACCCAGCCGTGGGTGACGCTGCCCGCGGCGTCGGCCGTGCGCCCGGGTTCCTACCTCGACCTCCGCGACCCGGAGTCGTTGCGCGGCAAACGCTTCGGTGTCCCCCGCATCATCCTCGGCGAGGATGACGAGGCGGGCTGGCCGATCACGCCGCGACCGTCGGTCATCGACCTGTGGGAGCGGGCCAGGGCCGACCTGGAGGCCGCGGGTGCCACCGTGATCGACGTCGACTTCCCCGCGCTCACCAACTACGAGCTCGACCGACCGGGAGCGCGCGACGGCTACGCCCGCGGCATCCTGCCCGCCGGCTTCTTCGACGCCGAGATGTGGGATCTGACCACCTGGTCGTGGGACGACTACCTCCAGGCCACCGGCGACCCGTCGCTCAACCGCCTCGCGGACGTGAACGGCGAGAAGATCTTTCCCCTCCCCGACGGCGCGATCCCCGACGAACTGCACGGTTACTACGCGCGCTACAACCTGGACATCGGCAAGTACCCCGACCGTGCGGCACAACCGATCACGCCGCTCGAGGAGATCGGTGACCTCGAGGCCGGTGTCCGGGGACTCGAGGAACTGCGTCGCGTCGACTTCGAGGAGTGGCTCGACGATCTCGGCCTCGACGCCCTGGTGTTCCCGTCGGCGCTCGACGTCGGCGCGGCCGACGCCGACACGAATCCCGCCTCGCACGAGCGGGCCATGGCCAACGGTGTCTGGGTGTCGACGGGCAACACGATGATCCGGCACTACGGCATTCCGACGGTGAACGTCACGATGGGCACCATGAGCGACATCGGCATGCCGGTGAACCTGACCTTCGCCGGTCGCGCCTACGACGACAACGCGCTGCTGGCGTATGGCTGGGCGTACGAACATGTTTCGCGACGGCGGACACCCCCGGCGGCGACGCCGGAGCTGCCGGGGCTCGCCCGGCCGGCCGGTCGCGCGGACGGCATTGCTCCCGCACTGACCGTGGCGGCGTCCACGCGCGCCGACGGTGATATCGCGACGATCGAGGTGTCCGGGACGACGGAGGCCGACGTGGTGCAGGTGTTCGTCAACGGTGTCGCCGCGCCGGTCCACCGCGATCCGTCGGCCTTCACCGCGGTGGTGGAGATCCCGGCGGCCGAACTCGAGCGCGTGCACTCGCAGTGGCGCACACCGTACGGCGCCGTGGTGATGGTCGTGGCGACGTCGGCGCAGGGAGCGGCCGCGGGTCGCTATCTGGTCGTCGGCGGCACGGAGTGAGCACCGGCGGCTGACCGCGTGGCTAGAGTCGATGGGTAGCCCAGGCATCGACTCGTGCGACCACCGGAGGTCTGAATGCTTTTCACCAAGCACACCCATGCGACCGTGACGTTGTCCAAGGACGGCGCGACCCTGCTCATCGACCCGGGTGCCTTCACCCCGAACGCCGACACACTGCTGGCAGAGGCCGATGCCGTCTTGATCACGCACGAGCATTTCGATCATTTCGACGTCGAGAAGATCGTGGCGGCGATGCAGGCCCGGGAGACTCTGCACCTGTACGGGCCGTCGTCGATCGGGCCGGCGCTCGCCGAGGTCGGCGACCGCGTGCATGCGGTGACGACCGACGAGTCGTTCGACATCGCCGGCTTCACGGTGGAGACCTTCGTCGCCGACCACGCGATCATCCACCCGGAGATTCCCTCCGTGGACAACGTCGGATTTCTCATCGACCAGACCGTGTTCCACCCGGGAGACGCGTATCTGAATCCGGGACGAGCTGTCGAGACGCTCCTGCTGCCGATCAGCGGACCGTGGATCTCCACCGAGCAGGCGATCGACTACGTGCGTGCCCTCGCTCCCGCGCGCTGTCTCGCGATCCACGACCTCATGCTCAGCGATACCGGAAAGACCGTCGCCGACATGTTCCTCGGCGCCGATTCCTTGACCGGAACCCAACTCGACATCCTCGAGTTGGGTGACAGTCGCGAACTCGGCGACTAGACGCGGCTACACGTCTCCGGTCGGGGCGGTCACCGCGGCACCCGAATGTTTCGCGATGGCGCTCGCCCAGTTCGCGACGTCATCCCAGTCACGGTGGTCCCCGGGGCTCGCGCCCATGACCCACATGATCATCCGGATCTTGCGCTCGGGTGGACGCCCGAACCTGCCCGCGAACGGGTGATACTCGACCGCGCCCAACCGATCTCGCAGCGCGGCGATCGCCGGCGGGACCTTGTTGCGGAAGATCGAGCCGATGGGCCCGTGCAAGATGGGGCCCATGCCCAGCGAGAACAGCCACACCGGGCGTCGGTGAAGATCGTTCAGATTGTCGTCGACATAGGTCGCGAACTCCGGCAGCAGCTCACCGTTGTGGATCGCGCTGCCCGCCACGACCACGTCGAAGCCGGCCGGATCAGGCCGCTCGGCGACCGGGACGACGCTTACCTCCATCGCGGAGTCGCGCAGCAACTGCCCGAGGCGTTCGGCGACCTCGGCGGTCGATCCGTCGGCGCTGGCGTAGACGACGAGAACTGATGTGCTCACCCCTCCATCGTCGCGCGGCCCGGTCTGCTTCGGTAGGGGCCAATGTCCTCGTGGTAGAACCGCAGGCATGCGACGATCCCGGGTGTTCTTGAGACGCGGCGTGATGTCGGTGATGGCGGCGGTGATCGCCGGTGCTGCGGTGGCCGCTCCGGTCTCCGATTCCGTGACGGGCGAGGCGGCCGCGGCACCGGCCGTCAGGCCGGTCGACCAATCGGCCCGCGCGGCCGGATTCGTCGATATCCACGACGTCGTGGCGGACGCGATCGTGGACCTCCGCTACGCCACCCGCGACAACTTCGTCGGGGTCCGGCTCTACCCGCAGACGGCCCGCTGCCTTGTCCACCGATCGATGGAGCCCGGCCTGCGCACGGCGGCGCGCATCCTCCGCGGACACGGCGAGGTGCTGGTCATGTGGGATTGTTACCGCCCACATTCGGTGCAGCAGAGGATGTTCGAGCACACGCCGAACCCCGCATGGGTCGCCGAACCGGGTCCGTATTCGCGCAGCCACGAGTCGGGAAGGTCGGTCGATGTGACGCTGGCATCCCGGGCGCCGAACTGTCCGGCGGCCCGCCGCATCGCCGACCGCTGTCTGGTGGACATGGGCACCGACTTCGACTCGTTCACCGCTGCGGCGACCGCGTACGCCACGGCCGGCGTGTCACCGACGGCGCAGGCGTCGCGGGCACGGTTGCGCTCGGCCATGGCCGCAGGTGGACTCCGGGTCTATTCCGGGGAGTGGTGGCATTTCGACGGCCCGGGCGCCGGCGTGCGACGGCCGATCATCGATGTGCCGTTGACGTGACCTGCGCACGCTCGTCGACCGGCGCGCCGAATCGGGCGTTGCCGATGAAGAACAGGCCGCGTTGGGGCAGCCAGAAATCGCCCAGGTGGCTTTGCGTCGGCAACGCGGCCGGACGACCGGCGTCGACACCGCCGACCGTGGCCGCGCTGTCGGCCACCCGCCACACGGCGAGCGGCGCGGCCTTGAACCCGTTGCCGTTGGGCGTGCGCCCGTGCAGCCGAATCCGGCCCGCCCCGAGCATCATTCGTGCCATGGGACCCATCGCGGCGAGAACCGGGTCGCTGGTCCATGCCCCGGTGGGCATCGACGCACCGACGGCCGACATCATCGCCGTCGCGGGTGACGCGGTGAGTGCGATGTGCCAACGGATCTCGTCGCCGAGGGAAACGTCGAACTCCCGGTCACCCACCCAGGTCACGTCGATCCGCTCGACCCGACGCACCGAGGTCGCCGCTCCGAAATAGCGCGGACAACTCCGCCCCGGTTCGGTGGTCGTGTGAATCGTCCAGCGGCCCTCGGGATCTCGATGCCAGATGGTGCGGTACGGCGGGCCCACCGAACTGGCCACCATGTCGCGCATCGCAAGGAGGTGACCCGACGAGAAGGGCAAGCCCATGACGCCGTAGCCGGTGAATCTCTCGTCGGACCCACCCGGCAGGGACGGATGTGCCCGCAGGGCGGTGACCGCATCGCGCGGTGTGTGAGTGTTCATGCGTTCAGTCTCGGCGCCCGCGGGGGCCGGCGCGTGGGGCAACGGCCTCAAATCCGACGCACGCCCTAGCCCGTCAGACCGCAGTCACGGGCCACCACCACCGCCTGCGCGCGACTGGCGAGATCGAGCTTCGCGAACACATGGCGGACATGGGTTTTCACCGTCGCCATGCTGATGAACAGCTCGTCGGCGATCTCCGCGTTGGAGCGTCCGGCACCGACGAGCGCCAGGATCTCCCGTTCCCGCTCACTGAGATCCGCGAAGCCCGCCGGCGGCTTGCGCGGAAACGGTGGCCGCGTCGCGTAGTGGTCCATCATCCGGCCGAGCACCGCCGTCGAGACCACGGGTTCACCCGCCGCGACCCGGGTCACCGCGTCGATGAGGCCGGCGGAAGTGACGTCCTTCAACAGAAATCCCGCAGCACCCGCGCGCAGCGCGTCGACGACGTGTTGATCGACGTCGAACGTGGTCAGGGCCAGAACCCGGATGTCGGCGTCGAGTGCGGTGATCCGCCGCGTCGCCTCGACACCGTCGAGTCCGGGCATCCGCAGATCCATCAGGACGACGTCGGGCGCGAGTCGCTCCGCCATCTCGACCGCGACGAGCCCGTCGCCGGCCTCCCCGACGACGTCGATGTCGCCGAGTTCGAGGATCATCCGGAGTCCCTGCCGCACCATCTCCTGGTCGTCGACCACCAGCACTCGGATCATCGCGCGGGCTCGCCCACCGGGATCACCACCCGCACCGCAAAACGTCCGTCGGCGTCGTCGACATCGCAGGTGCCGCCGAGCAATTCGGCGCGGTGGCGCACCCCGGCGATCCCGCGTCCGGGCCGCACCGAATCCATCCGGTCGTCGTCACTCCTCCGGCGGTTCACCGCGCACACAGTCACCTCGTCAGGGTGCCAGTCCACCTCGATGTCCACGTGCTCACCTGCGGCGTGTCGTCCCGCATTGGTCAGGCATTCGCGGACGATGCGCGCCACCGCCAACGTCACAGACGGTTGTGTCGCGGGAGTTCCGTTGACCGACAACGTGTTCGGCACACCGGCCGCCCGTGCCCGGGAGGCCAGGTCGCCGATGTGGTCGCCGTCGATCACCGGCGCCTCGTCGGCGGGAGACAACACGTCGAGCACCGCCCGCATCTCGTCGAGCGTGCGGTGTGCGGTGGTCCGGATGGCCTCGACCGGCGCGGCCGCCTTGTCCGGAGACAGCGTGAGCGCGGCCGCGGCGGCCTCGGCCTGGATGGCGATGAGGGTGACCTCGTGGCCGACGACGTCGTGCAGTTCGCGGGCGATCCGGGCGCGTTCGGCCTCCACCGCCGAGCGCTCGGCCCGTTCACGTTCGGCACGCAGTTCCCGTGTCAGCGTGTCGAGCCGCCGCGTCTGCTGCTGCTGGTAACCGACCAGTCGCCCGGCGACGACCGGGGCGACCACGGCGAGCACCGCGCCGATCGCCGCCACCGGCTGTTCCGGCCCGAGCAGGGTTCCGATGACCGCTGCCGACGCCGCGACCGCCGTGACGGTGACGACGGCCGCGGTCGGATGACCGTACAGACCGACCGCGTAGAACAGCAGGACGACCGCGACGAACCCGAAGACCGGGAAGCCCTCGAGCGGGATCAGCCAGAACAGCGATGTCACCGCCGCGGCCGGAATCGGGTGGGTGCGCCGGTAGGCCAGCGGCAGCGCCGAACCGAGGACGTAGACCACCCCGAGCACGCCCGGCGTCGAGATCGGCGCGATGGCGATCTGCACCAGGCCGGCGACCGCGAACGCCACGGCCAGCCCTGCGTCGAGGGGCGTGGTGCGCCAACGGGCGAAGCTCATCTGAGAAAGCGTAGGCATCTGACGCGGCCACGTCATCAGCCCGTGGGATGACTCCGTCCGCACTCCGGGCGCACCCGAGATCGGCATCGCGGTCGATGTGCGACACGACGCCGCGCCCATAGCGTTCGGAGTCGACATCGAACGCACCGACGACGCACGACCCGGTGCTCGGCAAAAGGAAAGAACAATGGTCACAACAGAACTCACCAACCGGGCGCACCCCGACAGCGGGACGCGCCCGGACACCCCCGTGCGGATCAGCGCGGCGTGCGGACTGCTCTTCAGCGTCTGCCAGATCGTCGTGATGGCCGTCATGGCCACGGTGGTCCTGCCGCACGGCGGCGGACCGGGCACGCCGGCCGGCGAGCGCGGTGCGGCCGTCCTCGACGCGATCACCTCCTATCGCGTCGGTAACTACGTGTTCATCGTCTCCGGCATGCTGATCCTCGGATTCCTCGGTGCCGTCGGCGCCCGACTCGAGGCGGTCGACCGCTCGCACGTTCTCGCCCGCGTCGGGGTCGCCTCGGGCACACTGCTGGCGCTGATCTGGCCGCTGGGTGGGGTGCTGCACGACATCGCCCTGGAAGTGGCCGCGGGCGGGACCGACGTGCGGATCCTCGGTGGCTGGGATGCCGCGGCACCCTTCTCACTGGCATTCGCTGCGCTGCCCCGGGCGGCCTTCGTGGCCACGATCGTCGTCGGGTTGTGGCGGGCCCGGTCGCCCCGGTGGCTGGTGTGGACCGGGGCCGCCATCATCGTGCCGACGCTGATCGGCAGCGCAACACTCGTTTCCGCCTCGGTCTTCGGAATCCTCGCGGTGAGCACGTTGTGCTTCGACCTGTGGATCGGTGCGGTCGCCTGGCACTGGGCCTTCTCTTCGATGCCGGAAATGTTCGTTGCGTCGGATACCATGCCGGTTCGGGGGGATTGACGTTCATGGCAGTGACCATTCCGGCACAACCGGGGCCGACCGTCGAGGTCAATGGCAGCCCGGCGAGCGCGGAATCGATGGCGACTCGCCTGGTCAACGCCGCGAACTCGGTCGAAAGCCAGCAGGACTTCGCAACCGGCGAGGCGATCCGCGGGGTCGGCGCCGGTGGTGGCACGTGGTCGGGTAAGGCCGCGACCGCCTATCTGGGTGCGATCGCACCGTTCTCGTCGGAGACCTCGACCGCCTACACGGGGCTGTCCCGCGGCGCCCGGGCCCTCCGGAGCTACGGTGACCGGCTCACCGAATTGCAGCGAACCCACCATGAACTCTGGTCGCAGCGGGGCGAGCTGTCGACGGCGATCACCAACTTCGCCGCCGAGGTGGGCAGCTGGGACGGCAAAGAGATCCCCGCCGACACTCTCAGCGATCTGCAGGCACGCTCGACCGCGCTCGCCGAGCAGGTCCGCCTTTTCGACGAGGCCAACGCGCGACTGGCGGCGGCCACCGCGGCCAACGAGCGGGCGCTGGTCTCCGAGCTCGCCAAGTACGGCGACATCACCGCATCCGAGAGGTCGTTGAAGGACCAGGGTTACGATCCGGCGCAGCAGATCCGGACGGCTCTGGACAAGGCGCACCGCGGCGCCCACCCGCAGGATCTGGCGCATCTGTCCGCCGAGGACCGCGCCCGTTGGTGGGCGAGCCTGACACCGGCCGAGCGAGAGGCGGTCGAGCAGGAGTTCCCCGAGTACCTGGGCAACGGGCAGGGATTGCCGGCGTCGGTCCGCGATGTGGCGAACCGGCAGAATCTGGACCGCGACATCGCCCAATCGCAGGCCATCGTCACGCTGGGCGACCTCAACGGCGGACGCTACCGCGACGCCCAGAAAACCCTGCGGAACGCGCGCTACGTGAAGGCCGGCCTCGACCACGCCGAGCAGGTCGCACCCGGGTCCGTCGTCCAGCTCTACGCCTACGACCCCCGCGCCTTCGGCGGGGACGGCAAGGCCGTCGTCTCCATCGGCGACCTCGACACCGCCCGGAACGTGGCGTGGAACGTCCCCGGCATGACCACCGACATCTCCAAGACCGACGGCAACGTCCGTAGCGCCGCCGACCTCTACAACCAGGCGGGCGGAAAGCGCAACAGCGTCGCCTCCGTCGCGTGGATCGGCTACGACGCACCCAGCGGCGCCGACGTCGGGTCGGTCGCCGGTCCCGGTGCCGCTCAAGAGGGTGGCCGCCTCCTCGCCGAGGACATCCAGGGCTTCACCGCGGCCCGCGATCAGCTCGGACTCGGCCAGGGCGAGGGCGCCGGCGACCATCTCGACCTCAACCTCATCGGCCACAGCTACGGCTCGACGACGGTCGGCTGGGCGGGCGACGCCGGCCGCCTCGCCGACGACCTCGACACCGTGACCCTGCTCGGCTCCCCCGGCGCGGGCGGGGTGGCGACGGCCGGCGAGTTCGGTGTCGGCCAGCAGAATGTCTACGTCGGCGCCGCCTCCAACGATCTCGTGGGACACCTCGGCGCGACCTCGGTGCCCATCACCGGAGCCAGCGGACTCGGCATCGACCCCGCGACCACCGCATTCGGCGGCGAACGCTTCCGCGCCGAAGGTGGCGACGCCACGTTGGTCATCGGCAACCACAACAGCTACTACCAAACCGGTACGGAATCGCTGGACAATCTGGGCAAGATCGTGTCCGGGAACGGCGAGGACATCACACACGAGAATCGACGAAGCGTTCACGACGTCATCGACGGCTGGCTGTCCGCCGGACACAGTGATCCCGCGGTCGACTCACGAAGGGCAGGAAAATGAGGCTCCCTCGACCAGATCGAGCACTGGCGACACTCGCCGTCGTCACCCTCACCGGCGTGTTGGCGGCGTGCGGATCCAGCGTGCACGCGCCGCTGCCGGACTCGTCGGCCACCGTCGACAAGGACGCGCCGCTCACGCACGAACAGGCCGCGCAGGTCCGTGAACAGGGTCGTGCGGTCACCCAGTCGATCATCGATCTGCTCGGTGCGGCCGAGCACGTGACACCCGCCGACGACGCGTCGAGCGAGTCGTGGGCGGGCTGCACCGCCACCTCGGGTCCGCTCACCTTCGGCGTCCACTACGACGGCGTGCTGTACTCCACCGACGTCTGGTTCGAACCGAGCACAACCGTCGATGCCGACACGATGCATCAGATCCTCGCGCCGGCACAGATCACCTGGGAGAAGGACAACCCCGACGTCGGCACCTCGGGGATCTACCGCGTCTCGATCCAGCGGTCGCCGGACCTGCGGGTCGGGGTGACCAGCCCGTGCTACTTCGTCCGGGAACTCACCGGCGCCGACGGCGGCACCCTGCCGCCCGACGACATCGCCAAGGTGACCGGCTTCGTCCGCCAGGGCTGGAACCAGTGACCGCCAGCGTCCCCGATCCCGACGCCGCGTTCGTCGATGAGTTGTTGCGCACGGCCGCGGCCGAACTCGACGACCCGCGCATCCGCATCGCCCACGTTCATCACGCCGGACCGCCGCCCGCTGCCGCGGAACCCGACGAGGCGGTCGGGCAGGCCACCTCCGCCACCGCATGGCGCGACGTGCGGGAGCTGGCCGAGGAGTTCACCTCCCTGTGGCGGCACGCCTGGCTGTCCGACACGACACCGACACACGCCGAACTGCGCTTCACCGCACCGGGATCCGGCCCGGCACGCCCGGTTCTGCGGGCCCGCGCACCGCGGTCGGGCACGGTGTCCGCCGAACAGATCACCGACCGTCTCCTCGTCCGCGGATGGATCACCGACGAGCACAGCACCGAGCCGGGACCGATCCGGGCGAGCCGGGGCGCTTGCACACTTCTCGTCACGCTGGGCCGCGACGACATCCACGTGGAACTGACCGGACCGGCGTTCCCCGACGGCACGCTCACGCCCCACGCCCCCTTGACCGTCGAACTCACCACTGATTGAGAGGCCACGACCATGGATCTACAGCCGTCCGAGGTGTCGCTCATCGCCCGGCATTGGAACGAGGCCGACACCGTGCTCACCGGCGCCGCGACAACCGCCGGTGACTCCTCCGGCACCTGGGCCCCCGCGGTGCACGGCGCGGTCACCGCCTTCGCCGACGCCTGGCGCGACGACATCACCCAGCTGGCCGCCGAGGCCAAGACCACCAGCGAGGTACTCCACCAGGCCGTCGCCCACTACCGGGACGCCGACGACGCGACCGCCGAATCCATGAAGCGGATTCAGCGGTCGGTGGCACCCCCGCGCTGATCCACGCGGCGCCGAATCCTTCCGGCTTCCGCCGCATCGTGCAACACTCGTCGTCAGATATCCACGCGGCCCGGAGGAGTGAGCGCATGCGCGAGGACAAGCCGACCTACTGCCGGATCTGCGAACCGCTGTGCGGCATGATCGCGACGGTCGACGGCGACCGCCTCATCTCGCTGCATCCCGACAAGGAACATCCGCTGTCCGCGGGGTTCGCCTGTCCCAAGGGAATCGCGTTCGCCGAGATCGTCAACGATCCCGACCGGGTCCGCCACCCGCTGCGCCGCACCCCGGCCGGCGATTTCGAGGAGGTGTCGTGGGACGCGGCACTGGCCGACATCGGTGACCGGCTGCGCGGCGTGGCCGACCGTGACGGAACCGGATCGATCGGCTGGTATTTCGGCAACCCGGCCACCTTCTCCACGGGCCACACGATCTGGGCCGCGATGTTCATGAGCCTGCTCGGGTCGCCGCACGTCTACTCGGCCGGCTCGCAGGACGTCAACAACCGATTCGTGGCCAGCCACTTCCTGTACGGCAACCCGCTGACCGCCCCGATCCCGGACATCAACCGGGTCTCCTACCTGCTGGTGATCGGCGCCAATCCCCTTGTCTCCCATGGCAGCGTGATGAGCTCGCCACGCATCCGCGAGGGTCTGCACGCGATCACACAACGAGGCGGCAAGGTCCTCGTGATCGATCCGCGCCGCACCGAGACCGCGCGGGAGTTCGACTGGCTGCCCATCACCCCGGACACCGACGCCTTGTTCCTGCTGTCCCTGCTGAACGTCATGTTCGACGAAGGTCTCGCCGACGAGGACGCATTGCGGCGGAGCACCCGCGGGTTGGACACGGTGAGAGCGGTGGCCGCGGGTTTCTCGCCGGAGGCCACCACCCACCGCACCGACATCGATCCGACGACGGTGCGCGAGATCGCCCGCCGGCTCGTCCACACCCCGCGGGCCGCGGTGTACGGACGAGTGGGTACCTCCCTGGGACGCACCGGAACGCTCACCACCGCGCTGCTCGACATGGTCAACCTGGTCGCCGGAAACCTGGACGTGGTGGGCGGCAGCATGTTCGGCGACCTCGGCATCCCGGGCCAGCGATGGGGTGTGGCGGCGTTGCAGCGGGTGTCCCGATTCTCGTGGGCCGGCCGCCGCAGCCGGATCGGGAACCTGCCGCAGGTCCTCGGCACCGCGCCGGCGTCGGTGATGGCCAAGGAGATCACCACCCCTGGCCGTGGTCGCCTGCGGGCACTGTTCGTCAGTGCCGGCAACCCGGTGCTGTCGGTCCCCAACGGCGACGAATTGCGTTCCGCGCTCGACGATCTCGACCTGATGGTGTCTCTCGACATCTACCGGAACGAGACCAATGCGCACGCCGACTACATCCTGCCCGCGACCACGATGTACGAGCGCGCGGATTTCCTGCTGCCGTTCCAGGCCCTGTTCACCACGCCGTTCAAACAGGCCACCGAGGCGGTCATCCCGCCACAGGGCGCGGCGCGCGAGGAATGGACGGTGATCAACGATCTGATCGGCATGCTCGCCGCCCGGAGTCTGTCGCTGCGCCTCGCCCATGTCGCCGACCGGGCGGCCCGTCGAGTGGGCCTCGCGATGACGCCACGACGACTGTCGGACATGGTGATCCGCATCGGTGTCGGCGGAGACCGATTCGGCCTGCGACGCGGCGGGCTCACCTACCAGAGGCTCGTCGACCAGCATCCCCACGGGGTCGTCGTCGCCGACGACCTTGCGCCGGCACGACTCTCGACCATCGTCACCTATCGCGACCGCAAGATCCGGTTGGACGCCCCGGAACTGCTGACCGAGATCGACCGTCTCGAGGTCGCCGACGACGGCCGATATCCGTTGCGCCTCATCGGGATGCGCGAGATCCGGTCGGAGAACAGTTGGCAGCACAATGCACCGCTGCTGCTGCGCGGCGGTCGCATCCACGCCGCGCGCATGCACACGCAGGACGCGACCGACCGCGGCATCGGCGAAGGTGATCTCGTCACCGTCGCGTCGCGGCACGGGTCGATCTCACTCCCGGTGACGGTGACCGACGACATCAAGCCCGGCGTCGTCGCGATCCCACATGGCTGGGGCCACAACGGTTCCGGCGGGTGGACGCGGGCCAACGCGGCCGCCCCCACCGACCTCGGTTCCGGTGGCGCGAACGTCAACGCACTGATCTCGTCCGACCCGGCCGACCTCGAACGGCTCGCCGGCATGGCCAACATGACGGGCCTGGCGATCGAGGTGACACCGGTGCGGGAGTCGACGCCGGCCGTCAGCGGGTCGCGACCCCACCGGCCGCGGCGACCCGAGATGTGATGCCACGCAACATGTCCCGTGACATCACGAAATCCGCGGGCACCACCACCAGCCAGCTCGCCAGGCTCAACGGCCGTGGTGCGGTGGACCATCTCGACCGGAAATGACACCGGGTGTGCCGCCCACCGTCGAGCGGCTCGAGGACGAATGTCCAGGTCCAGTCGACCGAGGCGTGGGCGCGCCAGCTGCGCGGAAGATGACTCGTCGAGTGCAGCACCAGCGCACGGCCGGGGTCGAGGACGTCGACGATGAAGCCGCACTTCGTCTCCGGTGGGCCGTCGGGGATGAAATCACCCACCTGTAGACCCTGGAGTTCGGGGATGACCCGGTCGGCGCTCGGCCCGTTCGCCGGGAACAGCAGGCGATCCACCCAGCGCGCCGTGTACCACCCGGCACGGCCCCAACCCATCTGCACCAGCCACGGCCAGACGTCCTCGGGTGCGGCGGCGATCGTCGCGGCGTGATCGGTGATCGCCGTCGGATTGCGGATGGCATCGTCGCCCGGCAGACGCAGCGCACGCTCGGTCGCCGATGCGCCGTACGTCCGGCCGAGGTGGATCAGCAGGGCCTCCGCGGCGGCCAGGGCACCGATGACGGCCACCGCCCGTTTCATGGCGGTGAGTGTAGTCATCCGCGCTCGGGATCGCCGAGATATGTGCGCAGGTCGTCTTCGTGACCGCGAACCCAGCGCAGCGCGAACCGGTGTGCGAACCACCAGCAGACGAAGCTGATCACCGAGGCCGCAAGCAGGCACAGCGCGAAGCCGGAGGTGGGAATCCGGTGACCACCGTCGAAGTCGTTGACAAGCCACCAGATCCCGAGTGGGACGGCCATGATCAGGAGGGCGGACGCGGGGTAGACGAGGAACGGGGTCACCGACAGCACCGTCCATCGGACGATCACCGGGCGGAACCGGTGACGCTCCTGCCACCGCCACCGCAGCGGACGCTGGTGGTACGGAAACAGGACACCGACAAGCCCGGTGACGGCGAGTGCGCCGACCGGGATCACGACGACGGCGAGCACCACGAGACCGGTGTAGGGCCAGTCGTCCTCGACGAATCCGCAGGCGATGGCCACCGCCGCACAGATCGGCGCGATGATCAGCCACAGCGCCGTCTGCTTGGCGCGCAACACCGTACGCAACGATTCGGGGTCGTCGAACAGTTCGAGGACGCGGTCGCGGTCGGCGGCGAGGATGTTGGTCGCGGTGACGTCGGCGTACATCCACGTCGCGAGCGCCAGTGCGTATCCCGACGGTCCGGTGAAGGTGAAGAACCAGCTGCGCGGCAGGGTGAACCACACGATCGTCATCATGACCCCGTTGACGGTGACGATCGCGACGGTGTCGCCCGGATTCCGTCGCATCCGGGCGAATTCGGCGCGAAGCGCCGAGCCGAAGCCGTCGGATCGTTCAGCCATGGGCGGCGACTAGGTCTGATCGGGCCGCTCCGGCGCCGTGAACAAGGCACCCTGGGCCGCACCGGAACCCGCGCGTCCACCGCCCGACCCGCGCAGGACGTAGGCCGCCAGCACGGCTATCGCGGCGCCCAGCAACGGCCCGGCCAGGTACACCCAGTAGGACGTGTAGTCGTTGCCGACGATGTCCGGCGCCAGCGTGCGGATCGGGTTCATCGAGGCGCCGGACAGCGGACTGGCCCACAGCCCGGCGAGCGCGATGTAGGAGCCCACCCCGAAAGCGCCCATGATGCCGATGTTCTGGGCACCGGACGCGGTCCCGAGGATCACGCTGACCAACCCGAAGGTGAGCACGGTCTCCATCAGGAATGCCGACAACCCGGATGCCGAAGCGGCGGGATAGTTGGACCCGTTGGTCGCCGAGACACCCAACACCTCTTGCAGGAACCACGCAGCGAGCAGGGCTCCGCCGAGTTGCGCGGCAACGTATCCCGGCACTCGGATCCACGGGAAGTCACCGCGCAGCGCGAAGGCGAAGCTCACCGCCGGATTGAAGTGCGCACCGGACACCTTGCCCATGAACAGGATCATCGCGAGCACCATCAAACCGGGCGCGACGACGGCGGCTCCGCGTCCGATGGCGCCGTCGAAGGCGGTCCCCATCATGCCGCCGCCGGCCGCGACAAGCACCAGCATGAAGGTGCCCATGACTTCGGAAAACAGTCGCCTCCACTCCTGGGACGGGTTGTCGAAGTCGGTGATGCGGGCGACGACCTCTCGGGGAAGGCCCGAGAAGCCGATGTGCGGCACATATATCGGCTCGGTCATGCGGACCTCCGTCGGATCGGTCGGCAGCGTGTGGCTCACGCTAGCGGCGTTCCGATCGACGCGACTCCTGCGGAAAGTATGAGGCCGGGCGGGGTCAGGGAGTGGCGGCCGATTCGGCGGACTCGCTGCCGAGTTCGGCGCCGGGAATCGTGGGTAGTCGGCGCGCGATGACCAATCCCAGCGCGGCGAGGAACAGGGCGAGCAGAATCGCCGCCTTGATCGAGGTGATCTGTGCGTTGAGGTAGTGGTCGACAAGCGAATTGACCTCGGACGCGGGAACGTTGTGCTCCTGGGCGACGCGGTCGAGCTGATCGCGTGCCACGATCTCGACGCCGTCGGACGACGCCTCGGCAACCTGCTGCTTGGTCTGCGCGGAGATGTTCGGATCCGCTTGTGCCGCAGTGTTGAATCCGGCACTGAGCGAACCGATCAGCAGTGCGCCGAGCATCGCGACGCCCACCGACGTGCCGATGTTCTGCGCGGTGCCCTGCAGCCCGCCGGCCTCGCCGCGGTCGCGGTCGCCGACCGACGACATGATCACATTGCCCAGCTGCGAGGCGATGAGGCCGAATCCGGCGCCGAACACCGCCATGCCCACCGCGAACAGCGCACCGTTCAACTCGGGTTCGATCGTCGTCACCAGCAGACCGCAACCGATGATCACCAGGCTCAGCCCGACGGACACCACACGCCGCGGGGACTGTGTCGCCGCCAGTTTCGGGCTCGAGAACGCCGCGATCAGCATCGCCACCGACATCGGCGCCAGCTTGAGCCCCGTCTCGAACGCATCCTTCAGCAGGACGTACTGCAGGTAGATCGGGATCACGAAGAACATCCCGCCGATGATCGTCTGCTGCGCGATCAGCATCACCAGGCCGTTCCGCAGATGCAGCACCCGAAGGAGTTCGGGGTGCATCAGCGGCCGGCCACCCCGCGCGATCACCCGGCGCTCCCAGTCGAAGAATCCGATCAACACGAAGATGCCGATGCCGATCATGAACGGCACCACGGAGAAACCGAACGGGGTGATCTCCTTACCGGCGATCGTCAGCGCTCCCGACGGCCGGATGAATCCCCACGTTCCCGCCTGCAGAAGGGCGACCACGATGAAGCCCAGCCCGAGTGCCGAGAGCAGCGTGCCGATCCAGTCCATGCGCCCGCGTTCGGTGTCTCCGCTGTCGGAGATGACCCGGACACACGCCACGATGAACACACAGACGACGGTCTCGGCGGCGAACACGACCCGCCAAGTCAGCGCCTCGGTGACCCAACCGCCGATCAACGGTCCCGCCGCCGCACCGGCCGCCGCGATGCCGCCGAGCGCACTGTATGCGGTGGCCCGGTCCCGTCCCTCGTAGTTGGCCGCCGTCAGCGAGATGATCGCCGGCATCACCAGAACCGCGCCCGCACCCTCGACGAACGACCAGCCGAACAGCAGGACGCCGATGTTCGGGCTGAATGCGGTGATGAGCGATCCGAGACCGTACACCGCGAGTCCCACCCCGAACACCCTGCGACGACCGAACATGTCGCCGAGGCGCCCGCCGAAGAGCATGAAGGACCCCATCACCAGGGTGTAGAGCGTGATCGCGAGCTGCACCTGGGTGAGCGTGGTGTTCAGGTCGACGACGACATTCGACACCGACACGTTCATCACGGTGGTGTCGAGAACCATGATGAATTGCGCCGCGCACAAGATGACCAGGACACCCCAACGTCTCACGGGCGGAAGGCTACCGGACACCCGGACCGCCGCGCCCAACTGGCGCACGCCGACGTGGCGACGCGGGTAGCATCCCCCGCATGAATGTGATGTGGATCATGCCCCTGGTGGCCTTCATCTCCTGTGTGATCATCGGCATCGGATTTGCCCTGGGCCTGCCCGGGTGACACCGAATCCGGCACGAGCGCATGACCTTTGACGGCTTTCCCGAGGCTGCGCTCGACTTCTACGACGACCTGGAGATCGACAACTCCAAGGTGTTCTGGGAGGCGCACAAGGACGTCTACCGCACCGCCGTCGCCGAACCGATGACCGAGCTCACCGCGGCCTTGGCCGACGAGTTCGGTGCGGCGAAGATCTTCCGCCCGTATCGGGATGTGCGGTTCTCCAAGGACAAAACGCCCTACAAGACCCACCAGGGTGCCTATCTGGCCGTCGCCCCGGCGACCGGCTACTACATCCAGATCGGGGCGCCCGGCGTCCGCGTCGGAGCCGGCTTCTACGATGCGACCGCCGAACGGCTCGCGGCCATCCGGGCGGCGATCGTGCACGACAAACACGGCCCTGAGTTGCAGCGCATCCTCCGGAAGCTGTCGCGATCCGGATGGGAGGTCGGCGGCAATCAGCTGAAAACGGCGCCGCGGGGATTCGACGTCGACCACCCGCGAATCGAGTTGCTGCGGCATAAATCGCTCACGGTGATGCGGGATTACGGATTCGACGAGGTCATCCACTCCCGTGCACTGATCGACCGGGTCCGCACCGACTGGCGTGCGACGAAGCCGTTGGTCGGCTGGATCGTCCGGCACGGCTAGCAACGCCAGGTACTACGCTGACTCCGATGAGCGAGCACCCCGACGACGATCGCTGCCCGTGCGGCTCGGGCCTGGACTTCGCCGAGTGCTGCGGTCCGATACTGCGCGGCGACCGCAAGGCCGGCACTGCCGAGGCGCTGATGCGATCCCGCTTCACGGCATTCGCCGTCGACAACCGCGACCACCTACTCGCGAGTTGGCATCCACGTACCCGGCCGCGCAACCTCGTTCTCGACCACGCCATGCAATGGATCGATCTGGACATCGAATCCACGACCGGCGGAACACCTTTCGACTCCACCGGGGAAGTCACGTTCGCCGCGAACTACCGCATCAACGAGGTCCGCGGCACGCTGCACGAGCGCAGTCGCTTCGAGAAGTACGAGGGCAGCTGGGTGTACGTCGACGGCGTGGTGGTCCCCTGAGATCCGTCGCGGGCCCGATCACGACGTGAGCAACATGTATCTCGGCCAAACTGAGACCAAATGGTTTCCGTACAGGGTTGCCCAAGTGACCACACCGCGATCTAACAGGGACTAGCATCCGAAGAGCTGGGCATGTGTCGAGCGACTATCGAGGCACGCGCCCGGTGAGTGATCCAAAGCGTCGTCACTCACAGAGGAGAGCTATGTCGTCCCAGTCAGCAGCCGAGATCGTCAGAGCGGTCGGCGGTCCCGGCAATATCCAGAGCCTCACCCACTGCGCCACGCGCCTGCGGTTCCAGCTCAATGACAACTCGGCCATCGACCAAGGACAGGTCGAGGCCATCGATGGGGTCTTGGGAGCGGTTTCGCAGGCGGGCAACCGTTATCAGGTCATCTGCGGCGGTGGTGTGCAGACCGTCTACAACGACATCATGGCGCTGCCAGAGATGTCGACCGTCGGGCAGCCCTCAGACGCGGAGGTCAAGGCGGCCGCTCGAGCCGGCGGTCCACGCGGCAACAGGGCCTGGCTCGATTCCCTGTTCGAGTACCTCTCGGACTCGTTCCGCCCGATCCTCGGCGCCCTGCTCGGAGCGTCTCTGTTCATCACGTTCATGTCGCTGATGGCGACCCTGGACGTGATCCCGTCGTGGAACGCGCCCGGCGTCACACTCGAGCCGTCGTGGGCCTTCATCAACCTGTGCTGGCAGTGTGTGTTCACCTTCCTTCCGTTGATGATCGCCTACAACGCGTCGAAGAAGCTCGATGCGGACCCGTGGGTCGGCTTCGCCATCATGGCGGTGCTGATGTTGCCCGGCTACACGGCACTGGGTGAGGAAGCGACCTCGCACACCATCTTCGGGTTCACCATCAAGACGGTCGACATCTTCGGTATCCCGCTGACGATCAACGACTACAGCTCGCAGGTCTTCCCGCCGCTGCTGATGGCCGCGGTGCTCGGACCGTTGTACAAGCTGCTGAAGAAACTGATCTCCGAGAACATCCAGCTGATCTTCGTGCCCTTCTTCGCGATGTTGATCATGATCCCGTTGACCGCGTTCATCATCGGCCCGATCGGCGTGTACGTCGGTGCCGGCCTGGGTGATCTGCTCAAGTCGATCAACGACTTCTCCCCGTTCATCTTCGCGATCATCATTCCGCTGGCATATCCGTTCATGGTGCCGCTGGGCCTGCACTGGCCGATCAACGCGATCATGTTGATCAACATCCAGACCCTGGGCTACGACTTCATCCAGGGCCCGATGGGCGCTTGGAACTTCGCGTGCTTCGGCGCCACCGCCGGTGTGCTCGTCCTGGCGCTGCGGGAGCGTGATGGACAGATGAGACAGACGGCGACCGGCGCGCTCGCGGCCGGTCTGCTCGGCGGTATCTCCGAACCGTCCCTGTACGGCATCCACCTGCGGTTCAAACGAATATATCCGCGAATGTTGGTGGGCTGTTTCATCGGCGGTCTGATCATCGGTATCGGTGGCGGTGTGCACACGAATGCCTTCGTCTTCACCTCGCTGCTGACGATCCCGGCCTTCGATCCGCTGCTGCTCTACGGCATCGCGGTCGCCGCGGCGTTCTTCGTGGCGATGGCGCTGGTGATGATGTCCGGCTACCGGACACCCGAGCAGCAAGCACAGTTCGAGGCCGCCCGCGCCGCGGGTCTGGAACGTTCGGGTGCGATCCCGATCGACGACAGCGCCGAAGGAGTGGCCGCGGCGGCCGCTTCCGCGGCAACCGTCGCACCGCCGTCGTCGGTGTCGAGTGGCGCCGGAGCGGCCGCGGCCGGCGGTGCTGCGGCTGTGGGCGGTGCAGCGGCGGCCACCGCAGCTGCGTCGACGAACGGTTCGGCGGGCGCCAATGGTGCGGTCACCCAGATCGGGGCTCCGCTCGAGGGCGAAGTCGTTCCCCTCAGCGATGTCCCCGACCCCGTGTTCGCCAAGGGCACGATGGGCGGTGGCGCGGCGATCCTGCCGTCCGGTGACACGGTGTACGCACCGGCCAAGGCGACAGTGGTGGCGGCACAGCCGACCGGACATGCCTTCGGGCTCGTCCTCGACGGTGGAATCGAACTCCTCATCCACGTCGGTATCGACACCGTCCAGATGAACGGTGACGGATTCGACGTCAAGGTCAAGGCGGGCCAGAAGGTCGAGGCGGGCACTCCGCTCGTGACGTTCGACCGCGCCAAGATCGAGGCCGCCGGTTATCCGATCATCACCCCGGTGGTGATCATGAACACCAAGAAGTTCGCCTCCGTCGAGAAGATCGCGGACGGGCAGGTATCGGTGGGAACGCCGATCCTCGCGGTCGAGGCGAAGGCACCCGCCACGGCCTAGACCGGCACCGTCTGATCGGCACGAGATTCCCCGGACCGCGCCAGCGGTTCGGGGAATCGTCGTCTGTGAGCGCTTCAGGCGCCCATCGACACGAGCACGAACTGCCGCACCTTCCCGGCGACCCCGGCGGTGCAGGTGGAGCGCAACGGCTCGGAGAAACGTTCGGCGAGCACGACTTCGATCGGTCCGTCGTCGCCGGTGAGCCGAACGTGGATGCGGTGATCGACGTGGGCGACCTCGATCGGGGTGAGCGCGTCGATCCGGTCGTCCCCGGTCTCCCGGCGCACGAAATACTGTGCGGCCTGCACGGCGTGCGGCACCGACGTCCTGCCCCGAAGCAACGAATTCTCCAGTCGCCCATCGACGTATCGGCGGACGAGATCGGCCGCATCGACGGCAGTGTCGACGCGGCCGTAGCAGAGACCGTGCGGGAGGACGAGCATCGTCGCGGCGAATCGGTCACCGCCGAGATGTGAACACTCCCAGGTCCAGTCGGGGTAGGCGGCGGCGATGGCGGCAGTCGCCGCCCGTCCGCGCACCGCGCAGCACTGGTCGTGCTTGCCGTGCGCGCAGACTGCCACCACGGGATCGGTCGTCGGTTCACCGTCCGAACCATCCAGCGCGAGATCCAGGTAGCCCTCGGGACCGGAGACCTCACCACGGTGCATCGTCTCCGCGCCCGGAGTGGAGTGTGCGACGAACCAGCGCCACCGCCGCGTGGCGGCCCGTCGACCGTGCCGGCGGATCGCGACGATGCGCATCCCCGCGGTCTCGAAGCGGCGCACGATCGACCGGCCGAGGTCGGGGTCGATGGTGCCGGGCGATTTGAGGAACGCGGAGTGTCCCCACGGCCCGGCCAGTTCGAGGAGCAACCACGAGGCGCCGGCGGACGCGGTGCCGTACATCGGGTCGTCGCGGTCGATGGACTGATCGCTGCACGGACGGCGATCGGTCATGCGGTGGTCTCCGGCGCGGAGATCGGCTCCTGCGCCACGATCACGGCCTCTCGCATCAGCCGGCGGATCACCACCAGCGAGTCCGGCGTGTCCAGTCCGGGGAGGGCACGCGCGTCGGTCACCACCCCGGCATGCAGCGCGTCCACGGCGGGTGCACAGACCCCCGGGAACGTGACGGTGCGATCGGGCAGCCGCAGTTCGACGCGGTCGCCGTTGCGACGGATCGTCGAGACGAGTCCGTGCCGCCATCGCACCGGAGTGGTCTCGTCGAGGTCGGTGATGGCGGTCAGGGTGGCCAGCGGCCGGACCGCGACCGGCCGCGTCCGGTCGGCGAACTGTGCGGTGAGGTGCGTCGCCGCGGACTCCCCGACGGCGGCGGTGTCGTCGCGCAGCGCATCGATCAGGCCGGCCACGGTCTTGGACACGATCGCGGCGGTCTCGTCGGGGTCGGTGAGGTCGACGCCCAGCGGCAGCGATGCGCGGAGATCGGCCAGCCCCGCGAGCTCGTCGACGACGGCCCGCACGACGTCGTACGCGGTGACCGGACTGACGCCGACCGTGAGATGAATCGATGTGTCCCCCAACGCCTTTGCCGAGTGCACCCATCCGCGTGGGAGGTAGAGCGCATCGCCGGGCTCGAGCACGGCGTCGATGACCGGATCGTCGAGCACTCGTGATTCGATCGCCGCGCGACGGTCGGTCCAGGGTTGGGATACCAGCGGATCGGCGTGGACCGGCGCGTGCACCGTCCAGTGTTTGCGCCCGGCGGTCTGCAGCACGAAGACGTCGTGCACGTCGTAGTGCGGATCGAACCCGCGGTGCGCGGGCGGCGTGATGTAGGCGTTGGTCTGCACCGGGTGACCGAGGTCGTCGACCATCGCACGCGCGAAATCGATGACCGGCGGCCACAACCGGTGCAGTCCCTGCAGCACGATCGTCGCGCCCGCCGCGAACTGCTTGAGCACCTTCGCCGAGTCGATCTGATCCGGCATCTCCGCGCCGAAACCGGCCGGGCCGACGTAGCAGTCCCGGGCGACGAGGTCGCCGTCGCGGGCCATGCGGATGAACGGTGTACGCACCCCGCGTTCGCTGATCAGTTCGTCGACGTCGTCCGACGAGAGCAGATCGTCGAAGCCGCGAGGGAGCGTCGTCGCACGACTGTGCAGCGGCCGTCGTCCCCAGAACTGTGTCGCGAAGCTGTCCGCGTCGACGGCGATGCAGCGACTCAGCATCGTCTTCGGGGCGTTATCACGGTGGAGCTCAAGCAGTTCCGTCCGCACCGCCGTCATGACCCGCGGGGTTGGAGCCACCGTCGGCGGGTCCTTCACCGGCGTCTGCGCTACCGTCCGCACCGCCGTCGTGTCCGTCCGGGTTGGAGCCGCCGTCGGCCGGACCCTCGCCCGCATCCGCGGTGCCGTCTGCTCCGCCGTCGTGTCCGCCCGGGTTGGAGCCGCCGTCGGCCACGCCCTCACCGCCGGCGCTGGAGGTGGTGATGTCGTCGTCGTCGAGTGCCATCTTCAAAGTCCTCTCCTCGTCCGGAGCCGCTGGGGTGCGGGACTCCTGATCTCCACTATGGCGAGAACCTCCGACAAGTTCGCTGAATTGGCGAGATCCCTGCGCCTTTCGTGATCTGCGTTCCCCGATAGGCTGGCCGACGTGAGTTCGTGGGCAGTTCGCGGTTGGGCCGCGGCGGTACTCGTGGCGGTGGCCGGGATCTGCTATTCGTCGTGGGTTCTGGAGTTCTTCTGGGCGACCCCGCTGGACCCGTTGCGAAGTTTCCTCAGCGAACTCGACGCGGTCAATCGGCCCCATCGGGGGGTCTACGTCGCCGGCGACGTGACGACCGCCTGCACCTCACTGGCCGCTGGTCTCCTGCTGCTCATTCCGCGGCCGCTGTTCGGCGGCTGGAAGGCGATCACCGCGGTGGCCGCACTCGCCGCGTTCGGCGCCTCGACGCTGGCCGACGCGCTGCTGCCCATCGAGTGCATCCCGGGTATCGACCCGGGCTGCCCGGTGGAGCCGAGTGGCCTGTTCCCGCAGCTGCACCACATCCATGCGCTGACCAGCACGCTGGCGGTGTTCTCGATCTTCACCGCGATGGTCGCGGCCACGATCGTGAGCTATCGCGACCGGATCTGGCCGTTGATGCGCACTGCCGGACTGGCAATGCTGGTGATCGTCGTCGTCTCGACCGTGTGGATGCTCGCCGCCGACAACGCGCACGGCGACTACCGTCTGGGGCTGGCCCAGCGTATTCAGGTCGGCGGCATGACCGTGTGGCTCGTGCTGTGGGGCGTGGCGATCGCGCTCGCGGTCCGCGCGGCCACCTCTCAGCGCAGGTCGACGACGCTCTCGCCGGCCGCCGACTCGTAGAGCTCACCGATCTGCGGCGCGTACTTGTCGGCGATCGGCTTGCGCCGCAACTTCATCGTCGGGGTCAGCTCGTCGCCGCCGGGATCCCAGGCGGCCGGGACGATGGTGAACCGTTTGATCTGTTCCACCCGCGACAGGGTGCCGTTCCCGACGGTGATGGCGGTGGTCACCTCCTCGAGAACCTCTCGCCTCGACGACAACGTCGCGATGTCGGCGTCGGGGATGTTGAGCATCTTCGCCCGGGCCGCGGCGGCGTCCGGATCGAGGACCACGAGGGCGGCGATATACGGTTTGCCGTCGCCGATCGCGACGACCTGGCCGATCAGCGAGGAGGCCGCCTTCATCGCGTTCTCGATGTTGGTCGGCGACATGTTCTTGCCGGCCTCGTTGATGATCAGTTCCTTCTTGCGGTCGACGATGGTCACGTTGCCGTCGTCGTCGATGGTGGCGATGTCACCGGTGGCCAGCCAGCCGTCGTCGTCGATGGTTTCGGCCGTCTTGTCGGGCTGCTTGCGGTAGCCGCGCATGACGACCGGGCCGCGGATGAGGAGTTCGCCGTCCTCGGCGAGTTTGGCCTCGACCCCGGTGATCGGGGCCCCGACCGTACCGATCTTCATGTTCTCCGGCAGGGTCATCGTGGAGACGCCGGTGGTCTCCGACATCCCCCACACCTCGAGCACCGGAACGCCGAGGCCGAGGAAGAACTGCAGCACCTCGGGCGGGATGGCTGCCGCACCCGAGCCGGCCCACTTGATCTCGTCCATGCCGATGGCGGCGCGGACCTTGTGCAGCACCAGTTTGTCGGCCAGTCCGTGCTGGACGCCGCCGAGCAGGCCGGCGCCGTGGCCGTCGAGTTGGGCTTTCGCCGCCGCCGCCCCGGCACCGAGCGCCCACGAGGCGAGGTTCTTCTTGACCGGGCTGTGCTCTTCGGACAGCTTGGCCTCGATGCCGGCGCGGATCTTCTGCCACACCCGCGGGACACCGAAGAAGAAGGTCGGACGCACCTCGGGCAGTGCGGCGGCGATCTCCCGCGGGTCGGGCACCGTGGTGACCTGGATGCCGCGCACCATGTTCGCGGCGTGCGAGGAGACGCGGTCGGCGATGTGCGCGGCGGGCAGGTATGAGATCACCCGGTCGTCGAACCCGACGTCGACGTGCTCGGCGAGTGCCGCGAGCTCGGCGATCATGTTGCGGTGGGTGATCTCCACGCCCTTGGGTGGACCGGTGGTGCCCGAGGTGTAGATGAGCGTCGCGAGATCCTCGGGCTGCACCGCCCGCCACGAGGCCTCGAAGTCGAACCCTTCCGGCGCGGCGGTGTCCTCGAGTTCGGCGAGCGTCATCGCCTGATCCGCGGTCCCGTCGACGACGACCGTCGTGGCCACTCCCGTGTTCGCCGCCCGCAGCGCGGGGAGGAACACCTGCTCGGTGATCACGATGGTGTTCTCGGCGTTGCCGAACAGGTACTCGATCTGGTCCGGGGAACTGGTGTTGTAGATCGAGAACGGGATCGCCCCGAGATGCAGCGCGGCCGTGTCGACGAGATGGAACTCGGGCCGGTTGGTCAGCATGATGCCGACGGTGTCCCCGTGCTTGACCCCGAGGGCCGCCAGGCCACCCGCGATCGCCCGGACCCGGCGGGCGTACTCGCTCCAGGTGACCTGCTGGATACCGCCGACGGTCCGCAGCGCGACCGAGTCCGGCCGGAGTCGCACGGTTTCCTGGAATCCCTCCGGCAGCGTGGCGACCGCGGCGCCACTCTGGTGCGGAAAAGTGATCGTTTCTGACTGCGCCATGACCGATATCCTCGCTTCACCCGACTGTGTGGTCACGCTCACAGTACTGGCCGGTGATCAGTCGGGAGTGCGATCTGCCGAATTGGTAATGCAATGGTAAAGAAGCGACGTCAGCAGGCTGATTCAGGACCCGCTCGGCGGCGCTCCGGCGGTGACCGGGCTGAGTTCCCATCCGCCCTCGCCGGTCAGTTCGAGCATTTCGGTGTGGTGCTGATCGGTGGTGCTGCGGTGGCTGACCGACACGATGATCGTCTCCGGCAGCTCGCTGCGGATGAGCGAGTACAGCGCATACTCCAGCCCCTCGTCGACCGCAGAGGTCGCCTCGTCCATGAAGACGACCTGCGGACGCGTGAGGAGGATGCGCGCGAAGGCGACGCGTTGCTGCTCGCCCGGCGAGAGAACCTTGGCCCAGTCCTCCTCCTCGTCGAGGCGCTCGGTCAGGTGTGGCAGGAAGACCTGCTGCAGGGCCCGCTTGATGGCGTCGTCGCCGACGTCGTCGGGCAGGGCCGGGTACGCGACGGCGGTGCGCAGGTCGCCCAGCGGAATGTAGGGAATCTGCGAGAGGAACAGGGTGCCGTTGCCGCCGGGCCGATCGAACTCACCGCCGACGAAGGGCCACAGTCCGGCGAGGCCTCGCAACAGCGTCGTCTTCCCGGATCCCGACCGGCCCTTGATGACCAGGGCGTCGCCGGGTGAGAGCGACAGATTCAGATCGTGGATGAGCTGGTTGCCGTCGGGAGTGCTGATGTCGACGTCGGAGAGGCGGACCATCCGATCGCGGTCCTCGGTACGGATCGTGGGGAGTTCCCGCGACTTGCTGTTGGCGTCCTCGAGTCCGTCGAGCCGATAGAGCGATGCGCGCAAGTCGGCGAACGAGTCGTAGGACTCCCGGAAGAACGACAGCGAGTCGTGCACGTTGCCGAAGGCGCTCGCGGTCTGGTTCATGTCACCGAGCTTGATCTCACCGGCAAAGAACCGTGGGGCCTGGATGATGTAGGCGAACACCACCGACAGCTGGTTGATGACGAAGTTCCACCCGCTGAATTTGAGCGTCCGGTAGATGACCTGCCAGAAGTTCGCGACCACCGCGCCGAACCGCTCGAGCAGCCCGGCCTGTTCGCTGCCCTGGCCCCGGTAGAGCGCAACGTTCTCCGCGCCGTCGCGGACCCGGACGAGCGCATAGCGGAAGTTCGCGGTGAGACGTTCGCGGAGGAAGTAGAGGCGGATGAGCGGCCGGCCCAGCCGGAAGGCGACCACGGTGGACACCAGCACGAAGAGGTAGACGAACCACACCATCGCACGCGGGATCTCGGTACCGAAAATCGTCATCGGACCGGACAGATCCCACAGGATCTTGGTGAACGAGACGATCGTGATGATCGCCGGGACGACACCGTTGGTCGACGATCCGCCATAGCCGAACACGAGCTGCCGACTCGAGGTCGCCACGTTCGTGATGTCGGACTCGATGCGCTGATCCGGGTTGTCCACGCCCGGCTGGATGTGCGCGTCCTCACCCTTGATGCCCAGATCGACGAATCGGTTGCGGTAGAACGCCATTCCACCCAGCCAGTCGCTGGTGTTCCGCGTCGTCATGTACTGCCGCAGCCGGATCTCGAACATGCTGCCGAGGTAGAGCTCGACCAGGGTGCGGACGACGTGGATGGTGGCCAGGATGCCGAAGATCCCCATCGCACCCCAGAAGGTGCTCTTCCCGGCGTCGAGCGCCTCCGCGTTGCCCGACGAGAATCCCTCGGCGGCGGTCTGCAACGCCGTGAACATGTCGTTGCCCTGGTAGGAGAAGAGCACCGAGAGTCGAACGCCCGAGACGGTGAGCGCGAGCAAGACCGCCACCAGGACCCAGGCGCCGACGCGCGTCGACGGGTCCGTGAAGAAGCCGCCGGTGATCCGCCAGTACTGCCGGCCCCACAGCGTGAACCGGGCCAGCAGATACCCGATGAGGAGCAGCCCGACCGATGCGATGACGAAGACGATGCCGATCCATTTGAGCGAGGCCCAGATCTCGTGCGCCCAGTCGATGCTGTACGTCGTCACACTTCCCCCATCTTCTGCGGCATGCGGCGGAGCCCGCGACAGATCGCCGAAGTCTAACCCGGCGCCGGGGTCACCACCGGGTGACGCACCGCGATCAGCCCAGCGGCCGCAATACGACGCCGGACTGCAATGCCGGTCCCGACACCGTCTCCTGTAGGACGTCGCCGATGCGTACGACATAGCCGCTCTTGCCGGCCTCGACCGATCGGGCGGAGAACGGCAGCTCGCACTGTCCGTCCTCACCGTTGCGCCGCTGGCCCAGCGAGGTCGACGCGAGTTCCGCGCCGGACTCGTCGAAGATCACGACGGGGGCTCCGGTGGTGATCTGCCGCGCTTGGATCGGCAGCGTCGAGCAGAGCACGACGCCCCGCGCGGTGAAGAACGAGCGGGACACCGAACCGATGACCAGGGCGACCACGGCCACGGTGATCAACGCGGCGACGCCGATGACGCTGACGATGATGACCGGGACACGACTGGTGCGCTGCCACGTGCGTTGTTTCAGCATCGGTCCGGGCGTCAGCCAGTACTCGGGTTGCGGTGCGCTGGTCGGATGCGTCGGCCGGCCGGGGTCCATACCGGACAGTGTGCCACCGCCGGACGGTCAGTCCTTGGGTGGGAAGTACTTGATGAGCGCTTCCTGTACGACCGAGGTCGCCAGGGTGCCGTCACGCTTCCAGAACCGCCCGGACCCCATGCCGCGCGATCCGGTCGCGACGGGCGACCGGGTGGCGTACAGCATCCAGTCGTCGAAGCGGAACTCGCGATGGAACCACATCGAGTGGTTGACCGTCGCCGCGAACAACCGGTCGATGCCCCAGGACAATCCGTGGGTGGTGATGATCGAGTCGAGCACCGTCGTGTCCGACGCGTAACACATGGCGGCGACATGCAGGATCGGGTCGTCGGGGATGACGCCGTCCGCCTTCATCCAGACCCGGTTGTCCTTGAGGGTCTCCCCCGCTTCACGGACCTTCCAGGTCGGGTCGTTGGCGAAGCGGATGTCGATCGGGTGCAGCGCGTTCACGAAAGTCGCGATCTGCTCCTCGTAGCCCTTGAAATGCTCGCCGAGCGGCGGGAGTTCCTCGGGATAGGGCACCTGCGGGATCTCCACCGCGTGTTCGAGACCGGCCGTGTTGTCCTGGAACGCGACGAGCATGGTGAAGATCTCGGCGCCGTCCTGGATGGCGGTGACCTGCCGGTTGGCGAAGGACTTGCCGTCGCGGAATCGGGCGACGTGATACTCCATCGGCTTGTCGACGTCGCCACCCCGGATGAAGTGCGCGTGCAACGCGTGCACCGGCGGGTTGCCCCTCGTGAGGGTGCGCGCCGCGGCGACGACGCCCTGCCCCAGCAGCTGACCACCGAAAGTGCGCGCGGTCTTCTGCTCGGAGTGCTGCCCGATGAAGAGGTCGTCGCCCTGCCGCTCGACGTCGAGGAGAGCGAGGAGTTTGCCGAGATCGTCGGATTGGTCGGTCATGGGTGAAAGCCTATGCGGTGCTCAAGACCGTCCCGCAAGGGTGGCACGGTGATCTCGATGCGCGGCCGCGCAAGCTCGGGGCCTGGCTCGAAGAGCCGCCACACCCCGCTGACCGAGTAAGGCTCCGAGCTTGCGAGGTGCCGCATCGAGATCACTTGCCGTCAAAGGTAAGTGGCCTCGATGCGCGGCCTCGCAAGCTCGGTCGCTTACTCGACCAGCGAGGGTTGCGACTCTTCCTGCTCTCACGCTGGCCCCGGCCGGACGCCCGGCCTCGGTCTGGACCGACAAGGAGCGAGGGAGCGCAGCGACCAACGCGACATCCCCGGCCGGACGCCCGGCCTCGGTCTGGACTGACGAGGAGCGAGGGAGCGTAGCGACCGATGCGATGAGGAGGGAAGACCGAGGACTGAGGGCGTCAGGCCACGCCGACGGAGTCGGCCAATGTCTTCTGCCGGACGCCCGGCCTCGGTCTGGACTGACGAAGAGCGAGGGAGCGCAGCGACCGATGCGATGAGGAGGGAAGACCGAGGACTGAGGGCGTCAGGCCCGGCCGACGGAGTCGGCCAATTGGACACGGCCGGACGCCCGGCCTCGGTCTGGACCGACGAAGAGCGAGGGAGCGTAGCGACCGATGCGATGAGGAGGGAAGACCGAGGACTGAGGGCGTCAGGCCCGGCCGACGGAGTCGGCCCAATACTTCAGTGGTCCTGTTCGCCGATGCGGTGCACGTGGATCAGGTTGGTGGAACCGACGGTGCCGGGCGGGGCACCGGCGACGATGACGACCACGTCCCCTCGCTCGAGACGACCGATACGCATGAGCTGATGATCGACCTGGTCGATCATGTTGTCGGTTGTGTCGACCTTGTCGACGATGAAGGTCTCGGTTCCCCAGCTCAGCGCCAGCTGCGAGCGCACCGCCTGGGTGGGGGTGAACGCCAGCAGCGGCAGACGGGAATGCAGCCGCGCGAGACGACGCACGGTGTCACCGGACTGGGTGAACGCGACCAGGGCCTTGACCTCGAGTCGTTCGCCGATGTCGCGGGCGGCGTAGGAGAGCACGCCACGCTTGGTGCGCGGGACGTGCGAGAGCGGCGGCACGTCGCGCGGGCCCTCCTCGACGGCGCGGGCGATCCGGTCCATCGTGCGGACGGCCTCCATCGGGAACTTGCCCACCGATGTCTCGCCGGAGAGCATCACCGCGTCGGCGCCGTCGAGCACGGCATTCGCGACGTCGGACGCCTCGGCGCGGGTGGGCCGCGAGTTCTCGATCATCGAATCCAGCATCTGCGTGGCCACGATCACCGGCTTGGCGTTCTCCCGCGCCATCTGGATGGCACGCTTCTGCACCAGCGGCACCTGCTCGAGCGGCAACTCGACACCGAGGTCGCCGCGGGCGACCATGATCGCGTCGAACGCCAGCACGATCGCCTCGAGGTTGTCGATCACCTCGGGCTTCTCGAGCTTCGCGATCACCGGAACCCGCCGGCCCTTGCGGTCCATCACCTCGTGGACCAGGTCGACGTCGGCCGGGCTGCGCACGAACGACAACGCGATCATGTCGACACCGAGGTCGAGCGCGAACTCGAGGTCGGCGATGTCCTTTTCCGACAGTGCCGGCACCGACACGTTGACGCCCGGCAACGACAGGCCCTTGTTGTTGCTGACGGGACCGCCCTCGGTCACCGCGCACACGACGTCGTCGCCGTCGATGCCGGTGGCCACCAATCCGACCTTGCCGTCGTCGACCAACAGGCGGTCGCCCGGTTTGACGTCCTCGGAAAGGTGCTTGTAGGTGGTCGATACCCGGTCGTGCGTGCCGACCATGTCCTTGACGGTGATCCGTACCTCGTCGCCGGTCGCCCACATGACCTCGCCGTTCGGCGCACCGGTGTCCTCGAACTTCCCGAGGCGGATCTTCGGTCCCTGCAGGTCGGCGAGGACGCCCACCGCCTTTCCGGCGTTGTCGCCGGCCTTGCGTACCCGCCCGTACACCTCGCGGTGCACGTCGTGGGTACCGTGGCTCATATTCATGCGGGCCACATCCATACCCGCCTCGACGAGCTCTTTGAGCTTTTCGTCGCTGCTGGTGGCCGGACCCAAAGTGCAAACGATCTTCGTTCGACGTGTCACTGTGATCACCTTAGTCGGGTTGAGGTGGCATCTCTATTGAACATACGTGGCAATCCGCCGCGTCCGCCGATATTCCAGCAGGTCATCCGGTCGACGCCACCATTGGTGAACATATTGCAAACAGCTCCGGGGCGGCGAAAAGCGGTGTGCGACCCGGCTGCCCGAGAGGTCGGCCCGTGCCTACCGCACCGACAGCGGAAGCGCTGCGGGCCGCACGGGCGACGGCAGGTCGGACGCCCCCACCAGGAACTCGTCGACGGCCCGCGCCGTCGAGCGGCCCTCGGCGATCGCCCACACCACCAGCGAGGCGCCGCGGTGCGCGTCACCGCAGACGAACACGCCCGGGGCATCGGTCTGCCAGTCGCTGCCGCAGTAGAGGTCGCCGCGCCGGGTGGGCTCGAGTCCGAGGTCGTCGAGCAGCGGGCCACGCCGCACACCGGCGAAGCCGATCGCGAACAGGGCCAGCTCGCAAGGGATTTCGAACTCCTCGGACACCGGGGTGATGACACGCCGGCCGTCGGGCTCACGCTGGACCTCGACCTCGGCGAGCACCATCGTCGTGACGTTGCCGTCGTCGTCGCCGACGAAGCGCTGCACGGCCACCTGGTATTTGCGTTCGCCGCCCTCGACATGTGCCGACGACGTGCGCATGATCAGCGGCCATGTCGGCCACGGCGAGCGGGTGTCGTCGCGGTCGTCGGGCAGCGCCGGGTTGTAGTCGAGCTGGACGACGGATGCGGCGCCCTGGCGGTGCGCGGTTCCCAGGCAGTCGGCGCCGGTGTCGCCGCCGCCGATGATCACCACGTGCTTGCCCTCTGCGGTGATCGGCGAGGGCCCGTCGCCCTCGCATTCCTTGTTGGCGGGCACCAGGTGTTCCATCGCCAGGTGCACACCGCCCAGGTCACGTCCCGGGACGGGGTTGTCGCGTGCCTCCATCGCGCCGATGGCCAGGACGACCGCTTCGTGGCGGGCGCGCAGCTCCGCCACCGTCAGGTCGGTGCCGACGTCACAGTTGACGACGAATTCCGTTCCCTCCGCACGCATCTGGGCAATGCGGCGGTCGATGTCGGATTTCTGCAGCTTGTACTCGGGGATGCCGTAGCGCAGCAGACCACCGAGCCGGTCGTCGCGCTCGTAGACCGTCACGTCGTGTCCGGCGCGCGTGAGTTGCTGCGCCGCAGCCAGTCCCGCGGGCCCGGAGCCGACGATGGCCACCGATTTGCCGGTTTTCGAGGCCGGCGGCTCCGGACCGATGATGCCCTCCGCCCACGATTCGTGGGCGATGGTCTTCTCGATCCGTTTGATGGTGACGCTGCCGCCGGTGGTGGAGTCGGAGATGGCCAGCACGCAGGCGGCCTCGCACGGCGCCGGGCACACCATGCCGGTGAACTCGGGGAAATTGTTGGTGGCGTGCAGCCGGCTGCTCGCCGCATCCCACCGGCCGCGCCGGACGAGGTCGTTCCATTCCGGGATCAGGTTGCCCAGCGGGCAACCCGCGGTTCCGGAGTGGCAGAACGGGATTCCGCAGTCCATGCACCGGCGGCCCTGCTCGGACACCTCGGCGAGTTCGCCCAGCGGGTTCTCCGAATGTGCGTACACGTCCTCCCAGTCCTGCACACGTTCGGCCACCGGACGGTACTTCGATTCCTTCTTCCGGATTTCCAGGAATCCGCGTGGGTCAGCCACGTGCCGCCTCCATGATCGCTGAATCGACGTCGCGTCCTTCGGCTTCGGCCATCCGGGCCGCGTCGAGTACTCGTTTGTAATCGGTGGGCATCACCTTGGTGAAGCCCAGGCAACGCCGCGGCCAGTCGGCCAGCATGGACGCGCCGATCGCCGAGCCGGTGAGTTCGGTGTGTTTGGCGATGGTGTCGCGCAGGAAACCGAGGTCGTCGGGGTCGGGTCGCAGCAACTCCACCATCGCCATGTTCACCTTGGCCGGGTCGAGGTCGTAGACGTAGGCGATACCACCCGACATGCCGGCCGCCAGGTTGCGACCGGTGGGTCCGAGGATCACCACCCGCCCGCCGGTCATGTATTCGCAGGCGTGGTCGCCGACACCTTCGACGACGGCCGTGGCGCCGGAGTTGCGCACCGAGAACCGCTCGCCGACCCGCCCGCGCAGGAACACCTCACCGGAGGTCGCGCCGTACAGGATGGTGTTGCCGGCGATCACCTGATCCTCGGCGATGAACCAGGCGTCCGGGTCGGGTGCGACGACGATCTTCCCGCCGCACAAGCCTTTTCCGACGTAGTCGTTGGTGTCGCCGGACAGCTTGATGGTCACGCCCGGCGGCAGGAATGCCCCGAGCGACTGACCGGCCGACCCGGTGAGGTTCACCACGATGGAGTCCTCGGCGAGTCCGTCGGCGCCGTAGCGGCGGGTCACCTCCGACCCGAGCAGCGTGCCGACGGTGCGGTTGACGTTGCGGACCGGCAGCTCGAGGCTGACCGGATGCGCGTCCTCGAGCGCCCCCTCGGCGAGCTGGATCATCGTCTGGTCCAGCGCATGTTCGAGACCGTGTTCCTGCCCGCGCATGCGGCGGGTCGGACCCTTGTCCTCGTAGGTGCGGAAGATCGGCGACAGATCGAGTCCCTTGCTCTTCCAGTGCGCCACCGCGGTGTCGGTGTGCAGCCGCTGCGACTGCCCGATCGCCTCGTCGAGGGTCCGATATCCCAGCTGCGCCAGGTACTTCCGGACGTCCTCGGCGATGAACCGGAAGAAGTTGACCAGATGTTCGGCCTGGCCGGTGAACCGCGAGCGCAGCACCGGGTTCTGGGTGGCGACACCGACCGGGCACGTGTCGAGATGGCAGACGCGCATCATGATGCACCCGGTGACGATGAGCGGCGCGGTGGAGAAGCCGTACTCCTCGGCGCCGAGCAGCGCGGCCATGATGACGTCGCGGCCGGTGCGCAACGCGCCGTCGCACTGCACGGTGATGCGGTCGCGGAGACCGTTGAGCATCAACGTCTGCTGGGCGTCGGCGAGGCCGATCTCCCACGGGGTGCCGGCGTGCTTGAGCGAGGTGAGCGGCGAGGCTCCGGTCCCGCCGTCGTGCCCGGAGATGAGGACGACGTCGGCGTGCGCCTTGGACACACCGGTCGCCACCGTCCCGACGCCGACGGCGCTGACCAGCTTGACGTGGATGCGGGCGTCGGAGTTGGCGTTCTTCAGGTCGTGGATCAGCTGAGCGAGATCCTCGATCGAGTAGATGTCGTGGTGCGGCGGCGGCGAGATCAACGCGACGCCGGGCGTCGAGTGCCGGGTCTTGGCGATCCACGGATACACCTTGTAGGCCGGGAGTTGGCCGCCCTCACCGGGTTTCGCGCCCTGAGCCATCTTGATCTGGATGTCGGTGGCGTTGATCAGGTAGTCGCTGGTGACGCCGAAGCGCCCGGACGCGACCTGTTTGACCGCACTGCGCCGCTCCGGGTCGTAGAGGCGGTCCACGTCCTCGCCGCCCTCACCCGAGTTGGATCGGCCACCGATCCGATTCATCGCGATGGCGATGGTCTCGTGCGCTTCCGCGGAGATCGATCCGTAGCTCATGGCGCCGGTGTTGAAGCGCTTCATGATGTCCTCGACCGGCTCGACCTCGTCGAGCGGCACCGGATCCCGTCCGGACAGATCGAGTTCGAACAGGCCGCGCAGCGTGCCGCCCTCGCGGGATAACTCGTTGACCTCGTCGGAGTATTTCTGGAAGACGGCCTCTTTGCCCGACTTGGTGGCGTGCTGCAGCAGGAAGATCGTCTCCGGGGTGAACACGTGCAGCTCGCCCTCGCGGCGGTACTGGTATTCGCCGCCGACCTCGAGCCGCCGGTAGACCTGTTCGGTCGGGTTCTCGGCGAACGCGCGATGGTGGCGGATGCGGACCTCTTCGGCGAGTTCGTCGAGTCCGACGCCCTCGATCCGCGACACCGTGCGGGTGAAGTACTCCTTGACGACCGCCGACGAGAGCCCCACGGCCTCGAAGGCCTGCGATGCCGTGTAGGAGCTGATGGTGGAGATGCCCATCTTGCTCATCACCTTGAGCACGCCCTTGCCGAGCGCCTCGATGTAGTTGCGCTTGGCCTTGGACGGCCGCACGCCGGTGAGCTCGCCCTCGGCGATGAGGTCCTCGATGGACTCGAGCGCGAGGTGCGGATTGACCGCTGCCGCGCCGAATCCGATGAGCAGTGCGATGTGGTGCACCTCGCGGGCGTCGCCCGATTCGACGACAAGCGCCACCTTGGTCCGCTCCTTGGTGCGCACCAGGTGATGGTGGACCGCGGAGATGGCCAGCAGCGACGGGATCGGAGCGTGCTCCCGATCGGTGTGGCGGTCGGAGATGACGAGCGTGGTGTGCCCTTCGGCGATGGCCTGGCTGGCGCGGTTGCGCAGGTCCTCCAGCGCCGCCGCGAGTCCGGCGCCGCCCTCGGCGACCGGGTACAGGCCGCGCAGGACCGTGGCCGAGAGTCCGGGGTTGTCGCCGTCGTCGTTGATGTGGATGAGCTTGGCGAGGTCCTCGTTGTCGATGACCGGCCAGTGCAGCTGGATCTGACGGCACGACGCCGCGGTCGGGTCCAGGAGGTTCTGTTCGGGTCCCATCACACGCGCCATCGACGTGACGATCTCCTCGCGGATGGCGTCTAACGGCGGGTTCGTCACCTGCGCGAAGAGTTCGACGAAGTAGTCGTAGAGCAGCCGGGATCGCTTGGACAGCACCGCGATCGGGGTGTCGGTGCCCATCGAGCCGAGTGGTTCGTACCCCGACGCGGCCATCGGGGTGAGCAGCACGCGCAGGTCTTCCTCGGTGTAACCGAACGACACCTGGCGGCGCACGACGGTGTCGTGGTTGGGCTTGTAGACGGGGCGGGTGGGCAGTGTGGCGATGTCGAGGAGGCCGGCGTGCAGCCATTCGTCGTATGCCTCGGCGCCGATCAGATCTCCCTTGACCTCTTCGTCGGGGATGATCCGGCCCTGCGCGGTGTCGACGAGGAACATCTTTCCGGGCTCGAGGCGGCCCTTGGAGATGACGTCGTCGGTGGGCACCGCGAGGACCCCGGCCTCCGAGGCGAGGATCACGCGGCCGTCGCGGGTCTGCCACCACCGTCCGGGCCGCAGCCCGTTACGGTCGAGGACCGCACCGACGACGGTGCCGTCGGTGAACGTGACGCAGGCCGGGCCATCCCACGCTTCCATCAGGGACCCGTTGAACTGCAGGAACGCCCGGCGTTTGGGGTCCATGTCGGCCACGTTCTCCCACGCCTCGGGCACCATCAGCATCACCGCGTGCGGGACGCTGCGGCCACCGAGGTGCAGCAGTTCGAGGACTTCGTCGAGCGAGGCGGAGTCCGAGGCCTCCGGCGTGCAGATGGGGAATGCGCGCTTGAGGTCGCCGGGGATGAGGTCGGTCTCGAGCAGCGCTTCCCGGGCGCGCATGCGGTTGCGGTTGCCGCGCACGGTGTTGATCTCACCGTTGTGTGCGACGAAGCGGAACGGGTGCGCGAGCGGCCACGACGGGAAGGTGTTGGTGGAGAACCGGGAGTGCACGATGGCGATCGCGCTCATGCAGCGGTCGTCGCGCAGGTCGTCGTAGTAGAGCGGCAACTGCATCGTCGTGAGCATGCCCTTGTAGACGATGGTGCGGCTCGACAGCGACGGGAAGTACAGTCCGATGCCGGCTTCGTCGATGGCCGGGGTGACGCGTTCGGCCTGCTTGCGGAACGGATAGATGTAGCGGTCGAGATCGATGCCGCCGATGCGCGGCTGCCCGGCGGGCGGGTCGACGGTGACGAACAGCTGCATCATGAACGGCATGCAGCCGAGCGCGGTTTCGCCGATGTCGGCGCGGACGGCGTCGACGGGCAGTTCACGCCAGCCCAGGATGGTGACGCCCTCGGCGTCGGCGAGCGCGGAGACCCGGTCGATGGCCCGTTCCCGCAGGGTCGGATCGGCGGGCAGGAAGCAGGTGCCCGCGGCGTAGGTGTTCTCCCCTTCCGCAGTCGGTGCGGGCAGATCGAAATCGACCACCGCGCGGAGCAATTCGTCGGGAAGCTGGATCAAGATGCCGGCGCCGTCGCCGCTGTTGGCCTCGGCGCCCGCGGCGCCTCGGTGTTCGAGGTTCTCCAGGGCGAGCAGCCCGTCGGAGACGATCGAATGCGACCGTCGGCCGTGGATGTCGGCGACCATGGCGACACCGCACGAATCGACTTCGGCCTCGGGGTCGTACAGACCCTGCTTGGCCGGCAGCGCAGAAAACAGCATTTCGAACCTCCACTCGACTCGATGACGAATCGCAATGCTCGAATGTCCGGTGGGACAACGCTGGCCCGTGGAGCACTATGTCAGCGCACGAGACTCAGGCTGTGTTCGTGCACCGTTGGGTGAATCTTCACTCTATCCGACGGGGTGCGCCGGTGCGGTGTTGTCGGGGTGCGGCCGGGCCGTGGTGGCACCCGGGCTTGGGTAAACGCCCAGGGTGCAACGTCGTTCCCTGGTTGTGCAGTCCGGGAACGAGGTAGGGACCTGGGAGGTTGGCCGATCAGGAGTCGGTGGGTGTCCAGGGCTTGCCGTCGGCGGTTTCGTCGGTGCCCTCGATGATCTCGCCGTCGAGGTCGGGGTCGTCGTCGACGATCTCGGCGGGGCCGCCGGCGTCGGTCGACTGCCCGTCGGCGAGGGCGGGTTCGTCCTCGTCGGTTCCGGCGGCATCGCGGTCGCCCTCGTCGTCGGCCCGGTCCTCGGCCGCCTCGGCGAGGCCTTCGGAGACCTCATCGGGATCGTCTGCGGTGGTGTCGGGGGTGCCGGTGTCGGCGACCTCGGTGTCGGCAACCTCGGTGTCGGCAACCTCGGTGTCGGCAACCTCAGTGTCGGCAACCTCAGTGTCGGCAACCTCAGTGTCGGCAACCTCAGTGTCGGCAACCTCAGTGTCGGCAACCTCAGCGTCAGCGACCTCAGCGTCAGCGACCTCAGCGTCAGCGACCTCAGCGTCAGCGACCTCAGCGTCAGCGACCTCAGCGTCAGCGACCTCAGCGTCGGCGACCTCAGCGTCGGCGACCTCAGCGTCGGCGGCCGCAGTCTCCCCGACCTCGGTCTCCCCGACCCCGTCCCCGGCCGCTACCGTGGCGGCTTCGACATGGTGGCCCTGCAGATCGACGAGTTCGCTCTCGTCGTCGGCCTCCTCGTCGTGAACCTCGTCGCCGTAGTCTCCGTCGTCGTACTCGTCGTCGGGCTCGGCGTCGTCGTTGAGGTAGAAACCCTCGACGTCCTCGTCGCCGTATTCCTCGTCGTATTCCTCGTCACCGTAGGGATCGACGTAGCCGACGACGCCCGCCTCGGCGAGTTCCTCGGCCCTGGCCGGGTGGTACATCGTGAGGCCTTGTTCACGCCCCTTGGGTGCGACGACGAAGTACACCGCGGCGCAGGCGAACACGATGATCGCGGTGAACACGTTGATCCGGACGCCGAAGATGTGGGTTGCCGGATCCGAACGCATGAGCTCGACACCGAACCGCCCGACGCAGTAGCCCGCGACATACAGCGCGAACAGCCGCCCGTGACCGATGCGGAAGTAGCGGTCGACGACGACCAGCAGTACGACGACGAACAGGTTCCACAGCAGTTCGTAGAGGAACGTCGGGTGCACGATGGTCACGACGTGCCCGTTGGAGACCCCGGCGATCAGCCCGGGGTCGGCGTTCCCGGCGGCGTCGACACGCTCGTAGATCTTGAGTCCCCACGGAAGGTCCGTCGGACGCCCGTACAGCTCCTGGTTGAAGTAGTTGCCGAGGCGCCCGATGGCCTGGGCCAGCAGGATCGGTGGTGCGAGGGCATCACCGAACGGCGGCAGCTTGATGCCGTGCCGGCGGCAGCCGATCCATGCGCCGAGCGCACCGAGCAGTACCGCACCCCAGATTCCGAGACCACCGTCCCAGATCTTGACGGCGTCGATCGGGGTCTTGGGGCCGTCGCCGAAGTAGGTGCGCCAGTCGGTGGCGAGGTGATACAGCCGGCCGCCGATCAGACCGAACGGGACCGCCCAGATGGCGACGTCGAGAACCTCGCCGTCCTGACCGCCACGCGCCTTCCACCGGCGGTTGCCCCACCAGACGGCGACGATGATGCCGACGATGATGCACAGCGCATACGCCCGCAGAGGGAGCGGCCCGATGTACCAGACACCCTGCGGAGGGCTGGGGATGTAGGCCAGGATCGTCGAGCTCAGCGAGGTCGATCCATCGAGCGTTGTCGGCCCGGCAAGCGATGTCGGCAGCGTCACCGTGCCACCCTAGCCGACGGGGTCACGGCCGCCGGTCGGCCGCCCGCACGCCCTCGGCGAGTTCACCGACCAGTGCCGCCAACTCGTCGGTACCGGCCTTCGCGGCACTCACCAGCGCGGATCCGACGATGACGCCGTCGGCGTAGGCCGCGATCTCCGCCGCCTGCGCGCCGCTGCGCACCCCGAGGCCGACGCCGATCGGGATGTCGGAGTGGGCGCGCACCCTGGCACACAGCTCGGGTGCGGCGTTCGACACGGCGTCCCGGGCGCCGGTGACACCCATCGTCGACGCCGCGTAGATGAAGCCGCGGGAGGCGTCGACGGTCATGGCGAGTCGCTCATTGGTCGACGACGGCGCGACCAGGTAGATGCGGTCGAGGCCGTACTCGTCGGAGGCCGCATGCCACTGCGCGCCCTCCTCGGGAATGAGGTTTGGGGTGATGATCCCGGCGCCGCCGGCGTTCGCAAGGTCGCGCGCGAAGTTCTCGACACCGTAGGCCAGCACGTTGTTCCAGTAGGCCATCACGACGGCCTGACCGCCGGCGGCGGTGATCGCCTCGACGGCGACGAACGTGTCGCGCACCCGGAAACCCGCGGCGAGGGCGGTGTCGGCGGCCTCCTGGATGGTGGGTCCGTCCATCACCGGGTCGGAGTAGGGCACGCCGACCTCGATGATGTCGCAACCGGCGTCGACCATGGTGCGGAAGTGTTCCACCGACCCGTCGACGGTCGGATAGCCGGCGGGCAGATAGCCGATGAGTGCGCTGCGGCCCTCCGCGCGGCAGGCGGCGAAGGTGGGACCGAGCTTCGACGGTGCGGTGTGGGCGATCGTCGTCGTGGTCGCCTCGCTCATGCCTTCTCCCCTGCGTCGTCCTGCGACCGCGGTTTCTCGAACAGGCCGAACCACTTGGCGGCGGTGTCGACGTCCTTGTCGCCACGGCCCGACAGGTTGACGATGATGACGGCCCCGGCGCCCAACTCCTGGCCGAGTTTCATCGCACCGGCGACGGCGTGCGCCGACTCGATCGCCGGGATGATGCCCTCGCGGCGGCTCAGCAGCGCGAGCGCGTCCATCGCCTCGGTGTCGGTGATCGGCCGATACTGCGCGCGCCCGGTGTCCTTGAGGTAGGCGTGCTCGGGCCCGACGCCGGGATAGTCGAGTCCGGCGGAGATGGAATGCGACTCGATGGTCTGTCCGTCGGAGTCCTGCAGCAGATACGAGTAGGCACCTTGGAACGCGCCGGGTGTGCCGCCGGTGAAAGTGGCTGCGTGACGGCCCGTTTCGACGCCGTCACCGGCCGCCTCGTAGCCGACGAGCTTGACACCGTCGTCGTCGATGAACGGGTGGAAGATGCCGATGGCGTTGGAGCCGCCGCCGACGCACGCGGTGACCGCGTCGGGCAGCCGGCCGATCCGGTCGAGGATCTGCGCACGGGTCTCGAGTCCGACGACGCGCTGGAAGTCGCGCACCATGGCCGGGAAGGGATGCGGGCCGGCGGCGGTGCCGAAGCAGTAATAGGTGTTGTGCGCGTTGGTGACCCAGTCGCGCATCGCCTCGTTGATGGCGTCCTTGAGGGTCGCCGACCCGTTGTCGACGGCGATCACCTCCGCACCCAGCAGTCGCATGCGTGCGACGTTGAGGGCCTGGCGGTCGGTGTCGACGCGGCCCATGTAGATCACGCATTCCTGACCGAGCAGCGCGCATGCGGTGGCGGTGGCGACACCGTGTTGTCCCGCACCGGTTTCTGCGATCACCCGGGTCTTGCCCATGCGCTGGGCCAGCAACGCCTGACCGAGCACGTTGTTGATCTTGTGCGACCCGGTGTGGTTGAGGTCCTCGCGCTTGAGGAAAAGCCGTGCGCCACCGGCATATTCACTCATCCGAGTGGCCTCGTAGAGCGGTGAGGGCCGACCGGTGTATTCGCGTTGCAGCCGGTCGAGTTCGGCCAGATAGTCGTCGTCGCGCCGGAGTTTGAGGTAGGTGGCGGTCACCTCGTCGATGACCGCCATCAGCGCCTCGGGCACATGCCGGCCGCCGTAGACCCCGAAGTGGCCTCCCTCGTCGGGTTCGATCGAGGTGCGGGTGGTGAGGCCGACACTCATCGGCGGAATGACGGTGTCGGGACGATCGGTGTTCGCGGTCACGGCCTTCTCATCAGTCATCGGCGGTTGCGCGCACGGCCCAGAAGTGCCGTCAGCGAACCGGTTTCGGGCAGGAGGGGTGGGTACCCGCGGTCACCAGCTCGGACACGGCCGCACGCGGGTCACCGCTGGTGACCAGGCCCTCCCCGACCAGCACGGCATCGGCCCCGGCACCCGCGTACGCGAGCAGATCCGCCGTACCGCGGACGCCGGACTCGGCGATCCGGATCACCTTGGTGGGCAGTCCGGGAGCGATGCGGGAGAAGCAGCTGCGGTCGACCTCGAGGGTCTTCAGGTTCCTCGCGTTCACGCCCACCACCGACGCGCCGGCCTCGAGTGCGCGGTCGGCCTCTTCCTCGGTGTGCACCTCGACGAGCGCGGTCATGCCGAGGCTCTCGGTGCGGTCGAGGAGGGAGGCGAGGACGTTCTGTTCGAGTGCCGCGACGATCAGCAGGATGACGTCGGCACCGTGTGCCCGCGCCTCGTGGATCTGATACGGACCGACGATGAAGTCCTTGCGCAGCACCGGAATGCTGACGGCGGCGCGCACCGCGTCGAGGTCGGCCAGCGAGCCGCGGAAGCGTCGCTGCTCGGTGAGGACACTGATGATGCGTGCGCCACCGGCCTCATACGCGCTCGCCAGATAGGCGGGGTCGGGGATGTTGGCGAGGTCGCCCTTGGAGGGGCTCGCACGCTTCACTTCGGCGATGACGCCGATGCCCGGCAGGCGCAGGGCAGCCATCGCGTCCTTGGGCTCGGGGGCCTTCGCGGACGCCGCCTTGACCGCCGCGTAGTCGACCACGGCTTCGCGCGCGGCGACGTCGGCCTTCACTCCTTCGATGATGGAATCGAGGACAGTCGGCGTACTCACGACCCGTGAGCCCCCTTTCCAGTGTTACGTGTGTTCCCAGGGTAGACCGGCGTGTGAACCGGCCCGACGCCGGGTTGGCCGCTCAACGATCGTCGTCGCCGGGTTCGGTCGGGTCGATCCCGGTGTCGAGCGCATCCCACATCATGCGTTCGTTGGCCGGTGTCCCGGTGTTACCGTTGCCGGCCTTTTCGGCCTCCGCGGCGTCGGTCCCGCCGGCCGCTTCGGCGCGCTTGCGCTGCTCGTGCTCGGCGAAGATCTGCCGTTCGAGTTCGTCGCGCCGGGCGGCCGGGGTCGTGTACTTCGACGACATGCCCGCCCCGCCGGCGACCCGCATCAGGAGCACTGCGGCCGTGACGGCACACACCGATCCGACGAGCACCACGAGCGCCGCCCACGGGTTGGTGGTGATCAGCAGAACCTGGAAGCGTCCCGGCAGGTCGGCCGCGCGCGCCGCGTAGTCCGAGTTCGCGCCGCTGGTCAGCAACGAGATCGCGGGCACCGCCGCCAACACGCCGCCTACCGCGACGAGCACCGCGACGATGCGTAAACCCCAGCCCCGCAACGAGAACGCCGCGAGGATGGCCGCCAGCAGGACCAGCGCCAGCGGTGTCAGCCAGGGACTCCAATCCGAACCGTGGACCGTGAAGTCGCGGGGCGGCGCGAGGCCGTCGGCGGCCAGGACGGTGCACCACACCAGCCGCGATGCCGACCAGAACGCGAGCGCCGCGACGGCGAGCAGCACCGCGGCGAGGACCTTGCGACGCCGCAGGAACGACTTGGTGGCGGTTTCGGGATCGACGGCGGACAGTCGCGACCCCGACGGGGTCGGTTCGGCGGGTTGTGGGCTCGGTTCGGGCTCGGTCACGCGGACCCGCCCGCTTCCGGGACCTCGGCACCCACCCGGCGCATGGTGCCGGCCGCGGCGACCGCGTTCAGTACCGCGCTCGCCTTGTTGCGGGCCTCGTTGTACTCGTATTCGGGTTCGCTGTCGGCGACGACCCCGCCACCGGCCTGGACGTATGCCTTGCCGTCTTTCATGAGGGTGGTGCGGATGGCGATCGCGGTGTCGGCGTCGCCGGCGAAATCGAGGTAGCCGACGATGCCGCCGTACGTGCCGCGCCGGGTGAGTTCGTGCTCGTCGATGAGTTCCATCGCCCGCACCTTGGGGGCGCCGGTCAGGGTGCCGGCCGGGAAGCACGCGGTCACCGCGTCCAGCGCGTGCCGGTCGTCGCGCAGCGTGCCGGACACCGTCGAGACCAGGTGCATGACATGGCTGTAGCGCTCGACGTGCCGATAGTCGCTCACCTTGACCGTGCCCGGTTTGCAGACGCGGCCCAGATCGTTGCGGCCGAGGTCGACGAGCATCAGGTGTTCGGCGTTTTCCTTCTCGTCCTCCACCAGGTCCTTGCCGAGCAGGAGGTCCTCCTCCTCGGTCTTGCCACGCCAGCGGGTGCCCGCGATCGGGTGGGTGGTGGCGATCCGATCGGTGACGGTGACCAGCGCCTCCGGACTCGAGCCGACGATCGTGAAGCCATCCCCGCCAGCTGCTCCCGGCATACGCAGCAGGTACATGTACGGACTCGGATTCGACGCCCGCAGAACCCGGTAGACGTCGATCGGGTCGGCGTCGGTGACCATCTCGAACCGTTGCGACGGCACCACCTGGAAGGCCTCGCCGGCCTCGATGTCGGCGACCAGGGCGGTGACGATCTCGCCGTACTCGGCGAGTGTGCGCTGCGCGCCGAACTCGGGGGCGGGGTGATCGAAGGTCGACACCGTCGACGTCGCCGGCGCGGCCAGCGCCGCGGTCATCCGGTCCAGGCGGGCGACGGCGTCGGCGTAGGCCTGCTCGGCCCGCTCCGACGATCCGTCCCAGTTGACCGCGTTGGCGATCAGCGTGATCGTGCCCTCGTGGTGATCGACGGCGGCCAGATCGGTGGCCAGCAGCATCATCATGTCCGGCAGTCCGAGGTCGTCGACGGTGGTGTCGGGGAGACGTTCCAGGCGCCGCACCATGTCGTAGGCGAAGAAGCCGACGAAGCCGCCGGTGAGCGGCGGCATGTCCGGGAAGGGGTCGGTCGCGAGCAGGCGCAGTGACTCGGCGAGCGCGTCCAGGGGATCACCGCCCTGCGGTGCACCGTTGGGGACCTCGCCCCACCAGCGGGCCTCACCGTCGACGACGGTCAGCGCCGATGGCGAATTGGCACCGATGAACGACCACCGCGACCACGACCGGCCGTTCTCCGCCGACTCGAGCAGGAAGGTGCCCTCCCGGTCACCCGCGAGCTTGCGATACGCCGAGAGCGGGGTCTCGGAGTCGGCCAGCACCTTTCGGGTCACCGGCACCACGCGGTGGTCGGCGGCGAGGTCGAGGAACTCGGCCAGTGTCGTCGTCATCCGAGGGGCTCGCCGCCGACGCCCCACTGGGTCCGCGGCACCTCGGTGATGGTGACCCACACCGAGTCCGGATTCTTGCCGGTGGCCTTGGCATAGGCCTCGGTGACCGCGGCGATGGTCTCCCGCTTGACGCGGTCGGAGAGACCGGGAGTCTGGGAGATCTGGATCAGTGGCATCGACCTGGCCCGCCTTTCTGGTGTGATGCGTTCATTCTCCCCCATCGCGCTGCGTTCATCCTCCCCCTCCGGCCAGGGGCAGCGACGGCGTGTCGAAACAGCTGTGGTTGCCGGTGTGGCAGGCCGCGCCGACCTGGTCGACGACGAGCAGCACCGTGTCGCCGTCGCAGTCGAGGCGGACGTCGTGCACGTACTGGGTGTGGCCGCTGGTGTCGCCCTTCACCCAGTACTCCTGCCGCGACCGCGACCAGTAGGTGGCACGCCGGGTGTCCAGGGTGCGTTCAAGCGCGGTGTCGTCCATCCACGCGACCATCAGCACGGTTCCGGTGCCGCGTTCCTGTGCGACCGCGGTGAACAGGCCGTCGTCGTTGCGTTTGAGTCGCGCCGCGATGTCGGGATCGAGCGCCATCGTCAGATCCTCGCTTCGGTGTCGCGTTCGGTGCGCACGATGATCCCGTCGGCGGCCATCGCCGCCTTGACGTCGGGGATGGTCAGTTCACCGAAGTGGAAGACGGTCGCGGCGAGCACCGCGTCGGCGCCGGCGGCCACCGCGGGTGCGAAGTCCTCGATCTTCCCCGCGCCGCCGCTGGCGATCACCGGCACGTGCACCTCCGCACGGACCGCGGCCAGCATCCGCAGATCGAATCCCTGCTTGGTGCCGTCGGCGTCCATCGAGTTCAGCAGGATCTCCCCGACACCGAGATCCTGCCCGCGCCTTGCCCATTCGACGGCGTCGATGCCGGTTCCCCGGCGTCCGCCGTGGGTGGTGACCTCCCAGCCGGACGGCGTCGGCGCCGAGCCCTCGGGCACGGTCCGGGCGTCGACGGACAGCACGATGCACTGCGAGCCGAACCGGCGACTCATCTCGTCGAGGACCTCGGGCCTCGCGATGGCCGCGGTGTTGACGCTGACCTTGTCGGCACCGGCGCGCAGCATGGTGTCGACGTCGTCGACGGTGCGGATGCCGCCGCCGACGGTGAGTGGGATGAAGATCTGGTCGGCGGTGCGCTTGACCACGTCGATCATCGTCGACCGGCCGGAGCTCGACGCGGTGACGTCGAGGAAGGTCAGCTCGTCGGCCCCCTCGGCGTCGTAGCGGGCGGCGAGTTCCACGGGATCGCCGGCGTCGCGCAGGTTCTGGAAGTTGACGCCCTTGACCACCCGTCCGTCGTCCACATCCAGGCAGGGGATGACGCGTACCGCGACCGTCATGGGTTTCCTCCCGATTCTTCTGGGCGCGTGGCGAACTCGCCGGCCGACGACTCCGCGATGATCGCCATCAGCTCGTCGTGCAGGCCCGGTGCGGCGGCGACCACCGAGGTCGACGATGTCGTCCACGGGGTGCCGCCGAGGTCGGTGACCACTCCCCCGGCCGCTCGCACGAGCGCGGCGCCGCCGGCGTTGTCCCACGCATGGCGGCCGAAGATCACTGCGCCACCGAAGATTCCGGAGGCGGTGTAGGCGAGGTCGACGCCGGTGCTGCCGGTCATGCGCATCCGTGCCACCTTCGCGCTGAGCGCCCGGATGACGTCGGCCCGGACACTGCCCGGGTACCGGCCGCCGTGTGACGCGTTGAAGGGACCGTAGGCGACGACCGAGGTCGCGAGACGTCTGGTGCGGAGATTGTCGACCGGGTTGCCGTCGACGAGCAGCGGGCCGTCCACGTGGGCGGCGTACCGGCGGTTCTGCAGCGGCAGCCAGGTCAGGCCGAGTGTCGGTGCGCCGTCGACGAGCAGGCCGAGGAGGATGCCGGTGAGCGGCATCCCGGTCGAGTAGTTGTAGGTGCCGTCGATCGGGTCGAGTACCCAGACAACTCCCTGGCCCACCGGCGGGCCGCCGAACTCTTCGCCGTGCACCGGGATCTGGGTGCGCTCGGCGAGTTCGGCGGCGATGCGCCGCTCGAGGTCGAGGTCGACCTGGGTGGCGAAGTCGGTGGCGCTCTTGACCACGGCGCTGGGTGCGCCGACGCCGGCGATGAACTCGTCGACGCTCGCGTCGAGGACCTCACCCGCGGTGTGCAGCAACCGGGGGAAGTCCAGCGTCGAGGTGATCGTCATCGGGTCCCTGATCAGTTGCCCGACACCGCGGCGAGGGCTTGCGGCAGCGTGAATCGTCCGGCGTAGAGCGCCTTTCCGACGATCGCGCCCTCCACGCCACGGTCGGTGAGTCCCGAGATGGCGACGAGGTCGTCGAGGGCCGACACCCCGCCGGAGGCGACGATCGGTGCCGAGGTGGCGGCGGCGACCTCGGCCAGCAACTCGAGGTTCGGGCCTGCCAGGGTGCCGTCCTTGGAGACGTCGGTGACGACGTAGCGGGCGCAGCCGTCGCGGTCGAGGCGTTCGAGCACCTCCCACAGGTCGCCGCCGTCGGTCACCCAGCCACGTCCGCGCAGCCGGTAGGACTCGCCCTCGCGGATGACGTCGAGGCCGACGGCGATCTTGTCGCCGTGGCGGTCGATGGCGCGGGCACACCACTCCGGGTTCTCCAGCGCCGCGGTGCCGAGGTTGACGCGGGTGCAGCCGGTGCCGAGCGCGGCGTCGAGCGAATCGTCGTCGCGGATCCCGCCGGACAGTTCGACTTTCACGTCGAGTTCGCCGACGACCGCGGCGAGGAGTTCCCGGTTGTTGCCGCGACCGAAGGCGGCGTCGAGGTCGACGAGGTGAATCCACTCCGCGCCGTCGGTCTGCCAGGCGAGCGCCGCCTCACGCGGTGAGCCGTACGAGGTTTCGCTGCCCGCGGCACCTTGCACGAGGCGCACGGCCTGCCCGTCGGCGACGTCGACGGCGGGAAGGAGTTCAAGGGTGTTACCCATCGGTGGGAGTGTTCCTGTCTGTCGTGGTGGGTTCGGCGCCGGCTTGTTCGGCGAGGATCTCCTGTTCGGCGGCGGCGATCATCCGTCGGGAGACGGCGCCGATGACCCCGATCATCACGAGCACCGCGATGAGTGCGGCGACGAGACCGGCGATCGGGCTCCAGCGCGCGCACAGCAGGATGATGGGCACCGATACGAGCAGGACGAGCGTGCCCGCGCCGAGGGAGAACGTGACGAGTCTGGCGAAGGAGAATCGGGGTGCCGACATCCGGCCCTTGTCGATGCTCATGACAGCGCCTCCACCCAGTTGCGCAGCAGGTGGGCGCCGGCGTCGCCGGACTTCTCCGGATGGAACTGCGTCGCCGAGAGCGCCCCGTTCTCCACGGCCGCCAGGAACTTGCCGCCGTGTTCGGCCCAGGTGAGGGCCGGGGCCCGCAGCGCGGTGCCCTCGTGGTCCATGTCCCAGCTCTGCGCGGCGTAGGAGTGCACGAAGTAGAAGCGCGTGTCGGCGTCGAGTCCGCGGAAGAGCACCGAATTCGCTGCCGCCTCAACGGTATTCCAGCCCATGTGGGGCAGCACCCGGGCCGGCAGTTGGGTGACCGATCCAGGCCACTCGCCACAGCCGTCGGCCTGGACCCCGAACTCGACGCCGCGCTCGAACAGGATCTGCATGCCGACGCAGATGCCGAGCACGGGTCGTCCACCGGCCAGTCGCTTGCCGATGATCCGTTCGCCCTTGACCGCCCGCAGTCCTTCCATGCAGGCGGCGAATGCACCGACTCCGGGGACGACGAGGCCGTCGCAATTGACGGCGAGGTCGGGGTCGTGGGTGACGGTCACCTCGGCGCCGGCCCGTTCGAGTGCCCGCTGCGCGGACCGCAGGTTGCCGGAGCCGTAGTCGAGGACGGTGACTGCCGGTTTCATCGCGCGCATCCATTCAAGCCACGCGAGGTGGTCTCGATACGCTCGCTCGTTCCTCGCGGGCTACTCGACCAGCGAAGGGAGCCCGACCGACGAACGGAGCTCGACCGACGAACGGAGCTCGACCGACGAAGCGGAGTCACAGCGCGCCCTTGGTGGACGGCACGCCACTGACCCGTGGGTCGTCCTCGGTCGCGGCGCGCAGGGCACGGGCGACCGCCTTGAACTCGGCCTCGGTGATGTGGTGCTGGTCCCGCCCGTAGAGCACGCGCACGTGCAGCGCGATGCGCGCGTTCATGGCGAGCGCCTCGAAGACATGCCGGTTGATGACCGTGGAGTACGGGACACCGGGGTAGCCGCCGATGACCGCGGTGAGCAGGTGCTCGGGTTCACCGGTGTGGACGCAGTACGGCCGGCCGGACACGTCGACGGCGGCGTGCGCGAGGGTCTCGTCCATCGGGATGAAGCAGTCGCCGAACCGGCGGATGCCCTTCTTGTCCCCGAGCGCCTGGCCGAGGGCCTGACCGAGGACGATGGCGGTGTCCTCGATGGTGTGGTGTCCCTCGACCTCGACGTCACCTTTGGCGTGCACGGTCAGGTCGAAGCTGCCGTGCTGGCCGAAGGCGGTGAGCATGTGATCGAAGAACGCGATGCCGGTCGAGATGTCGGTGACGCCGGTGCCGTCGAGGTTGAGTTCGACGGTGATCGACGATTCGCGGGTGGTCCGCTCCACGCGGGCGATGCGCGGCTGACGTGCGGTGGTCACGTGGTCACTTCTCCAGATCTGTGGTGGCGAGCTGTCGGCTCACGTCGAGGAAGGCGTCGTTCTCGGCGGCCAGGCCGATGGTGACCCGCAGGTGGCCGGCGATGCCGACGTCGCGGATCAGCACACCGTGGTCGAGGTAGCGCTGCCAGGACGCCGGGGCGTTGGTGAAGTTGCCGAACAGCAGGAAGTTGGCGTCGGAGTCGACGACGTGGAAGCCCAGCGCGGTCAGTTCGGCGGCCACGCGCGTGCGTTCGGCGATGATCTTGGCGACGCCGGCGAGGGTGTCGTCGCTGTGCCGCAGCGCGGCGCGTGCGGCGGCCTGGGTGAGCACCGAGAGGTGATACGGCAGACGCACCAGCAGCAGCGCCTCGATGATCGCGGGTGCGGCCGCCAGGTAACCGAGCCGCCCGCCGGCGAAGGCGAAGGCCTTGCTCATGGTGCGGCTCACGACGACCTTCGCCGGGTATGCGTCGATCAGTTCGGTCGCGCTCTGGCGTGCGGAGAACTCGGCGTAGGCCTCGTCGACGATCACGATGCCCGGTGCCGCCTCGATGATGCGGCGCAGGTCGTCGAGCTCGATCGATCCGCCGGTGGGATTGTTCGGCGACGTGATGAACACGACGTCGGGCCGGCGATTGGTGACCTCGGCGATGACGTAGTCGATGTCGAGGGAGAAGTCCGAGGCCCGCGGCGCCTGCAGCCAGGTGGTGTCGGTGCCGTCGGAGATGATCGGGTGCATCGAGTACGACGGCACGAAGCCGATCGCCGAGCGGCCGGGTCCGCCGAAGGCCTGCAGCAGTTGCTGGAGGATCTCGTTGGACCCGTTGGCGGCCCATACGTTGTCCACGCTCAGTGCGACTCCGGTGTCGCGCGAGAGGTATTGGGCGAGATCGGTGCGCAGGGCGACGGCGTCGCGGTCCGGGTAGCGGTGCAACGTGGCTGCGGCGGCGCGGACCGAGTCGGCGACGTCGTCGATCAGCGCGGTCGACGGAGGGTGGGGGTTCTCGTTGGTGTTGAGGACCACCGGAACCTCGAGTTGCGGTGCGCCGTAGGCACTCTTGCCGCGCAGGTTGTCGCGCAGGGGTAGCTCGTCGATGGTCGTCCGTGCGCCGGGGACCGCCACCTTGTCGGGTGCGCTCACCGCTGCCCGCCTCCGACGAAGCGCTGCTTGATCGCGTCGCCGTGGCCGGGCAGGTCCTCGGCGTCGGCGAGCGTGACGACCTTGTCGGCGACCTCACGCAACGCGGCCTCGTCGTAGTCGATGAGGTGGACGCCCTTGAGGAAGGTCTGCACCGAGAGGCCCGACGCGAAGCGGGCCGAACCCGACGTCGGGAGCACGTGGTTGGAGCCGGCGCAGTAATCACCAAGGGACACAGGCGCGTACGGGCCCACGAAGATCGCGCCGGCGTTGTGCACCCGATCGGCGACCGCGGCGGCATCGCGGGTCTGGATCTCGAGGTGCTCGGCGGCGTAGGCGTCGACCACGGCGAGGCCCGCTTCGAGATCGTCGACGAGGACGATGCCGGACTGTTTGCCACTCAGCGCGGTGGTGACCCGTTCGCGGTGCTTGGTGGCGGCGACCTGGACGTCGAGCGCGATGTCGACGGCGTCGGCGAGTTCGGCGCTGTCGGTGACGAGGACCGACGCGGCGAGGACGTCGTGTTCGGCCTGGCTGATGAGGTCGGAGGCGAGGATGCCGGGGTCGGCGGAGTCGTCGGCGAGGATCGCGATCTCCGTGGGTCCGGCCTCGGAGTCGATGCCGACCACGCTGCGGCAGAGTCGCTTGGCGGCGGTGACGTAGATGTTGCCGGGGCCGGTGACGAGGTCGACGGGGTCGAGGACGCCGTTGTCGGTATCCACACCGCCGTAGGCGAGCAGCGCGACACCCTGCGCGCCACCGACCGCCCACACCTCGTCGACACCGAGCAGTGAGCAGGCGGCGAGGATGGTCGGATGCGGCCAGCCGCCGAAGTCCTTCTGCGGCGGGGACGCGACGACGAGCGATCCGACGCCGGCCTCCTGGGCCGGCACGACGTTCATGATGACGCTCGACGGGTACACGGCGTTGCCGCCCGGCACGTAGAGGCCGACGCGGCGGACCGGGATCCACTTCTCGCTGACGACACCGCCGTCGACGACCTGGGTGCGGCTGGTCTCGCGGCGCTGGTCGGCGTGGACCTTGCGGGCGCGGGTGATGGATTCTCTGAGTGCCTCGGCCACGGCCGGGTCGAGTTTCGCGGCGGCGTCGGCGATCACCTGGGCGGGGACACGGACGCTCGTCGGCTGCACGCCGTCGAACTTCTCGCCGTACTCCAGGGCGGCCTCGGCTCCCCGATGCGCGACGTGGTCGACCAGCGGTGCGACCGTGTCGAGCACGGCGTTGACGTCGGTGCCACCACGGGGCAGCGCACGACGCAACTCGGAGAGCGTCGGAGTGCTACCACGCAGGTCGGTTCGGGCGAGCATGAGTGTCTCCTGGTCGGGGCTGGGTGTCCCATTCAGGATAGGTGGCGGCGCCAGTGGGTTTCGAATCCGGCTCGGGTGAGTGGTGTGCAGCGCGATTCTTCCCCCGAATTTGCGAAGACTCCCCGAAAGTATTCGGAGAGTCTTCACAAACCGGGCGGAGGAACCGCGAGCGTACGCACTCGGCTCGTCGTCTCCTTACGGCGCGGGGATATCCAACCCGAGATCGAGCACCGTCACGCTGTGCGTGAGCGCGCCGACGGCCAAGTAGTCGACGCCGGTGCGCGCGTAGTCGTGCGCCTGCTCCAGGCTCAGTCCTCCCGAGGACTCCAGCTTGGTGCCGGGGGAGCGGGAATTGCGGCGCTGCACCGCGATCTGGGTCTCCCACGGCTCGAAGTTGTCGAGCAGCACGAGTTGCGGCTCGAGCGCGAGCACTTCGTCGAGCTGGGCGAGCGAGTCGACCTCCACCTCGACGGGCAGGTCCGGGGCGGCCTGACGCACGGCTTCCAGCGCGGCGCTGACCGACCCGGCCGCGGCGACATGGTTGTCCTTGATCAGCGCGGCGTCGCCGAGACCCATCCGATGGTTGACCCCGCCACCGGCGCGCACCGCGTACTTCTGCAGATAACGCATGCCGGGCAACGTCTTTCGCGAGTCGCGGATCTTCGCGCCGGTGCCGTCGACGGCATCGACCCAGCGGGCGGTCGCGGTGGCGATCCCGGACAGGTGGCACAAGAGATTCAGGGCGGTGCGCTCGGCGGTGAGCAGCTTGGCGGTGGGTGCGTGGACGGCGAGCACCACGTCGCCGGGCGCGACGCGGGTGCCGTCGTCGATCACCGTGGCGACCTCGTAGGCACCGCGCCCGATCACCTCGTCGAACACCGCCAGCGCCACCGGCACACCGGCGATGACGCCGTGGGCACGGCTGACGATCGCGGCGTCGACGGTGGCGTCGGCGGGCACGGTGGCCGCGGTGGTGACGTCGGGGCCGTAGCGCAGGTCCTCGTCGAGGGCAGTGCGGATCAGCGCCCGGACCTCATCGGTGACGACGAGGTCCAACTGCCCGCCGGCGGTCGACTGGCCGACGAACCCAGCCGTCACCCCGTCACTCACCAGAACCCGGGTTGCCGATGGCGATCATCCGCTCGACGCTCTTGCGGGCGCGCTCGGCGACGTCGTCGGCGACGAACACCTCGTCGCGACCCTCGCGCAGCGACCGCAGCAGCGCGGCCGGGGTGATCATCTTCATGTAGGGGCACGACGCGCGGTCGTTGACGGCCTGGAAGTCCACGCCGGGCGCGGCCTTGCGCAGCTGGTGCAGCATGCCGATCTCGGTGGCGACGAGCACCTGCTTGGCTCCGGTCGTGCGGGCGGCGTCGAGCATGCCGCCGGTGGAGAGGATCTTGACGCGGTCGTCGGGCACCGCGCCCTCTCCCGCGAGATACAGCGCCGACGTGGCGCACCCGCACTCGGGGTGGATGAACAGGTCGGCGTCCGGGTGGGCCTGCGCCTGGGCGGTGAGCTCGTCACCGTTGATGCCGGCGTGCACGTGGCACTCGCCGGCCCAGATGTGGATGTTGTCGCGGCCGGTCTCGCGCTTCACATGGGCGCCGAGGAACTGGTCCGGGAGGAACAGCACCTCGCGGTCGGGATCGATGGAGGCGACCACCTCGACGGCGTTCGACGACGTGCAGCAGATGTCGGTGAGGCCCTTGACCTCGGCGGTCGTGTTCACGTAGGAGACGACGACGGCGTCGGGGAACTCGGCCTTCCACTCCCGCAGTTCGTCGGCGGTGATGGAGTCGGCCAGCGAGCAGCCGGCGCGGGCATCCGGGATCAGCACCCGCTTCTGCGGGCTGAGGATCTTGGCGGTCTCGGCCATGAAGTGCACGCCGCAGAAGATGATCTCGTCGGCGTCGACCTCGGCCGCGATCCGCGACAGGGCCAGCGAGTCACCGACATGGTCGGCGACGTCCTGGATGGCCGGAAGTTGATAGTTGTGCGCGAGCAGGGTCGCGTTGCGGGCGCGCGCGAGTCGGCGCACCTCGTCGGCCCATTCCTGGGTGGGTTCCACACCGGTGTAGCCGCCGGGGCCGTCGGTCCAGACCGCGTCGACGAGACCCGGGGCGGCGCTGACGGCCGGACGATCGCTGGTGATGCTCATCTGCCACTCCTGTACGCATGTTGCTCGCGGCGCGGGGCTGTGCCGGCGAGGCAGGTTTTCGACTCATGATCGAAAACGCTGTCCATCGTAACACCGCTCACACTTGCGTCATTCCCACGACCGATTCGAGTAGTCGACTACGCGTTCGCTCGGCCGCCCGGATTCCTAGCGTCAGAGGTGTCCCGATCGACCAGCGCCCCGCCGCGGGCCACCGACGCAGATTTGAGAGCCGACCATGACCGTCTCCCCGTCCGACATGCAGTTTCCGTCCGCCGCGTCCGCCCACGCGGTTCCCGCCACTTATCGGGCCGCGATGCCCGCAGACCACGCGCAGGCGTCGGCGGCGACCGCGCGACGCGATGCCGCACTGGCTCAGCTGGCGCGCCGGCGTATGCCTCTGCCCCCGACCGATGCGACCCCGACGGTCATCCACCTGGTGCAGCCGAACGAGAACCACTGGCCGGCACCGCATCGTCGCGTCACTTCGCCGGCCCCTCTCGCCGCGGTCACCCCGATCGGGCCCGCAGCCGGGTCTCCGGCCGCGCCCCTCATTCGCCCGGATCTCACCCAGCGCGAGATCGAGGTGCTGCGGACGTGGCTGCTCCTCGACTCGAAGGTCCTGGTGACTCAGGAGCTCCACATCGCGATGGGCACGGTGAACACGCACCTGACCCGGATCCGCGCGAAGTACACCGCGGTCGGACGCCGGGCGAGGACCAAGGCGTCGCTGGCCGCGCGCGCCCTTCAGGACGGATTCCTGTCGATCGACGAACTGTGAGCACCGACGGCCGAACACGTCCGACAATGAGGATGTGACACGCCCCGACGACGATGTGGATGCCGAGCTCGATCTGCTTGCCGACGCCGACCGGCGGGCACGCGAGTGGACTGCCGGCATCGGGGGTCCCGCACGGGCGGTGTTCCCGTCCGCCGATGCGCTGGCAGTACTGCGCGGCGTCGACGAGCCGCTGATCGCCGACGGACATCCGCCCGCGGACACGCTCGCGATGCTCGACGAGGTGATCGGTTCGGGCGTCGTCGCGTCGAACGACCCGCGCTACTTCGGGTTCGTCGTCGGATCGACGCTGCCGGTCGCAGCGGCCGCCGAACGCCTGGTGCTGGCGTGGGATCAGTGCGCGCCGGCGTTCGACAACTCACCGGCCGCCCATGTCGTCGAGAAGCAGGCGGGCCGCTGGGCTCTGCAGGTGCTCGATCTCCCCCGGTCGTCCGCCGTCGGATTCACCACCAGCTCGGGGAGCGGCGCGGTGGTCGCCCTGACCGCGGCGCGGCGCGAACTGCTCGCCCGGCAGGGCTGGGATGTGGACCTGCGCGGGTTGGTCGGTGCGCCGCGGGTACGGGTGGTGATGTCGGAGCTGGCGCACGTCGCGATCGTGCGGGCCGTGCGGATTCTCGGGTTCGGCCTCGACACCGTCGAGCTGGTGCCGGTCGACGAGTACGGTCGCGTGCGCGCGGAATCGGTTCCGCTCCTGGATGACCGCACGATCCTCATCCTGCAGGCCGGCGAGGTGAACACCGGGGAGTTCGACCCGTTTGCCGACATCCTCCCCGCCGCACGGAGAGCCGGCGCCTGGGTTCATGTCGACGGCGCATTCGGCCTGTGGGCTCGCGCCTCCCGCACACATCGACATCTCACCGACGGGGTCGAGGCAGCCGACAGCTGGACCACCGATGGGCACAAGTGGCTCAACACCCCGTACGACGCTGCCATGCTGATCGTGCGTGACGGACAGGCACTTTCGTCGACGATGAACTCGGATACGGCATACCTGTCCGGTGATGCCGACGCCCAGAAGAATCTGACCCTCGAGCTGTCGCGCCGCCCCCGGGGTATCAGTGTGTGGGCGGCGTTGCGGACGCTGGGGCCCTCCGGCGTGGAGGACCTCGTGGACCGGTGTGTGGCGCTCGCCGGGTACGCGGCGGAAGGGTTACGGGACAACGGGTTCACCGTGCTCAATCGTGTCGTTCTGAATCAGGTGCTGGTGCGGGCGTCCACTCCCGAGCAGACCGTCGCCGTCCGGAAGCGCGCTCTCGAGAGCGGGCAGACCTGGTTCGGGCCGTCGATGTGGGACGGTGAGCCGGCATTTCGGATCTCGGTGTCGTCGTGGCGGACTCGGGCCGAGCACATCGACGCGTTGGTGGAGTTGTTGAAGCATGCCCGCGACGACGCGAAGTGGACCGATGCCTGAGGCACGCGGACTTCGGCCCACCGGTCGCGAAGTCGGAGCAGTAGGCGCCCGATCCTGTCGGTGGTCGAAGGTATGTTCGATTCATGCCAGAGAGATCCAGCACACTCCTCGACCAACTCCGCGACGACGAGAAACACACCGCCGTCGAATTGGTCGAGATCATCCACCACTGCGTGGCGGTGTCGGCGTCAGCGGACTATCGAATGCTGCAGGCCGCCAGTCTGATTCACGACGAGCGCGAGGAGGACTATGTCGCGGCGATCGCGGCCGATGCCGGCACCGCTGAGTCCGATCCGGCGCCCCTTCGCGAAACCGCGCTGCGCGGCCGGGCCTGTGACGATCCCCGCGGCAGGTACGGACCCAACGGCCTCGAAGCGGCGATCGCGGAAATCGGTGCGGCGCTGACCGTTCCGCCGGCCCGGGCCCGCGAACTGGTGATCTCCGGCGGGGTCATGCGCAACCAGCTGCCACAGGTCGGCGGAATGCTGGCGCGTGGCCGGATCGACCTGGCACGGTTCCTGATGATCGTGAAGCGGACGGAGCTCGTCGATCCGGAACAGATGCCACTGCTCGACCTGCTCCTCGCGGATGAGATCGAGGAGCGTGAGCCGATGTCGATGCAGCGGTTCAAGACGATGGTCGACAAGGCCATCGCCGGGGTGGACTCAGACGCCACGCGCAAGCGGCGCGAGATCGTCGACAAGGACCGCGCGATCACCATTCGCTCCGATCGGCACACTCCCGGGCAGTCCAGGATGTCGGCGACCCTGCCGGCCGAGCAGGCAGCGGCGGTCAACGCACGACTCGACGCGATGGCCGTCGACGTGCACCCCGGTGACGGGCGAACCAAAGAGCAACGCCGTCTGGACGCGATGGTCGCACTGGCCGAGGGGCGGCAGGCGCTCAGTTGTGGGTGCGCGGAGTGCCGTCGAGTGGACGAGGACAACGCCCACGAGGACCACACAGACGAGGACCATGCAAACGGGGACCACGCTGACGAGGTGGAGGTGCCGCGCGAGACGACCAGCGCTGACGGCGAGGCCGAGCCAACCGCCGATGCTCCCGCTGCCGAGCCTGTCGACGCCGACCCGGCCCCGGCCCCCGCCCCGGCGACCGAGTCACGCCCACGCCCGACGTTCCACATCGTGGTCAACCTCTCGACCCTGCTCGGCCTCGACGACGATCCCGCCTACCTCGACGGGCAGGGCGTCATCGACGCCGACACCGCACGCACCCTGATGGCCGAGGCCCGACGCTCCTACGTCCACACCGATCACGCCGGCTCCGCCCGCTCAGCGGTGAACCACACCCCCAGCCGAAAGCTCGCCGAGTTGATCCGCTGTGGCGAGCTGTGCTGCAGCTTCCCCGGATGCACCAGCCCGGCGTGGCGCGCCGACCTCGATCACACCGTGCCGCACGGCAAACGGGGTGGGCGAACCACGAGACGAAACATCAAGCCGCTGTGTAGATTTCATCACCGTATCAAGACCTTCGCCACCGGGTGGCGGGACTACCAGGACGAACTCGGCACGGTGTTCTTCCAATCCCCGACCGGCCACATGTACCTCGGCAACGCCTACACCGGCCGCGACCTGTTCACCAGCCTGCGACCACCACCCGCAGACCCCGACAGCCTCTCCCGAGCCCGCATCGACGACATCCGAGCACGCCGGGCCGCAACGGCGAAGCGAGCGGACCAGCGCCGCGAAGCGGAATGGAACGCGCAGAACCCGCCACCGTTCTGATACTGCCGACCACCCATAGAATCAACGCCATGTCCACGCCCCCGCCTGCCGGCTCCGATGCATCGGCACCCGACGGGGCGCGCTCCGACGTGCGCGTCGAAGTCCTGACCGCGGTCTTCCAGGTCCGCGAGCCCGAAGCCGACGCCACGCCCGCGCTCTGCGTGCTCCTGGACGGCGGCGACGACCGGTGGCGGCTGCCCGGTGGCGCCGTCGCACCCGACGAGACCCTCGAGGCGAGCGGCCGGCGGCTGTTGGCCGACAAGCTCGACGTCGACAAGCTGGCACACCTCGAACAGCTGTCGGTGTTCTCCGCGCCCGATCGGGTGCCCGACATCCGGACCATCGCGTCGACCTATCTCGGCCTGGTGCGCAGCGACGCGACCCAAGCGTTGCCCGACACTGCGGCGTGGCATCCGGTCGATGCCCTGCCGCAGCTCGCGTTCGACCACGGCGACATCGTCGCCAAGGCGCGTCGCCGGCTCGCGGCGAAACTCTCGTACACCAACATCGCGTTCGCGTTGGCGCCCGCCCGCTTCCCGATGTCGGCGCTGTCGGAAATCTATTGCGCCGCTTTGGGATACCCGGTGGATACGACCAATCTCCTGCGCATTCTGAGCCGTCGCGCGGTGGTCGTGGCGACCGGTACCGTCGGCAAGACCGGCAAGTCCGGTGGCCGTCCTCCCGCCTTGTACGCGTTCGCCGAGTCCGAGCTCCGGGTCACCGACGAGTTCGCGACGCTGCGGCCGCCGATGTGATCGGGCAGGGTGCCGCCGTTCACGGCAGCGTGAGTACCTCGGCCGCATCGTCGGTGATGGCGATCGTGTGTTCGCTGTGCGCGGTGCGTGAACCGTCGGCCGACCGGATCGTCCAGCCGTCGGGGTCGTAGACGATGCGGGCGGTGTGCATCGCCAGCCACGGTTCGAGGGCGAGGGTGAGGCCGGGCCGCAACCGCATGCCGTGACCGGCGCGCCCCGAGTTCGGCACATGCGGATCCTCGTGCATCGTGCGGCCGAGTCCGTGACCGCCGAAGTCGGTGTTGACGCGGTAGCCATCGGACACACAGACCGCGCCGATGGCCGCGGAGATGTCGCCGAGACGGTTGCCGGGCCGGGCGGCGTCGATCCCCGCCGCCAGCGCTCGCCGCGTCGTCTCCACCAGCAGCTGGTCCTCGAATCGCGGGGTGCCGGCGATCACCGTGCGCGCCGAGTCGGCCACCCAGCCGTCGATCGACACGGCGATGTCCATACTCAGCACGTCACCGTCGGCCAGCACGTGGTCGTGCGGAAGTCCATGCAGGACAGCATCGTTGACCGACAGACAGATGACGTTACGGAACGGACCCCGGCCAAACGACGGCGCGTAGTCCCAGTAACACGACTGCGCGCCGCGCGCCTCGATCAGTTCTCGCGCCCGCAGTTCCAGGTCGAGCAGATTCACTCCCGGCCGCGCACGTTCGGTCAGGTCGTCGAGGAGTTCGGCGATGAATCGCCCGGTGACCCGCATCTTGGCGACCTCGTCACGCGACTTCAGTTCGATCATGCCCGCGCCCCGCTCAGGCCGCCGGCAACAATGCCGGGTCCGGTGTCGCGGACAGGTCACCCACCCCGAGGTCGGCGTGCCGGGAAGACAGCGCACAGGTCAGGTAGACCAGCGACAACACCAGCGGAGCGCAGATGAACAACACGATCTCGCTGCCGAATCCGCTGACCGATCCATCGAGCCACAGATCCGGCACCAGCCGGAAACCGCTGCCGACGGGCATCGAGTGCGGATCACCGAAGCGCCACTGCGCCACCTGCGTCCCGACGAGCATGGCGAGGATCGACCCGACGAAGGCCGCGACCGCGATCGCGAGAAAACCCCACGGCCCGCGCCATTCCCGGCCCCGGACCCATCCGACGAGGGCCGCGAGGACCCCGAACGCGAACATGATGACCGCGAACACGGCGACGCCGGCGAACTCCTCGGGGAACTGCGCGGCGGGGATGATCGCCTCGTCGACCCCCACCACCCGGCCGCTCATCGCGGGCGTGACGAACGCCCAGATCACGCCGGAGATGATGCCGAGCAGCAACACCGCCACCACGACCTCGGCGAGACGACCTGTGGTCGGAGCCCTCACCGCTCGCCCAGCTCGGTCGAGTCGACCGTGCCGTGTCGGGAGCAGCGGGCGCTCCAGCCGTCGGGACGCACCTGAACCACCATCCGGCGCCCGCACTGGCCGCAGAACCGGGGCGGTTCGAGACCCATCCGTGCGGCGGTCGGGACCGCGTCGGCGGCCTGCAACTCGAGTTCGACCCCGGTGTACACGCCGTAGCGACACGGCTGGGTCAGCGGGCCGGGGATCTCGGTCCCGCGATCTGACGTGGTCATCGACACCATCACCATCGCAGCGTAACTAGATGCTGTCGTTGAGTGCCTTGATGGGCATCGACAGATCCGCGAGCAGGTCGAGATCGTCCTCCGCCGGACGCCCGAGCGTGGTCAGGTAGTTGCCGACGATGACGGCGTTGATGCCGCCGAGGATGCCCTGCTTGGCGCCGAGGTCGCCGAGGGTGATCTCGCGTCCGCCGGCGAACCGCAGGATGGTGCGCGGCAGGGCGAGCCGGAACGCGGCGACGGACTTCAGCGCCTCCGACGCCGGCAGCACGTCGAGGTCGCCGAACGGGGTGCCCGGGCGGGGGTTGAGGAAGTTCAGCGGCACCTCGTCGGGCTCGAGCGTGGCCAGCTCGGCAGCGAATTCGGCTCGCTGCTCGAGGGTTTCGCCCATGCCGAGGATGCCGCCACAGCAGACCTCCATGCCCGCCTCGCGCACCATGCGCAGGGTGTCCCAGCGCTCCTCCCAGGTGTGGGTGGTCACGACGTTCGGGAAGTGGCTGCGCGCCGTCTCCAGGTTGTGGTTGTAGCGATGCACGCCCATGTCGCGGAGCGCATCGACCTGCTCCTGGGTCAGCATGCCGAGGCTGCAGGCGATCTGGATGTCGACCTCGTTGCGGATGGCCTCGATGCCGGCGGCGACCTGGCTCAGCAGCCGCTTGTCGGGACCGCGGACGGCCGCGACGATGCAGAACTCGGTGGCGCCGGTCTTGGCGGTCTGCTTGGCGGCTTCCACCAGCGACGGGATGTCGATCCACGCGCTGCGCACCGGGGAGGCGAAAAGGCCGGACTGCGAACAGAAGTGGCAGTCCTCCGGGCACCCGCCGGTCTTCAGCGAGATGATGCCCTCGACCTCGACCTCCGGACCGCACCAGCGCATGCGGACGTCGTGTGCCACCTGCAGGAGTTCGGTGAGACGGTCGTCGGGCAGGCGGAGCACCTCGAGGACCTGCTCGCGGTCGAGTGGTTCACCGCGTTCGAGCACCTGGGTGCGGGCGATGTCGAGGATGTCGGTGGTGACGGGGGCCTGGGTCACGAGGGCGCTCCTTCTGTGGGCTGACTGGTGGTGGGTGAAACGAGGGTTTCTCTGAGCCAGGTGGGGTCGAACCACCCGGGCGCGGCGCGGCGGAAGTCGGCGGGGTCGAGCGCGCCCGCACCGGCGGGGACGACGCCGACGATCGGGACGCCGGTGACCCGCGGCAGGTCGGTGCGGTTGCAGGTCATCGCGAGATCCGGTTCCTCCGGCCAGGATCCGATGATCAGCCCGGCCGGGTGCAGACCCCGCGCCCGGATGGCGTCGACGGTCAGTTCCGCGTGGTTGAGCGCTCCGAGGCCGGCGGGCACCACCACGACGACATCCGAGCCGACCTTCGAGGCCACGTCGAGCAGGGTGAGGTCATCGGCGAGACGGACCAGCACTCCCCCGGCGCCCTCGACCAGCACGACGTCGTGCGTGGCGGCCAGGCCGAGCACCGTGTCCACCGCGACACTGAGGTCCAGTTGCGCCATACCGGCGCGCCGGGCGGCGGTGTCGGGCGCGAGAGGTTCGGGGTAGCGCACGCATTCGGCAGTGGTCACCGGGCCGGCCAGTGCGTCGACCACGGCGAGATCGCCCGGTTCGCCGGGGCCGACTCCCGTCTGTGCCTGTTTGCACACGGCCACCGAGAGTTCCGCATCCGCGGCCGCGGCCACGAGGGCGGCGGTGACGATCGTCTTGCCGACATCGGTGGACGTGCCGGTGACGGACAACACGCGGGCGCTCATCGCAACCCGACCTGGGACAGCGCGTCGCCGACCACACCGGCCACGTGATCGAGGGTCCCGGTGTCCAGGTCGGCGCGCACCGTCAGTCGCAGCCGCGACGTACCGGCCGGCACCGACGGCGGCCGGAAGCACCCGACGAGGACACCGCGGTCCCGGCACGCGGCCGCGGCGGCCACGGCGGGTTGCGGCTCGCCGACCACGAGGGAGATCACCGCGGCCGCCGGGTCAGCCGCCCCGCACGCCGCGGCGAGATGAGATGCATTGGTGCGCAGTCGATCCGGCATCGACGGGTCGTCGCGCAGCAGGCCCAGCGCGGCCCGCGCGGCGCCGACGGCGGCCGGGTTGAGTCCGGTGTCGAAGATGAAGGTGCGCGCACGGTCGATCAGATGCGAGCGCAGGAGGTCCGAACCCAGCACGACACCGCCTTGCGCGCCGAGCGATTTGGACATGACCGTGGTCACCGCGAGATCCGGCGCACCGGACAGGCCGAGTTCGGCGACCAGTCCGCGCCCGCCTGGTCCGCGCACACCCAGCGCGTGCGCCTCGTCGACGAGCATCGCCGCACCGTGCTCGGTTGCCGCCGCATACAGCTCCGCGATCGGGGCGGGTTCACCGTCGATGCTGTAGACCGAGTCGGTGACGACGAGCGCCCGATCTTCGGTGCGCTCGGCGAGCGCCGCCCGCACGGCCGCATGGTCACCACGCTCGACGACCACCACCCGCGCCCGCGACAATCGGCAACCGTCGATCAGCGAGGCATGCGTGCCGGTGTCGCTGACGATCAGGTCGCCGCGTCCGACGAGTGCGGTGATCGCGCCGACGTTGGCGAGATATCCGGACGAGAACGCCAGTGCCGCCGGGAAACCCAGGAACTCGGCGATCTCGTTCTCGAAGTCGATGTGCAGCGCCGTGGTCCCCACCACCAGGCGCGACGCCGTCGACCCGGCACCCCAGGCGTCGAGGGCGGCGTGCGCCCCGGCGATCACCGCGGGATGGGTCGAGAGTCCGAGGTAGTCGTTGGACGCCAGGTTGATCATCGTCGAATCCGATTGCCGGACAACCGGGTCTCGATGGAGTCCGGCCTCGGCGCGCAGCACGGCGTCGTCGGCGAGCCAGGACAGCGCCTCGTCGACGCCCACGTCGGATGCGTCGGGGTGAACAAGGGTCATGGGGTGACTCCCGCCATCAGGTCGGCGGACAGGCAGGCGTCGACCGCCGCCCGCACACCACCGACAATTGTCGCGATGTCGTCGTCGGTACACACCAGCGGCGGCATCACATAGATGAGGTCCCGGAACGGGCGCAGCCACACACCGGCGGCGACCGCGGCCTCGGTGGCAACGGCCACGTCGACCGGGCGGTCGAGTTGCACCACGCCGATCGCGCCGCGGACCCGCACGTCGGCCACCCCCGGCAGATCGGCCATGTCGGACAGGCCCGAACGCAACTGCTGCTCGATGGCCGGCACCCGCTCGCGCCACGGCGATGCCAGGAGGAGTTCGGTGGAGGCGACGGCGACCGCGCACGCGAGCGGATTGGCCATGAACGTCGGACCGTGCGCCAGTCCCCCGGCCTCGCCGCGGCTGATCACCTGGGCGATCTCATCGGTGCACAGGGTCGCGGCGAGCGTCAGGTAGCCGCCGGTCAGCGCCTTGCCGATACACATGATGTCCGGGGAGACGCCGACGTGGTCGGCCGCGAACAGCTCGCCGGTGCGGCCGAAGCCGGTGGCGATCTCGTCGAAGATCAGCAGCACGCCGTCGTCGTCGCAGATGCGGCGCAGCTCGGTGAGGTACCGCGGGTCGTGGAATGCCATCCCGCCCGCACCCTGGACGACGGGTTCGACGATGACCGCGGCAAGACGATCCCGGTGCTCGCGAACCTCCGCCTCCACCGTCGCCACGTAGTCGTCGCGGAATTCGGCCGGCGGAGCGGGCACGAACACCTGCTCGGTGAGCACGTCGGTCCACATCGAGTGCATGCCGCCGTCGGGATCGCACACGCTCATCGGCGTGAAGGTGTCGCCGTGATAGCCACCGCGCCAGGTCAGCAGGCGGGTCCGCTCCGGCTCGCCGCGACTGCGCCAGTACTGCAGCGCCATCTTCACCGCGACCTCCACCGACACCGACCCGGAGTCGCAGAAGAACACGGTGCGCAACGGCTCCGGGGTGATCTCGACGAGCAGTTCCGCCAGCCGGGCGGCCGGTTCGTGGGTCAGCCCGCCGAACATCACGTGCGACATGGCGCCCGCCTGCTCGGTGAGCGCGGCGTCGAGCACCGGGTGCCGATAGCCGTGGATGGCGGCCCACCAGGAACTCATGCCGTCGACCACCCGACGTCCGTCGGCGAGTTCGAGGCGCACCCCCTGCGCGCCGCGCACCACGAGCGGGCTCATGGTGGCGGGAAACGCGCCGTACGGATGCCAGATGTGCTCGGCATCGATCCGGCGGATGGTGTCCTCGTCCACGATGGGGCTGTCCTTCGAGAGTCGGGAGCGGGTGTCACGTCCTGAACACTGTACAGGCCAATCCTGGACGGTGTACAGGACCGTGACGTGTGCCACTCGGGGTGGCTGTCTACCCTGACCTCGTGAGCAACAGCCGAGCCGACGTGCTGGCCGCGGCCCGCGACATCCTCACCGAGCACAGCCTCGCGGATCTGTCGATGCGGCGCCTGGCCGCCGATCTCGGCGTGCGCCCGAATGCCCTGTACTGGCATTTCCCGAACAAACAGACCCTGCTGGCCGCACTGTCGGACGACATCCTCGGCGAGATCACGGCCGCACCCGAATCCCTGCGCTGGGACGCACAACTGGCCTTCCTGGCCACCGGCATGCGCGCGGCGTTGCTCGGCGTGCCCGACAGCGCGGAGGTCGTGTCGTCGAGCTGGGCCAGCGGGCTGTCGGCGAAGACCATCGCCGACGACCTGGCGGCCACCGCCCGGCGTGGTGGCCTGTCCGACCGGGACGCGCGCGCGGTCGCCACCGCGATCTGTCAGCTCGTCGTCGGCCTCACCATCGAGGAGCAGACACGGGCGCAGATGGAACGGCTGTCGGTCACCGGTCCGTCGGATCGGGATTTCACCGGAGAGTTCACCGACGGGCTCTCGGTCATCCTCGACGGGGCCCGTATGCGGGCACTCGCGAGCGCGGAAAGTAAAGAAAAGTAAAGGTCAGGGGCGGTGTGTCGCCCCCGCCGGAATCGTCGTTTCACAGGTTCGGCCTGTAGATTGCTTCCCGAACGACGACGTCCCAGGACGAGTTCCGCAGACCGAATCTCCGCAGACAGGAAGACACCACCGAACCCGTGGCAGCACCCACCACCCAGACCGCACCCGCCGCGTCGTCGGCCTCGTCGAGCACCGTCCCGGCGTACCGCACCGACCTCGACGGACTGCGGGGCATCGCGATCACGCTGGTCGCCTGCTTCCACATCTGGTTCGGCCGGGTCTCGGGTGGCGTCGACGTCTTCCTCGCGCTGTCCGGCTACTTCTTCATCGGTTCGCTGCTGCGGCACGCGACGCACAGTCAGACGCCGCACGTGCTGTTCGGTGACGCCGTCAACCCGTGGCCGCGGCTGAAGCGATTGCTGCGCCGACTCCTGCCGGCCCTGTTCACGGTGCTGCTCGCGGTTGCGGTGCTGACCGTGATCGTGATGCCGCAGACCCGCTGGGCGAACATCGGCAAGGACCTGCAGGCGAGCGCCCTCTACTACCAGAACTGGCATCTGGCCTTCAATTCCCAGGACTACCTGGCGGCGAGTTCGGCGAACTCGCCGCTGCAGCACATCTGGTCGATGTCGGTGCAGGGCCAGTTCTTCCTGGGTCTGCTGCTGCTCGCGATGTTCGGCACGGGCCTCATCAAACTCCTCGCCCGCTTCGTCCCGGCCGTCGCCGAACCACGCACGGTGCGGGTGCTCGTCGCGACGGTGGTGCTGGGCCTGGCCGCGATGTCGTTCTATTGGGCGCACATGCGGATGGCGGTCAACCAGGAGTTCAACTACTACGACACCTTCTCGCGGCTGTGGGAGCCGCTGGCCGGTGGTCTGCTCGCCATCTGGATGCCGCGCTGGCGCGTACCCCACTGGATTCGCAACAGCCTCGCCGTGATCGCACTCGGCCTGATCATCACCTGCGGGTGGTGGATCAACGGTGTGGAGTCATACCCGGGGCCCAAGGCACTCGTCCCGGTCGGGTCCACCCTGATCATCATCTGGGCGGGTGCCACCGCGCTGCAACATCGGCCCCGGCACGGCACCAACGAATCCCAGGGGCTGCCCGCGGTCAACCGAATGCTCGCGTCGACGGCACCGGTGTGGCTCGGCACGATCGCCTACTCGCTCTACCTGTGGCACTGGCCGCTGCTGATCTTCTACCTGACGTGGCGCGACAAGAACCATGCCTCGATCCTCGAAGGGTGCGGGCTGATCGCGCTGTCGCTGGCGCTGGCGTGGCTGACGAAGCGCTACATCGAGGACCCGCTGCGCGGCGGCCGGGCGACGCTGCCGCACGGCACGCGCGACGGACGCGCGCGCTGGCTCGGCTATGCGTCCGTGGTGACGTCGATCCTCGTGGTCGGGACACTGATCACGGGTGTCGGCATCAAGATGTGGGACCGCCACGTCAGCAACATCGTGGTCGACACCAAGAACCTCGACCCGCGGCTCTACCCCGGCGCACGCGCACTGCTCAACGGCTACCCGGTCCCCGCTCTCGACCCGCAGCCGTCCCCCCTCGAGGTGGTCAAGGACTTCCCGGAGACCTCCACCGACGGCTATATGAGCAGCTTCGAGGACCCCGAGATCCACGTCGGCGTCTACGGCGACAAGAACGCCACCAAGACGATCGCGTTGATCGGCGGGTCGCACGCCGAGTTCTGGGTCACCGCCCTCAACATCCTCGGCCTGCGCAACCACTTCAAGGTGACCACCTATCTCAAGATGGGTTGTCCGATGTCCACCGAGCTGGTGCCCAAGCAGCAGGGCGTGCCCTACCCGCAATGCCACGACTGGGTGATGCGCGTGATGCAGAAGGTCATCGCCGACAAGCCGGACGCGGTGTTCACCAACTCCACCCGGCCTCGCGACTACGAGCCCGGCGACTGGATGCCACCGACCTACTCGCCGATCTTCGACGAGTTCCTGGAGGCCGGCATCCCCGTCCTCGGCATGCGCGACACCCCGTGGCCGCACAACCGGCAGGGCCTGATCGACACCCCGGCGTGTCTGGCCGACGGCGGGTCCGCCGACGACTGCGGATCGCCGCGCGCCCTGGTGCTCTCCCCGACCGACCCGACCGCCGATTACGCCAAGGGCAAGCCCGACTTCCATCCGCTGGACATGTCGGCCGGTATCTGCACCGAGACCGTGTGCCCGGGCATCGTCGGCAACATCATCGTCTACAAGGACCTGCACCACCTCAGCGCCACCTATGTACGCAGTCTGACCGACGAATTAGGACGACAGCTGGCACTGGCACTGCCGTGGACCGGGCCACCGGCCGGGTGAGCGTGCCCACGTCGTCACAGAAGGCCTCTTCGAGATGTACCCGGCCTGGTTCGCGGCTACTGTCGTGACATGGATTCGACGAACGCCGAGATGACCGAGTCACCGGCTGCCGATTCCGGAACCAAACCCGGAACCAAACCCGCCGCCAAGCGGGCGGTGGCCCCCGTCGATCCGGCGCCGATCGAGCTCACATCGATGCCCGAGCCCTCGCCGTTCATCGTGTGGCCGGGCACGCCGTTCCCGCTGGGCGCAACGTATGACGGTGTGGGGACCAACTTTTCGTTGTTCTCCGAGGTCGCCACCGCAGTCGATCTCTGCCTGATCGACGGCGCGGGAACCGAGCGCCGGATTCGGCTCGACGAGGTCGACGGCTACTGCTGGCATTGCTATCTGCCCAACGTGGGTCCGGGCCAGTTCTACGGCTTCCGGGTGCACGGCCCGTTCGACCCGTCGCGCGGCCTGCGCTGCGACCCCAGCAAGCTGCTGCTCGACCCGTACGGCAAGGCGTTCCACGGGGATTTCGACGGCGATGCGTCGTTGTTCTCGTATCCGCTGGCCACGCCCGACGACGACGGCGACGAGTCCGAGGCACCCGAAGAGACCGTGGCGGTGGAGGAGGCCGCGGCGCAGGAGGAGACCGCGGCAGCGGAGACCGCCGAGGCGGCCGAGGCCGCCGGCACCGAAGTGGTGGACACACCGGCCAAGCGGCAGTCGCCGAGAACCAGCACGACCAAGCCCGCCTCGGCCGAGCCGAAGGTCGGACTGACGACGACGGCCACCCCGCCGGCCGACGCCCTGCCCACCGATGCCACCGCTTCGGACGCGATGGACCCCGCCGTCGACTCGGTGGCCACCCCGGCCGCCCCCGAGGCCAAGACACACATCGAGCCCGGCACCGAGCTGCGACGGGTCAACGTCCCCAACGACGGTATGCCACAACTGGATTCGCTCGGCCACACGATGCTGTCGGTGGTCATCAATCCCTACTTCGACTGGCAGAACGATCGCTCCCCGAATCGCCCCTACCACCAGACGGTCATCTACGAAGCCCACGTCAAGGGCATGACGAAGACGCATCCCGATGTGCCAGAACACCTTCGGGGCACCTATGCCGGATTGTGCCACCCGGTCATCATCGAGCATCTGAAGTCGTTGGGCGTCACCGCGATCGAACTGATGCCGGTCCATCAGTTCATGCAGGATTTCGTGCTGCGCGACAAAGGCCTGCGAAACTACTGGGGCTACAACACATTCGGCTTCCTCGCCCCCCACCTCGAGTATGCGTCCAAGCCGGATCAGCCGGCCAGCGCGGTCACCGAGTTCAAGGCGATGGTGCGGGCATTCCACCGCGAGGGCATCGAGGTCATCCTCGACGTGGTGTACAACCACACCGCGGAAGGCAACCATCTCGGTCCCACAGTGTGTTTCCGCGGCATAGACAACGCCGCCTACTATCGGCTGGTCGACGGCAACCCCGAGATGTACATGGACTACACGGGAACCGGCAACAGCCTCAACGGGCGCCACCCGCACACACTGCAGCTGATCATGGATTCGCTGCGCTACTGGGTCCTCGAGATGCATGTCGACGGCTTCCGCTTCGACCTCGCCTCGACACTGGCCCGCGAACTGCACGACGTGGACCGCCTGTCCGCGTTCTTCGATCTGGTGCAACAGGATCCGGTCGTGAGCCAGGTCAAGCTCATCGCCGAACCATGGGACGTCGGCGAGGGCGGCTACCAGGTCGGCAACTTCCCGCCGCTGTGGACCGAGTGGAACGGCAAGTACCGCGACACGGTCCGCGACTACTGGCGCGGTGAGCCGTCGACCCTCGGCGAGTTCGCATCTCGGCTGACCGGGTCGTCGGATCTGTACGAGGCGACCGGGCGCCGACCCCTCGCCAGCATCAACTTCGTGATCGCCCATGACGGCTTCACGTTGCGGGACCTGGTGTCCTACAACGAGAAACACAACATGGCCAACGGCGAGGACAATCGGGACGGCGAAAGTCACAACCGGTCCTGGAACTGCGGCGTGGAAGGCCCGACGGACGATCCGGAGGTCCTGGAACTCCGTGCCCGCCAACAGCGCAACGTCCTCGCGACACTGTTCCTGTCGCAGGGCACGCCGATGCTGGCGCACGGCGACGAGATGGGCCGCACCCAGCAGGGCAACAACAACGTCTACTGCCAGGACTCCGAACTCGCGTGGATGGACTGGTCGCTGGCGCGCAAGAACGCGGACCTGATGGAGTTCACCCGCAAGGTGATCGCCCTGCGCACCCGCCATCCGGTGTTCCGGCGCCGACGGTTCTTCGCCGGCAAGCCGATTCGGTGGGGCGACCAGGCGCTCGACATCGTGTGGCTGACCCCGTCCGGCGAGGAGATGACGGCCGCCGACTGGGACAGCGGCTTCGGCAAGAGCCTCGCGGTGTTCCTCAACGGCGACGGCATCGGCGAGAAGGACGAGCGCGGCGAAAAGGTCGTCGACGCAAGCTTCTACATCTGCTTCAACGCCTGGCACGAAGGTCTCGACTTCACCCTGCCGACCGTCGTCGCCTGGTCCTGGGTGGGCGTGCTCGACACCTCTCACCCGACCGGTGAGACCGCGGTCACCGCATCGCGTGGGGAATCGGTGACGGTGGGTCCGCGGTCGATGCTGGTGTTGCGCAAGACCGGATGATCGGGGATCCACTGTCGTGACCGGGCGCCCAGAACTCTTGGCCACCTACCGAATTCAACTCACCGAGGATTTCGGATTCGCCGACGCCGAGCGCATTCTGCCGGAACTCGCCGACCTCGGCATCAGTCACCTGTATCTCTCCCCGATCGGCGCCGCCGTCGCCGGTTCCACCCACGGCTACGACTGGGTGCCGCCGCCACGGGTCTCCGACGTGCTCGGCGGACTCGACGGACTGCGGTCGCTGCGGCGGGCCGCCACCCGGCTCGGCCTGGGCCTGATCATCGACATCGTGCCCAACCACACCGGTGTCGCCGACGCACGACAGAACCCGTGGTTCGCCGACCTCCTGCGCTATGGCAGCGGCTCGGAATACGCGACGTGGTTCGACGTCGACTTCGCCACCGACAACGGTGCCGACGGCAAGATCGCCCTGCCCGTGCTCGCCGAGGACGGCGACCTGTCCCCGCTGGTCGTCGAGGACGGGCACCTGCGCTACTACGATCACGTGTTCCCCACGGCGCCGGGATCGTCGTCGAACGGCACGCCGGTCGAGGTGCACGCGCGTCAGCATTACCGGCTCGTCCCGTGGAACAGCGGGCTGATCGGATATCGGCGGTTCTTCACCGTCAACGAACTCGCCGGGCTGCGGCAGGAGGACGACGACGTCTACCACGCCACCCACGAATGGTTACGAGACCTCATGGCGGAGAACCTGATCGACGGTGTCCGCGTCGATCACCCGGACGGCCTGGCCGACCCGATGACCTACCTGCGGCGCCTGCGCACCGATCTCGGTGAAGACCGGCTGCTCTTCATCGAGAAGATCGTCGCGCCCGACGAAGATCTCGATCCGTCGCTGCCGGTGCAGGGCACCACCGGGTACGAGCAGCTCCGCATCATCGACGCGGTGTTCGCGGCGCCGTCGGGCGTGATCGAGCTCGGAGAGACCTACGAGCGGATCACCGGGAAGGACGGCGACGCCGACTGGCTGCACGGGGCCGAACGCGAGCGCAAACTCACCACCCTGCGCGAGTCGTTCCCGACCGAGCACCGACGGCTGATCCGGGCGATCACCCACTCGGATCCGTCGGCCGACGAGGGTCGACTCGCGACGGCCACCGCGGAACTGATCGCCGATCTCGGCGTCTACCGCGCAGATTACCCGTCGCTGCGAAACCGGTTGGTGGACAAGGCACTCGAGATCGCCGACCGCAAGCCTCGACTCACCCCGGCGTTGTCGCTGATCGTGCGTGCCACCGCGACCCCCGGCGCCGCGTCGTCGCGGCTGGCCCAGACCTGCGGTGCGGTCACCGCCAAGAGCGTCGAGGACAGCCTCTTCTACCGGACCGCCCGCCTGGTCAGCGCGCAGGAGGTGGGCGGCGACCCGGCCAACCCCTCGATCTCACGGCGCGTCTTCCACGAGGCCAACATCCGGCGGGCACGCGACTGGCCGCGCGCGATGACCGCGGCCTCGACCCACGACACCAAACGCGGCGAGGACGTCCGCACCCGAATCCTGTTGCTGACCCAGGTCCCCGAACGATGGTCGATGCTGGTTCGGCGCATCTGGTCGAGCTGCCCGCCGCCCGACGACGAGACCGGATACTTCCTGTTGCAGAACATCTTCGGTGCGTGGCCGGTCGACGGCAACGTCGACGACGTCTTCCGCCGACGCATCAAGGACTATGCCCGCAAAGCGGCGCGGGAGTCGGGACTGCGCACCACCTGGACCGCCGTCGACGAGGAGTTCGAGGACGCGCTCGACGCCTGGCTCGACGCGATCACCGACGGCGCGGCGGCGGACGCGCTCGGCGGACTGGTCGCCGAGGTGGGCGATTCGTGGCATGCAGAGGTGTTGGCGCACAAGGCGATAGGACTCCTCGGCCCCGGGTTCGCGGATATCTACCAGGGCACGCAGTGGTGGGACGACTCGCTGGTCGACCCCGACAACCGGCGGCCCGTCGACTACGCACAGCCCGCCGACCATCCCAAGCGGACGCTGATCCGTGCCGCCCTCGCCGCCCGGGCCACACACGCCGCGGCGTTCGGGGCGGGCGGTACCTACGTGCCGTTACCGGTCGACGGCCAATCCGCCGATCATGTCATCGCCTTCAGCCGGGGCACCGCCGACGAGGGCGCGAAAGTGATTGTCGTGACGGCACGTTTCACCCACAGCCTGAGTGCGGCCGGCCAGGCTCACACCACGGTGCGTCTTCCCGACCCGGGGCCATGGCGTGACGTGCAGACCGGAGCGGTGCACGACGGAACGCCGACGATGGCGGCGCTGCGCGCCCAGGGGCCGGTGGCCATCCTGACCAGAGCCGACTGAGGCGGCGAGCGCCGACCGGGGCAGCAAGCGCCGGCCGAAGCCGGATGCGAGCCGGTCAGCCCCCGGGGGCGGGCGACGGTGCCGGCGCGGGCGTCTGCTGCTGTTGTTGCTGCGCTTGCTGTTTCGCGTCACTGGCCGACTGACCGACATCGGCCTGCGCGCCGTCCACCGAGGACACGAGCCACTTGCCGTCGACCTTGCGCAGGTCGAGCCAGAGCAGCGTCATCTGCTGTCCGCCGCTCGGCGAGAGTTTGCTGCTCCCGGTCACGCTCACCAGCACGTTGGTGCGCGCACTGTCGGTGTCGAAGTGCTCCACGCCCACCGACTTCACCGTCGGTGTGGCCTTCACGTCGAGATCCTGCAAGGCCTTGGTGCTGTCGGTCTGTTCCTTGGCGAGACGATCGTGGAACTCGCCGGTGGTCAGTGGCCCGAGCACCTCCTTCATGTCGCCGACCTGGTCGGTGTTGAAGGAGGACACCATCTTCAGCGCGAAGTTCGCCGACGCGGCCTTGCTGTCGTCGAACGCCGCGAGCTTCTCCCGCTGCTGGTGGTAGCCCCAGCCGAGGAGGCACACGCCCACGACGGCGGCGACCGCGATCAACGCCACCAGGACGCGCACGAGCCCGCGGGAGGTGACCGTCACCGAGAGCTGGCGGCCGGCCGGCTTGGCGGATGCGGGTGCGGATGCGACCGGTCCGGCCGAGGTCTCGTCACCGGCGGCGTCAGCGGTGTCGCCGTCACCCGTGTCGCTCGCCGTCGCGGCCGAGCGGCTCGCGGTGCGAGCGGACTTCGTCCGCGGCCGGGTCACCTTCTCGGTCGCTGCCGGTTCGGTGGTCGCGTCGCCGGTGTTCGCGTCGCCGGTGTTCGCGTCGCCGGTGGCCGGGCTGTCCACGGTGTCCGCGGTGTCCGGGATGTCCACGGTGTCGTTCGTCTTGTCCTGCTCGGTCATGCCAACTCTCACGTCAGTTCTCTCCGTCGGATCACGAGCTCACTTGTCCAACGGGACGGTGCGCGCATTCGGGTCGTAGCCGGGCGGCGGCCCGGCGGTGTCGTCACCGGGCGGGCGCGGCGCATTCGCCGACCCACGCACCTGCTGGTGCGGATCCTCGGTGACACAGTACAGATTCGTGGGTATCGACAGCTCCAGGATCTTCGTCGGCCGCGTCGGCGTGACCGGATAGTTGCAGCTGGGGCGGGGGTAGACCGAGCCGAACGCCCACCACGCCCCGTCGTGGAACATGGCCAGGCTCTTCACGCTCGCGTCTCGCATCGACGGCAACAGCACGGCGAGGGCGGGTGCCCGCAACGAACCCTGCTGGGCGATGTCGACGAGCTGTTTCAACACGTCGGTGAGCGGGTCGGTCATCTGGTTCAGCGAACCGGTCAGGCTGGTGAACTCGGCCGGTCCCCGACCGAGCAACGTCCGCAGCTCCTTGTCCGACGCGACCGCCTGATTGATGATGGTGCTGCCCGCGGACACGGCGGTCTGCAGGTCCGGCTGGATGTTCGCGGTCGTCTTGAGGATCGTGCCCGAATCCGAGATCAGCTTCGTGGTCTGCGGCAGAACCCGATAGAGGTCGGCGAAGATGGTGCCACCCGAGATGAACAGCGCCCGCAGATCGTTCTGCGGTGTGTCGGTGTTGATCGCTATGTTGAGGCTGTCGATCGACGACCGCAACTTCACCGGATCGATCTGGTCGATGACGTTCAGCGACGCCTCGAGCATGCTCGGGAACGGAGCGGTGACCTTGGTCTGGTTGATCTGGATCTCGTCACCGTCGGTGAAATACGGACCGTCGGCGGTGGTCGGCTCGAAGTCGACGTACTGCTCGCCGGCCCCGGACAACCCGAGCGCCGCGACGAGAGCGTTGCGGTTGATCTTCACGTTCTCGTCGATCTGCACGGTCACGTCCACCGAGGTGGGCTGCACCTGAATGGTGTCGACCTCACCGACCCGGGCGCCCCGCAACGTGACCCCGCTGGTGTCCTGCAGACCGCCGGACACCGGGAAGTGGATCTTCAGGCTGTAGGTCCCGGTGAACGGCGTCCAGCGCAGCGCGCCGAACGAGAGGTAGGCCAGCCCGACGAGCATCACCAGGACGAGACCGATGTTGCCGAGCACGACCGAGTGCTTGTGCAGCCAACTCCCGATGCGACTCATCCGCAGCACCCCTTTGTTCCGGTGAGCCGGGCCAACAGCCGGGTCAGCGTCTGCTGCAACGCCTTCGAGCCTTCGTCGATGTCCTGCAGCTCGGGCGCCCGGGTGCCGGAATCGAAGCCGACTCCCGGGTTGAGGTAGTAGACCTTGGCGGACAGCGCGGCGGCGCTGCCCGACGTCGCCTTGACCCACTTCGGGGTCAGCATCGCGAGGTTGTCCGACAACGGTCCGAAGGTCCCCGCGGCCTGACGCAACGCGCTCAGGAGGGTCGCGAGATGCTGGACGAGCGCAACGAGGTTGTCCTGGTCGGAGTTGAGGAAATCGTTCGTCGCCGCGGTGACCGTGTGCGCCTTGTCGAGCGTGGTGAGCACCGACGAGATCTGCGAGTTGACGGCGTTGACCGCCGGCGCCAGCTTGTTGATCGACGCCATGATCTGCGCGCGACCGGCCGCCAGCTGTGCGGTGAGGATCTGCGTGCTGCGCATCGACTCGTCGACCTCGGCCGAGTTCTGATTGAACTTGGTGATCGCCGTCGTCAGCTGCTCGATCGAGCCGGACAACTCGTCCGGGTTGGCCGACACGGCGCGACTGAGCTCGGTGAGGATCACCTGCAGCGAACTCAGCGAACCGCTGTCGACCACCCCGGCGGTGCTGACGAGGATGTCCTCGACCGTGGCCGCCGCCGACGTGGGACCGGTGAGAGTGTCACCGTCGGACATGTAGCCGGTGGGTTGCCCCGGCGGCGGCAGCAACGCGACGAACACGTCGCCGAGCGGAGTGGCCTGACGCAGTTCCGCTCCGGTCCCGATCGGCAGTTTCACCTCGGTGGTCACCTGCATGGTGACCACCGCGGTGTAGTTCTCGGCGACGATCTCGCGGACCTGCCCAACGTCGGTGCCGTTGAGTTTGACCTTCGCGCGGGTCGGCAGGTTCAGGGCGTTGTCGAACTCGGCGGTGACGTGGATCGATTCGCCGAGTCCGCCCGGCGCCGGCAACGGGATCTGTTCGACGGTGACGCCCGGTATCAGGCCGCAGCCCGACACGGCCAGCACGGCGGTGATCATGACCGCCAGCAGAGTGCGGCGCGGGCTCCGGCGGGTCATTTGGTCAGCTCCAACAGTCCGGAGAAGACACCCAGATCGGGTCCGAAGTCCTTCAACTGCCCGGTTCGGCAGCCGTCTTTCTGCAGGTTGATCGCCTGACAGAAGGCCGACAGCGCCTCGGTGTCGATCAGCGACTTGTCCAGCAGCACCTGGGCGCGCCACGCACCCTGCTCGGCCGACACCGAATTGGCCAGGTTCTGGAACAGCAGCGGTCCCAGGTCGATCGTCTCGACCACCTGACGCGAGTAGTCGGACAGGTTGGCGGCCAGCGCGGCCAGCCGTCCCGTCGACGCACTGATCGTGCCCGCGTTGTTCTTGAGGAACGCCGTGGTGTTCAGCAACGCGATGTTGAGGTCGGTCAGCACCGATTGCAGACCGGGGGCCTGCACAGCCAGCATCTGCGCGACGTCGGTGATCGACCGGGAGAACGCGGTCATCTTCGGATAGTTCGCCACCAGCGTCGACGTCAGCCCCTGCACCGTCTTGATGATCTCGACGAGCGCATCACTGTTGCCCGACGCCACCGACGCCGCCTGCCCCAGCTGATCGATCGCCAGGCGCATCCGCTCCCCGTTGCCCGACGTGATGCCCGAGGTGATGTCGATCATGTCGGCGATCGGCCCCTCCCCCGGCTGGTCACCCTTGAGCGCGTTGACGAGCCGGTCGATGGAGTCGAAGAGGTCGCCGATCGCGACAGGGCTCTTGGCGTCCTTGATGACCGAGCCGTCGGTCAGTTTCTCGCCGCCCGAGTAGGTGGGCGAGAGTTCGATGTGCCGGGTGGTGACGATCGAGGTGTTGACGATCGCCGCGGTGGCGCTCGCCGGGACCGGGACGTCCTTGTCGATGGTGAAGGTGACCTTGACCCGGCTGCCCTCCTGCTGGACCGAGGTCACCTGACCGACCGGCATGCCGAGCACGGCCACGTCATTGCTCTTGTAGAGCCCGGCGACGTTGTCGAAGTAGGCGGTGACCTCGATGGACCGGCCCAGGGCGTGGGTCCAGCCGGCGGGCACGAGCGCGCAGCCCGACAGGCCTGCGACGACGAACAGCGCGATCGCCACCAGCGTGATCGGGCGGCGCCAGCGGACGCCGGGCCGGCTCGATACCCGTGCGGTCAGCATCCGTCCACCACCCTGGCCAGGCAGAGCCAGTTGTCGGGGAAGATGCCCCACGGCAGATAACCGTTCGCATACGGCCCGTCGCCGATGACGTTGTTGGTCAACCGGGCGGTCACCGGCAGAACCTCCAGCAGCTTGCGCAGATTCTCGCGGTTCTTCTCGAGACCCTGCGTCATGGTGTTCAGGTTGGCCATGATCGGCGCGAACTGATCACCGTTCTCGCGGGCCACGGCCCGGGCCTGTTCGGTGAGTTCGGCGATCCCGTCGAGCATGCGGGTCACCAGGGCCTCGCGGGTGGCGATCTTCTGCGCCAACTGCTGCCCCTGGCCGACGATGATCGACAGTTGTGTCTGGCTGTCGTTCACGATCGCGGTGACCGACTTCGTGTCGGCCACAAGTTGATTGATCTGATCGCGGCGGTTGGTGATGATGCGTGACATCGCGGTGAGCGAGTCCAGCGTCGGCTTGGTCACCGCGGGCGCCCCGGCCAACTGCTGGTTGAGCGTGCGGATGCTGTTGGCGAAGTCCTCGTCGTTGACGCCGGCGATGATCGGCGTGCCCGCCTCGATCGTCTTCTGCAGGTCATAGGGCACGTTCGTCTGCGCGATCTCCCCGTCCGGGGCCGGCGACGACGAATCCCCCAGCGACACATCCACATATCGCTGGCCGAGCAGAGTGGACATCTTGATCTCCGCGGACCCGTTCGCCGTGACGTCGACGTCCTCGTCGACCTTCATGGTGACCCTGACGTGATCGCCGTCGAGTTCGGTCTTGCTGACCTCCCCCTTGTCGATCCCGGCCACGCGCACCTTGTCACCGGGACGGATGCCACCGGCCTGCGCGAAGTTGGCGTGGAGTGTCTTCTGGCCGAGATGGGCCTCGGCGATCGCGGTGATGCCGAGGATCAGCAGCACGATCACCACGGACCCGATGACCCCGTACCAGAATCGTTGATTGTCGTCGAAGTGCCTGCGCCAGCGCCTCATTGGCACACCACCGAATGTTTGGTCCCGCCGATCTTGTTGATGATGCCGGGCGGGAAGAGCACGTCACCGATCGCGATGTCGAGGTCGCAGGCGTAGATGTTCAGGTAGGCCCCCTGACCCAGGACCATCGGGAAATGCCCGAGGAACACCGGCAGATTCGTCGCGAGCGTGTCGAGTTTGGCGCCGTTGGTGATCAGCGTGTTGGTGGCGACCCGCGCATCGGTGGCCGCCGAGGCGAGGTCACCGCGGGTCTGTGCCAGCACATCACCCAATCCGCTTGCGGTGCGACCGATGTCACTGACCGCCTGGCCGAACGCCGCCGAGTTCTCGTTGAGATTCCGGATCAGGGTGCCGATGCTGTCGACGACGGTGCTCACCTGGGTGCCCTGCATCGCCAGGTCACGCATCACGCTGCTGAGGTTGTCGATGATCGCGCCGATCACCTGGTCGCGGTCGGACATGTCGTTGGCGAGCTGGCCGACCTGCTGCACGGTGTAACTCAGCGAGACCGAATTGCCCTGGAACGCCTGGATCAGGCCTTCGGACAGCGCGTTGACCTGTTCGGGCTGCAGGGTCTCGAACACCGGCTGGAAGCCGGCGAGCAGCTTGGTGACGTCGAACGAGTCCTCCGACGGCTCCGTCAGGGTCGACCCACCCGGCAGGGGTGTGCTCGGCGCGCCCTTGACGAGGCTCAGCGCCAGATACCGCTGACCGATCAGGTTCTGATAACGGATGGCGGCCTTGGTGTTGCTGAACACCTGCTGGCCGTCCTGGACGTCGAAGGTCACCTTCGCCCGGCCGCCGTCGAGCGCGATGTCGCCGACACGTCCGACACGGACCCCGGCCATGCGGACGTCGTCGCCGGACGACAGCCCGGAGGCATCGTGGAAATAGGTGGTGAACGAATGCGTGTTCCCCGGCAGCGAACGGTCGAGCGTCGACCAGATCACGTAGGTCAGCATCATTGCGACCACCGCAAAGATCGAGAACCCGATCAGCGGCTTGCGGATACTCGCCTGCCCGCGACTCATCGCCCTCCTCCCCGGACCTCGGACGACGCGACGAGCGGCCCGAGCATGAGTGTGTCGGCGGCGGTGGGTGCGCGGTGCAGCGCCGCCCCGAGGGTCTGGTTGTCCGACGACGTGGTCACCGCACCGGCGGTCGGGAACTTCAGACCGCGGCGCATGCCGTCGGACGGATAGATCATCAGCGGACCCGACATCGTCGGCCCGGTCCCGGTGCCGGGCCCCACACAGCCCGGCCCCCGTAGCTGGCCGTAGGGACCACCGTCGTACACCGGGCAGTTCTGCCGCGTGTAGCGCAGGAACGCCCCGAAGCTGACACCGATGTTGAGTTGCGGGTGACCGTTGACGCCGGTGAACACGGTGAGCACCTTCGCGGCGAGCGCGTTGAGCGCCGACAGCGCCTGCGGGAGGGCCTCGGGTTCGAGCACCGCGGCACCCAGCATCCGGTTGAGATCGCGGACCAGGCGCTTGCCGGCATCCCCGTTGGAGGCGAACAGCGTCTGCGTCTGGTCCAGCAGACCCTGCCCGGCCGACAGCAGCGCAGTCAGGTCCTGCTGCTTCTCGGCGATGGTCATCGCCGGGATCACGCTGCGGCCCAGCGCGTCGAGCAGTTGCGGGGTGGACTGGGACAGTCCCTGGACCGCATTGTTGAAGTTATCGAAACCGCCCGGTGCTCCCGGCGGGAACTGCTCGTTGATGGTCCGCCAGTAGCTGTTGAGGACCGGTACGAACGTGCCGAACACGGTGCCACCACCCTTGAGCGCGTCGGCGAGCGTGCCGAGTACCGCGGCCAGATCCTCCGGCGGTACCGCCGTCAGTAGTTCGTGGAGTTCGTTCTGCGCGTCCTGCAGCCGGATGGTCGGCAGCGTCTGGTCGGCCGGGATGGTCGCGCCGGAGTCCAGGTGCTCCTGGGCGGGCTGCTCGGGCCGGACGAGTTCGACGGAGTTCACGCCGAACAGGTTCGACGGCACCGTGCGCGCGGTGACGTTGGCCGGGATGCCGGTGGCCTGGTCGGGCGAGACATCGATGTGGACGTCTTTGAGCCGTTGGTTGTCGGTGCCCATCTGATCGGACAGGTCGATGGACTTCACCGTCCCTACGATCAGCCCGTTGTACCGGACGTCGGCATTGTTGATCAGCCCGTCGCCGACGTCGTTGAGTTGCGCGGTCACCGGGACCGTCTTGGTGAACACACCCTGATATCGGAGGAACAGCACCACGAACAGGATCGCCAGCGCGATCAGGAAGGCCAGCCCGCGCAGCACGTACTGCAGCATCGAGGGGTTTCGGCCGTCGGTCTCGATCAATGGCATGTCGTCACCCCTAACCCGAGATCTTGATGCCGGGAGCGGTGCCCCAGAACACCAGCGTCATGATCAGGTTGGCGAACACGATGACGATGATCGCCATGCGGATGGCGTGTCCGGCGGCCACGCCGACACCCTCCGGGCCGCCCGAGGCGAAGAACCCGTAGTAGCACTGGATGAACGTCGTCAACAGGACGAACACGATCACCTTGATGAACGAGAAGACCATGTCCGACGACACCAGGAACTGGTTGAAGTAGTACAGGTACGTGCCGGCACCCTGACCGCTCTGCAGCACGAACATCACCTGGCAGGCGAGATAGTTGGCGGCGAGCGAGACGGCATACAGCGGAACGATCGCCAGCACGGCGGCCGACATCCGGGTGGTGACGAGGTACGGCAGCGGATGGATCGCGATGGATTCGAGGGCGTCGATCTCCTCACTGATCCGCATCGACCCGAGCTGGGCGGTGAAGCGGCAGCCGGACTGGGCGGTGAACGCGGTGGCCGCCAGCAGGGGCGCCAGCTCGCGGGTCGTCGCGAATGCCGAGACGCCGCCGGTCACCGGCGCCATCCCGAGCAGGTTCAGCGCCGTGTAGCTCTCGATGCCGACGGTCGCACCGCCCATGACGCCGAGGATGACCATGACGCCGACGGTGCCGCCGCCGACCACCAGCGCGCCGTTACCCCACGCGACGTCGGAGAGCAGGCGCCACACCTCTTTGCGGTAATGGGTGAACGCGATCGGCACCGCACCGATGGACCGCACCAGGAAGGTGATGAGATGGCCCATCCCCATGAGCAGGGCGCGCGGTCCGCGGTAGAGCCCCTTGGCCGCCTCGACCGGCCGCAGGAGGGGCGGTACGTACCGTGATGCCGCCATGTCAGACCACCTTCGCCGGGACGAGGATCGCGAACAGCTGGGTCAGCACCACGTTCACGGTGAACAGCAGCAACACGGAGTTGACCACCGCGGCGTTCACCGAGTTGGCGACGCCGGCCGGACCGCCCTTCGTGGTCAGTCCGCGGTCGCAGGCGACGACGGCGACGATCGCGCCGAAGATGACGGCCTTGGCGATCGCGAACGCGAGGTCCGACGTCGACGCGAACGACGCGAACGTGCCGGTGTAGCTGCCCGGTGTACCGCCCTGGAAGTAGACGTTGAAGACGTATCCGGTGATGAACCCGACGAAGCAGACGAAGCCGCAGAGCAGGAAGCTGACCACCATGGTGGCGAGCAGTCGGGGCGAGATGAGCCGCTGGATGGGATTGACACCCATCACCTTCATCGCGTCGATCTCGTCGCGGATGGTCCGCGACCCGAGGTCGGCGGCGATGGCCGAACCCACGGCACCCGCCAGGAGCAGCGAGGTCACCAGCGGTGCACCCTGTCGGATCACGCCGAGGCCGGTGGCCGCACCGGAGAACGAGGTCGCGCCGATCTGTCCGGCGATGTTGGACACCTGGATCGAGACGAGCACACCGATCGGGATGGCGACGAGAAGCGTCGGAAACACCGAGGTACTCGCCATGAACGCGCATTGGCGGACGAACTCGCCGAACGGAAAGCGCCGTTTGACGATGTCGACGACGAGGACCTTGAACACCTCGACGAACATGCCCATCTGCCGTCCGAACGTGTCGAACGACGCCATGATGTGCTCACGGAACCACGCGCGTGCCCACTCCAAGGCACCACGCCCTCCCCCCTCGGAGGTAACCGCGTCAGTACTCAATCCCCTACCCTCGCGTCTCCACCGCCATAATCCCCGGGTAGTTCATATCACATATATGTGACCTGAACGACCACCCCTTTACGGCGATTAACCGTCGATCCATCTCCCCGGGCCGACCAGGCCTGGTAATGTCCCTCCCTTTCGACCGGAATTGTGCCGTGCATCACACTACCGGCGATCTGCAATTCCCCCCGGGACGACATACCTTGTGGTGGATGACAGATCAGTCACGGGTTCGGACCACCATAACTGGGACGAGTGACCAAGGTGGCCGGAACCCCATCAGTGGGGTCCGTGTGTCGCCGTTCACCGCGCCGGTGACGCTCACCGACGTCCGTCTCTGGGCGCCCCGCGCCACCGCCGTCACCCTGCACGCCGGGTCCCCGGACAGCGGCGACACCACGATCCCGATGTCGGCCGATCCCGCCGCACCCGGGTGGTGGCAGGTCCCGGCGGGCACGGTCGACGGGCTCGCCGGCGATGTGCGGTACGCGTTCGCGGTCGACGGTCAGGATCCGGTGCCCGACCCGCGGGCCACCCGGCTGCCCGACGGCGTGCACCGTCCGTCCGCGCTGTTCCGGGTCGACGAGGCCGGCTGGACCGACGGCGACTGGCCGGGTATCGACGTCCGCGGTGCGCTGCTCTACGAACTGCACATCGGCACGTTCACGCCCCAGGGCACGTTCGACGCCGCGATCGGCCGCCTCGACCATCTCGTCGATCTCGGCGTCGAGGTCGTCGAGGTCATGCCGATCAACGCGTTCAACGGCGAACACGGCTGGGGCTACGACGGGGTCGGCTGGTACGCGGTGCACGAGCCCTACGGTGGACCGGACGGCTTCGCGCGGTTCGTCGACGCGTGCCACCGCCGAGGCCTGGGCGTCGTGCTCGACGTCGTCTACAACCACCTCGGTCCGTCGGGCAACTACCTCGACCGGTTCGGCCCCTATCTCACCGAGGGCACCAACAGCTGGGGGTCGTCGCTGAACCTGTCGGAGGCCGATTCCGACGAGGTGCGCGCGTACATCATCGGCAATGCCCTGCGCTGGATGGACGAGTTCCATGTCGACGGTCTGCGGCTCGACGCCGTGCACGCCCTGATCGACGACCGCGCGGTCCATCTGCTGGAAGAACTGCAGGTGGCCACCGACGCACTGGCTCACGAAGTGGGGCGGCCACTGTCGCTGATCGCGGAGAGCGATCTCAACAACCCACGGCTGATCATGTCGCGGCATCTCGGCGGCTTCGGGCTGGCCGCCCAGTGGGACGACGACATCCATCACGCCATCCACACGGCGGTGTCCGGCGAACGCCAGGGCTACTACGCCGACTTCGGCAGTCTCGAGTCACTGGCAAAGGTGATGCGCGGCGGCTACTTCCACGACGGCACCTACTCGTCCTTCCGCCGGCAGCATCACGGCCGGCCGATTCCGACCGACGTCGTGCCGGCGACCGCCCTGATGGCCTACACCTGCGACCACGACCAGGTCGGCAACCGCGCCATCGGCGACCGTCCGAGCTTCTACCTCGACGGCGGGCAGCTGGCGATCAAGGCGGCACTCGTCCTGCTCTCACCGTTCACCCCGATGCTGTTCATGGGCGAGGAATGGTCGGCCGCAACACCTTTCGCGTTCTTCACCTCCCACCCCGAACCGGAACTCGGCGAGGCGGTACGCACCGGGCGACGCAGCGAGTTCGCCGAGCACGGCTGGGACGCCGCGGAGGTGCCCGACCCCCAGGACCCGGCGACGTTTCTGGCCTCCAAGCTCGACTGGACCGAACTCGACGCTCCGGGGCATCGCCAGATGCTGGAGTTCTACCGGGCCCTGATCTCGTTGCGCGCGAGCGAGGAAGCGTTCCGACGCACCGAGTTCGACTCGGGCACATACGAGTTCGACGAAGATGCCGGCTGGTTCACCATGCAGCGCGGCGACTGGGTGGTGGTGTGTGTACCGAGCCCCGACCAGACGGTGGTGCCGGTGTCGATCGAACCGGAATTGTCCTGGGCGGCCGTGGTTCTCGACGAGGATGGCGTGCGGAGTCCGGGTCACAACGTGATCGTCGCGCGGCGCCGGGAGTGATCAGCGGGGAGACTGTTCGCAGCAACTCCCCCCGCAGTAACGGATCCCCCCCCCGCTGGTCGAGTAAGCCCGGCGACGAAGGAGCCGAGCGCATCGAGACCGCCGGCGCGCCGAGCTCAGGTCAGGTAGTCGTACGCGGGCGTCCCCGGCTCCAACCGTTCGCAGTGCAGCCGCGAGTGCGCCATCCGATCCATCAGTCCGGCAAGGCCTTCCGGAGAACCGAGCTCGACGCCGACGAGCGCCGCCCCGGTCTCCCGGTTGTTGCGCTTGACGTACTCGAACAGCGTGATGTCGTCGTCGGGGCCGAGGACCTCGTCGAGGAAGCGGCGCAGCGCGCCCGGCTCCTGGGGAAAGTCCACCAGGAAGTAGTGCTTGAGACCGCGATGCACCAGCGAGCGTTCGATGATCTCGCCGTAGCGGGAGACGTCGTTGTTGCCGCCCGACACCAGACAGACGACGACGCAGTCCTCCGGCACGTCGAGTGCCAGCAGCCCGGTGACCGCGAGGGCACCGGCGGGCTCGGCGATGATGCCCTCGTTCTGATAGAGCTCCAGCATCGACGAGCAGATCGCGCCCTCGTCGACGTGGGTGATGTGTGCGGTGCCGGGTTTCGGGACGTACCGCGCACCGCTCGGCGTCACCGGGACCACCGGGTTCGCCACCACGGCGCCCAGGATCGGGTGGTCGGTGATCGTCGCGTCGAGTTCGGCCAGCACGCCGTGACCGAGTGAGCCGATGCGCTTGACCGCGGCGCCGTCGACGAACGGATCGATGGTCTCCAGGGTGATCGGTCCGCCCGCCGCCAGCGCGGCGGTCAACGACACCGCGCCGGTGGGTTCGACGCCGACGATGGCGACGTCGTCGCTGCGACCGCGCAGGTAGGTGGCGATGCCGGCGAGGCATCCCCCGCCACCGACCGGGGTCACCACCACGTCCGGTACGCGGCCGAGCTGGTCGACGATCTCGTATGCGATGGTGCCCTGACCGGCGGCCGTGCGCGGATCGTCGAAGGCATGGATCCAGGTCGCGCCGGTCCGCATGACATCGGCTTGCGCCGCCGCGGCAGCCGCGTCGTAGGTCTCGCCCACCGCGATCAGTTCAACGAAATCGCCTCCGTGCCAACGGATTCGGTCACGCTTCTGCTTCGGGGTGGTGGTCGGGACGTAGATCCGGCCGTGCGTGGCCATCGCCCGGCAGGCGTAGGCGACACCCTGCGCATGGTTTCCGGCGCTGGCCGCGACGACGCCGCGGCCCAACTCGTCGGCCGACAGCTGCGCCATCACGTTGTAGGCACCGCGAATCTTGTACGAGCGCACCGTCTGCAGGTCCTCGCGCTTGAGATAGACCTGCGCACCGACAGCGGCCGAGAGGCGCGGCGCCGGCTCGAGCGGGGTGCGGGCCACCGCGTCGGCAATGCGCGGGACCGAAGCCTCGATGGCGTCGACGGTCAATGCGTTGCCGTGCTGGTGCACCGGTGCCTGCTGCGTACTCACGACGTCCATGGTCTCACTGTCCGGTTCGCGCGGTCGACTCGGCACCGGCGCCCGGCGTAGGCTCGGCAGCAGGTCAGGGAACTCCAGCCGTCCGCCTCGGGTTCAAGAGGCGCGACCCTCGCCGGACGGCTGCCGACGCTTGGGAGGCCGTCATGTTCCGACGCACCATCTCCGCTCGCAATCCGAATCCTCGTCGATCCGTTTCCCGGCGCCGCCGCGCCGGCGCGCTGGCGGCGACCACCGTCGCCGCGGCCGGACTCCTCACCGCACTGACCTCCGGCCCGGCCGGGGCCGCGCCGCTGTGCCCCGGCGGTGGGCAACCGGCACGACTCGTGGGCTCGGTACCGGGCGCCGCGCTCGAAGGGCTGACCGTCGACGCGCGCGGGCGGCTGTACACCACCGACTTGTTCAGTGGCCGGGTCTTCCGGCTGGCCGCGCCGGGGGCGCCCGCGGTCCCGATCGCGACGGTGCCGGGCGCCGGCGGCGGACTCGCGTGGGCCCGCGACTCAGCGCTGCTCGTCGGCTACGGTTTCGCCCCGACGGTCGTCGTCGGGGATGTGGCACGGCAGTACTCGATCGGCCGGCTCGATGTGAACAGTCTCGCCTTCCGGCCGTGGGTGAGTGGGCTGTCGGCGTCGAACGGTTTGGATACCGCGGCGAACGGAATCGTCTACGCCACCAACGATTTCGCCACGAACATCGGCCGGGTGTACCCGAACGGCGTCGTGCAGGCCGACTGGGGTGCGGTGCCGAGCGCCAACGGCGCGGTCCTCGGAAGAGGCGATCGATGGTTGTACGTGTCGCGCACCTTCACCAATCCGGGTGTGAGTCGCGTGCTGACCTCGAACCCCCGGATCGTGCAGAGTCTGCTGAACCTCGGCGGGAACATCACCGCGACACCCGACGGCCTGACCCTCGACAAGCAGGAACGTCCGGTCGTGCCGTTCAACGCTGCCGGACAGATCGTGCGGATCACCTCACCGGGCAACTACTGCGTCCTCGCATCGGGACTGCCGCAGTCCAGCGTGCTAAGTTACGGGCGCGGGACCGCAGGCTTCTCGGCGGGCCACCTGTACCGGGCGGGATTCGACGGCCGGATCTACGAGATCCCGGGCGGATTCGACGCCGGGTCGACGGCCGCGATTCCGGGCTAGTGACGGGCGGAGGTGCGACGGGCGGCGAAGAAGGCGCGCTCGCCCCACCAAGTGACGACCATGGTGATCGCCGACGCCCACATGGCGACCTGACCGGACTCGGTGACCAGCAGCACGAGGACGGCCATCACGACGGCGGCGGCCAGCGCGTGGGCCTTGTGGACCGGCCACTGCGTGCCCGCCACGTTCACCGTCGGGATGTCGGCCGCCGAGGACCCGCGCGCAGTGTTCGACTCGATCAGGGCGGGCACGATGGCTGCGGTCACTGTCGACTCCTGGGCTGAGACGGTGGTGCCCGGCAGACGTTTCGTCTGCCGTGATCCTCAGTGTAGCGCGAACTGAACGAAAATGTTCGGGTCACCGAAAACTATCGTTCGTGTGTGAGGATCTTCACCTCCGGGGGTCTCGATACGCCGACTCGCTTCGCTCGCGCGGCTACTCGACCAGCGAAGCAGGTCAGCCGGTGAGGCAGGTGAGACCGAGCAGCGCCTTCAGGTCAGCCGGTCAGGCAGTGGGCCCGAGCAGTGCCTTCAGGTCAGCCGGTCAGGCAGTGGGCCCGAGCAGTGCCTTCAGGTCAGCCGGTCAGGCAGTGGGCCCGAGCAGTGCCTTCAGGTCAACCGGTCAGGCAGGTAAGACCGAGCAGCGCCTTCAGGTCAGCCGGTCAGGCAGGTGGGCCCGAGCAGTGCCTTCAGGTCACCCATCAGCGCCGAACTCGGCGTGACGCGCAACGATTCGGTGAGCCGCAGTTGGGTCTGCCGCTGCTCACTCACCAGCGTGACGTGGACGTCCGCGGTGCCCGGATGGCGGGTCAGCACCTGTTTGAGCGCCTGCACCCGATCGGGCGTACACGACCGCGCGGTCAGGGTCAGCGCCACCGGTTTGGCGGTGCCGACCGCGGCGAGATCGGGTACCGCGAGATCGTTGGCGGAGATCATGGTGCTGTCGTCGCGGGCATTGACCCGTGCTTTGACCAGCACGATGTTGTCGGCGACGATGTCGAGCCCGTACACCTGGTAGGCCCGCGGGAAGAAGTAGACCTCCACCCCACCGACCATGTCCTCGAGGGTGACCACCGCGTACGGTTCACCCTTCTTGTTCACCCGACGATTGACCGACGAGATGATGCCGCCGATGGTGATCTGGGCGCCATCGGGCACCGTGCCCTCGAGCAGCTGGGTGATCGACGTGTCGGTCTGCGCCGAGATCGCATGGGCGACGCCCGCCAGCGGATGGTCGGAGACGTAGAGCCCCAACATCTCTCGTTCGAGTGCGAGTTTGTGTTTGGAGTCCCACTCCTCATCGGGCACCTTGACCGCGAACACCTCGGCCATGCTGTCGTCTGCCCCACCGGCATCGCCGAACAGGTCGAACTGGCCGATCGCCTCGGCCTTCTTGGTGCCGATGACCGATTCGACGGCGTCACCGTGTACCAGGAACAGCCCCTTGCGCGGATGACTCAACGAGTCGAACGCCCCGGCCTTGATCAGCGATTCGGTGACCTTCTTGTTGCAGGCGGTCACGTCGATCTTGCCGAGATAGTCGGAGAAGCTGGTGTACTTCCCCTTCTCGTCGCGGGCCGCGAGAATCGACGACACGACGCCGGTGCCGACGTTGCGGATCGCGGCCAGACCGAAGCGGATGTCGGCGCCGACGGCGGCGAAGTTGCGCTGCGATTCGTTGACGTCCGGCGGGAGCACCGTGATGCCGAGCTTGCGGCAGTCGGCGAGGTAGATCGCGGCCTTGTCCTTGTCGTCGCCGACCGAGGTGAGCAGGCCGGCCATGTACTCGGCCGGATAGTTCGCCTTGAGGTAGGCGGTCCAGAACGAGACGAGTCCGTAGCCGGCGGCATGCGACTTGTTGAACGCGTAGCCGGCGAACGGCAGCACGGTGTCCCACAGCGCGGTGATCGCCGCCTGCGAGAACCCGTTGGTGCGCATGCCCTCGGCGAAACCGTCGTAGGCCTCGTCGAGGATCTCCTTCTTCTTCTTGCCCATCGCGCGTCGGAGCAGGTCGGCCTGTCCGAGCGAATAGCCCGCCACCTTCTGCGCGATCTGCATGATCTGCTCTTGGTAGACGATCAGGCCATAGGTCTCGGCGAGGATTTCCTTGAGCGGTTCCTCGAGTTCGGGATGGATCGGCTTGATCTGCTGCAAGCCGTTCTTGCGCTTGGCGTAGTCGGTGTGCGCGTTGACGCCCATCGGACCCGGCCGGTAGAGCGCGAGCACCGCGACGATGTCCTCGAAACCGGTGGGCTGCATCAGCTTCAACAGATCGCGCATGGCTCCGCCGTCGAGCTGGAACACACCGAGCGTGTCGCCGCGGGCGAGCAGCTCGTAGGTCTTGGTGTCCTCGAGCGGCAAGGTGTCGAGGTCGATGTCGACGCCGCGGTTGGCCTTGATGTTCTCGAGCGCGTCACCGATGACGGTGAGGTTGCGCAGCCCGAGGAAGTCCATCTTGAGCAGGCCGATGGCCTCGCACGACGGGTAGTCCCAGCCGGTGATGATCGCGCCGTCCTGGGCACGTTTCCACACCGGGATCGCGTCGGTCAGCGGCTCCGACGACATGATCACCGCGCAGGCGTGCACACCCGCGTTGCGGATCAGCCCCTCGAGTCCGAGGGCGGTGTCGTAGATCTTCTTGACGTCCGGGTCGGTCTCGATGAGCGTGCGGACCTCGGAGGCCTCGGCGTAGCGCTCGTGCTCGGTGTCGGTGATGCCCCAGACCGGGATGTCCTTGGCCATGATCGGCGGCGGCAGCGCCTTGGTGATGCGGTCGGCGATGGCGAAACCGGGCTGGCCGAACTGGACGCGCGCGGAGTCCTTGATGGCGGCCTTGGTCTTGATGGTGCCGAAGGTGATGACCTGGGCGACCTTCTCGCTGCCCCACCGCTCGGTGGCGTAGCGGACCATCTCGCCGCGCCGGCGGTCGTCGAAGTCGATGTCGATATCGGGCATCGACACGCGCTCGGGATTGAGGAATCGCTCGAAGAGCAGTCCGTGCGGGATCGGGTCGATGTTGGTGATGCCCAACGCCCACGCGACCAGCGAACCGGCGGCCGACCCGCGACCGGGGCCGACGCGGATGCCGACCTCGAGGGCGTGCCGGATCAGGTCGCCGACCACGAGGAAGTAGGCCGGGAAGCCCATCTGGATGATGACGTCGAGTTCGTAGTTGGCGCGGTTGGCGTAGTCGTCGGGCACCGGGCCGTCCGGGAAGCGCCGCGTGAGCCCCGCGGCGACCTCCTTGCGCAGCCACGTCTGCTGCGACTCGCCCTCGGGGACGGGGAAGACCGGCATCCGGTCGCGGTGCGCGAACACATCGGCGTAGGACTCGACCCGTTCCCCGATCTCCAGGGTGTTGTCGCAGGCCCCGGGCACCACCGAATCCCATTGCGCGCGCATCTCTTGCGCCGACTTGAGGTAGTAGCCGTCGCCGTCGAACTTGAAGCGGGTGGGATCGGACAGCGTCTTGCCGGTCTGCACGCACAGCAGGGCCTCGTGGCTGGCGGCGTGATCCTTGGTGACGTAATGGCAATCGTTGGTGACGATCGGTTTGATGCCGAGCGTGCGGCCGATGTCGAGCAGGCCGTCGCGCACCCGGCGTTCGATCTCCAGGCCGTGCTCCATGAGCTCGAGGTAGAAGTTCTCGGGGCCGAAGATCTCCTGCCACTTGGCGGCGGCCTCGAGCGCCTCGCGCTCATGGCCGAGGCGCAGTCGGGTCTGCACCTCGCCGGACGGACATCCGGTGGTCGCGATGATGCCTTCCGCGTATTCGGCGATGAGGTCGGCGTCCATCCGGGCCCACTTGCCGAGCTGTCCCTCGATCGAGGCGAGCGACGAGAGCTTGAAGAGATTGCGCAGGCCGGTCGCGTTGGCGGCGACCATCGTCATGTGGGTGTAGGCGCCGCTGCCCGAGACGTCGTCGTCCTTCTGGTCGCGGGTACCCCACTGCACGCGTTTGGTGTCGAACCGCGAGGCCGGCGCGATGTAGGCCTCGATGCCGATGATCGGCTTGATGTCGTGTTTGACCGCCGCGTTGTAGAACTCGCTGGCGCCGAACATGTTTCCGTGGTCGGTCATGCCGATCGCGGTCATCTCGAGGCGTTTGGCCTCGGCGAACAGCGGCGACACCTTCGCGGCACCGTCGAGCATCGAGTACTCGGTGTGGTTGTGCAGGTGAACGAACGAGTTCGAAGACGAGGACATCGGCAGGCTCTGGTCACTTTCGGTATCGGCGGTGGACCCGGGTGGACCAACTGTATGTCGGCGCACCGACAGGCTCTGGCACCCACACGCCGCGTGTGACAGATGAGGCGTACGCACCCGGCGTGTCCCGGGGGGTGTCCCGCGTGTCGTCGTCCGTCGGCCGTCGGCGACCCGCGTCGACCCGCGGACTCAGCTCAGGTTGGACACGATCAGCACCAGGATGATGACGGCGACGACGACGAGCGCCATCAGCGCGGCGATCGGTCCGGCATAGGACGTGCCGCCCTCGGACGGCTGGGGTCGGTTCGTCTGGGGTCGGTTCGGCTGGGGTCGGTTCGGCTGCGATCGGTTCGTCTGCGGTCCGGACCCGTGCGGACCGGTCGTCTGAGAACCGGACCCGGGGCCCGGGGCGGGGCCGCGATGCGTTGCGGGCAGGGGTCGGGCCATGGGGTGGTGGACGGGTTGCGCCGGGTGACGCGCTCCCCCGGCCGGCACGACGTGCGGCCCCGACCGCCCGCCCGGCACGCCACCACCCGGCGAGCCGGTGCGGACGGCCATGGTGAGGGCGTCGGCGAACTCCCGACAGGAGCCGAACCGGTCGGCCGGCGACTTGGCCATGGCCTTGTCGATGACGGCGTCGACGGCCGGCGACAGCCCGGCCACCAGGGTGGAAACCCGCGGCGGTGGCTGGGTCAGGTGGGCGCGGATGATCGCCGACGCCGATCGCCCGCCGAACGGCACCTGTCCGGTCAGCAGGTGAAAGGCCGTCGCGGCCAGGGAGTACTGGTCGGTGCGACCGTCGAGCGCCGCACCGTCGAGCTGTTCGGGCGACGCGTAGTTCAGGGTCGCGAGGACGGTTCCGGCGATCGTCAGGTTGTCGACCTCGTCGGCGGGTTTGGCGACGCCGAAGTCGGTGAGCAGCACCCGTTGCTCGTCGAAGGTCGCGTCGTCGTCGATCCGGGACAGCAGGATGTTGGCCGGTTTGATGTCCCGGTGCAGCAGGCCTCGACGGTTGGCGTGGTCGACGCCTTTGGCTGTCTCGGAGATGATCCGCGCGACCCGTGAGGGGTCCATGCCGCGGCCCGTCGCGGCGATCTCGGCCGCACAGTCGCTACCGGGCACGTACTGCATCGCGATCCAGAGCAGTCCGTCGGCATCGTCGGCGGATTCGGCCCGGCCGCGGTTGTAGATGTGGACGATGTTCGGGTGGTCGAGGGTGGCCGCCACCTCGGCCTCGCGGAGGAACCGGCGACGGAACTGTTCGTCGCCGGAGGACGACGATGTCAGCACCTTGAGTGCGTCCGCGCGCGGGAGTTCCGGATGCCGGGCCAGATACACCTCGCCCATGCCCCCGGTGCCCAGCAGTCGCTCGATGCGGTACCCGGCGACGAACGAACCCGGTTTGAGCACTGTGCACCTCCCTTACGCGTCAGACGTCGCGCAAAATGTCCAGGGCGCGTTGCAGATCGGCGGGATAGTCGCTGGTGAAGGTGACCTGCCGGCCGTCGGCGGGGTGGGCGAAGGACAGCGATCGGGCGTGCAGCCATTGCCGGTCGAGGTGCAGGCGATCGGCGAGGACCGGGTCCGCCCCATAGGTGAGATCGCCGCAGCACGGGTGGTGCAGGGCGGCGAAGTGCACGCGGATCTGGTGGGTGCGGCCGGTTTCCAGGTGGATGTCGAGCAGCGATGCGGACGCGAACATCTCGAGGGTGTCGTAGTGGGTGACGCTCGGTTTGCCCTTGGCGGTCACCGCGAAGCGCCAGTCGCTGCCGGGATGCCGGCCGATGGGCGCGTCGATGGTGCCGGACGGCGGGTCGAGATGCCCCTGCACCAGCGCGTGGTACACCTTGTCGACCTCGCGATCGCGGAATGCCCGTTTGAGCAGGGAGTAGGCGTTCTCCGAGACCGCGACCACCATGACGCCGGAGGTGCCGACGTCCAGTCGCGAGACGATGCCCTGGCGCTCGGATGCGCCGGAGGTGGAGATGCGGTAGCCGGCGGCGGCGAGCGCGCCCACCACGGTCGGACCCGTCCAGCCCTGCGACGGATGTGCGGCCACGCCGATCGGCTTGTCGACGACGATGATGTCGGAGTCGTGATAGATGATCTCGAGTCCCTCGACCGGGGTCGGCTCCACCGTCAGCGGTTCGTCGGGTTCGGGCAGTGTCACGTCGAGCCAGGCGCCCGCGGTCAGTTTGTGCGACTTGCCCACCGCGACACCGTCGACGGTGACGTCGCCGTCCTCGGCGAGCGCGGCGGCCACCGTGCGGGACAGGCCGAGGATGCGGGCGACACCGGCGTCGAGCCGCATGCCGGCGACACCGTCGGGCACCGGCATGGCCCGCGACTCACGCATCCGTGTCCTCCGCCCCGGCCGGCGTCTCGGTGTCCGCGGCACCGGACCGCCGTGCGGCCCACCCGGTTCGCGAGCCGTCGTACTCGAAGCCCAGCAGCGACAGGGTGACCAGCAGCACCGCACCGCACACCACCGCCGAGTCGGCGACGTTGAACACCGGCCACCAGCCGACGGAGACGAAGTCGACGACGTGGCCACGCAGCGGTCCGGGGGCGCGGAAGAGTCGATCGATCAGGTTGCCGCAGGCGCCACCGAGGACCAGTCCGAGCCCGACGATCCACCACATGGACTTCAGCCGGCTGCTGTAGCGGAAGATGCCGATCACCACGATCAGTGCGATCACGGTCAGCACCCACGTGTAGCCGGATGCCATGGAGAACGCCGCGCCGCTGTTGCGGATCAGCCGCAGGGTGACCGCATCGCCGATGATGTGTACGGGCTCGGCGGGGTCGAGGTAGGCGACAGCGAGCGTCTTGGTCAACACGTCGAGGCCGACGACGCAGGCCGCGATGATCGGCAGCACCCAGACGACTCGCCGGCCGCGCGGGGGCGCCTCGGTCGCCCTATGGCCGGTCATGACTCCATCATCCACCCCATCATCATCCATGAGCGCTGCAATACGCTGGCTGCCGTGTACCCCCGCGCACTGTCCCTCGCCGCGGCGACGGCCCTGCTGATCGGTCTCGCCGGGTGCGGTTCGGAGACCACCGACACCGGTTCGGCGTCCTCGTCGGCCGTGCCCACCGGCTGCACCGACGACACGACCTCGGGTGTCGAAGGGGAGAATCTGCTGCCCATCCCGCCCGCGAAGGTCACCGTGCTCGACGCCGGTCAGGGTGCGCGACGGGTGGCCGCCGCCGCGCCGAACCGGACGTCGCCGCAGTCGGTCACCCTCGTCACCACGTCGTCGGTGGCGTCGTCGACCCAGCGGGACACCCAGACCGTCGAGATGCCGATGCGCGCGCTGTTCTCCTGTACCGACTCCACCGACCTGGAGATGACGCTCGGCGCCGTCACCTCACCCGACCCGGTCCTCGCCGAACAACTCCGGCCGGAGGCCGGATCGCGTGCCGGCCTGGCCATCGGGCCCGGCGCGATGCCCATCTCGCTGCGGCTGCAGCCCGCCGAGCAGGCGGGCCCGGAGGCCCGATCGGCGGTCGAACAGTCGCTGGTCCAGGCGTTGCAGTTGTCGGTGCCGCTGCCGACCGAGCCGATCGCACCCGGTGCACGGTGGCGGGTGGAACGGACGCTCAACGCGGCCGCCACCGTCACCCAGCACATCGACGCGACCCTGCGGTCGTGGACCGGTGACCGGCTGATCATCGACGTCACCGTCGACCAGACTCCCGTGAACTCGGTGTTCGCCATCCCGGGATCGGCCGACCGGCTCACCATCAGCCGCTACTCGGACACGGGCACCGGCCAGGTCACCGCCGATCTGGGGCGGGGACTGCCGGTCGCCGGGACGATCACCATGTCGGGGGCCCGAGAACTCGTCGGCGCCGACCCGGCGCGGCCATTGCTACAGCAGACCGGGTTGTCGGTGCAGTGGCGCTGACCGGGGGCGTTCGGTCAGCCGGCAGCCTTCGTCGTCGTTGAGGTCGACGCGCACATCGGGGTGGTCACGTTGTTCGCGGTGATCAGCGGGCAGACGGTGTCCTTGGCCAGCTTCCAGCGTCCGGCGCTGTAGACGATGCCGGCGTCGAGCTTGGTCGGCGGGTTGTCACCGATCTTGACCTGGACCTTGACCGTGGCCTTGTTGGGGCCGGCCGGGATGACGGGCGGGTAGATCTGGTAGGTGACGTCAGGATTGTCCTTCTTCGCCTGTACCAGCTTGTCGAAGACGTCGGGATCGGCCTCGGAACCCTCGACCAGCTCGGTCTTCTGCGAGTTCGGAACGTTGGCGTCCAGCGCCTGGTTCAGCATCTGGTTGAGTGTCGCCACCGATGGCCGCGTGTTGGGATCGGTCACATCGCCGGACGCCCCGGACGCCGCCGACGTGGTCGCGGACACCGTCGGCACCGACGGCACGTCGCTGTCGTCACTTCCGCAGGCCGCCACCGATGTAATCGACGCCGCGATCAGCGCGGCGGTCACGATCTTCGGAAACTTCACCGATCTCCCTCACTGTTGTTCATCCGGCGACCGACAGCGTCGGTCGCCCGGGCTTGTCGCCGGCCGATCCCACGGGGTCTGTCCCCACCTGGTCGCCAGAGCTCACACCACTATGCCAAATGCATCCGACGGTCCCAACACAGCGCGCCGGGGTCGTCGGATGCCGGTGTCGCAACGGTTGACGCCTGCAGCGGGTTCCCCAACGCTGGACGGCATGGCGCCCACCCGCATCGTCCTGATCACCACCGGCGGCACCGTCGCGTCCCGCTCGTCCGCCGACGGCGCGGTGCCCGTCCTGTCCGCCGACGACCTGCTGCCCAGCTCGGCGGCGGAGACCGAGATCCGCACGGTCGACCTGATGTCGGTGGACAGCTCGGCGCTGACACCGGCCCAGCAATTCGACATCGTGACGGCGATCACCGACGCCCTCACCGATCCGCGGATCGACGGCGTGGTGGTCACCCACGGCACCGACACGATGGAGGAGACGTCGTACCTGGCCGACCTCGCGATCACCGGCGACCGGCCGGTCGTGTTCACCGGCGCACAGTATCCGTCGGACTCACCGCGGTCGGACGGGCCCGACAACATCGCCGCCGCGGTGCGGGCCGTCACCGACCCGGCGAACCGCGGCCGGGGTGTGCTGGTGGCGCTCGGCGGACGGATCCGGTCGGCGCGGGGCGTCTTCAAGGTGTCCACGACCGACCTCGTCGCCTTCGACGCGGTGCACGACGCCCTGCCGCGCCGCTCGGTGCCCGGCAGGTTCGGCCCCGGGCACCCCGCCCGCGTCGACCTGATCAGCCTGTATCCGGGGGTGTCACCGGGGATCATCGCGGCCGCCGTCGATCAGCGCGCCGCGGGCATCGTGCTGGCCGGCACCGGATCGGGCAACACCCACCCCGACATCGCCGCCGAGGTGCTCGCCGCGACCCGCGCCGGCGTCATCGTGGTGGCCACCACCCGCGTGCCCTACGGCGAGGTGATCCCCACCTACGGGGGCGGCGGCGGAGCCGTCGACCTCGAACGCGCCGGGGCGATCGTCTCCCGGTGGTTGCGCGGGCCGCAGGCCCGGATCGCGGTGATCGCGCTGCTCTCCGCCGGGGCCGACGTCGCGCAGATCCGGGCGTTCTTCGCCGCCACCGGCCCCTGAGCGCCGGTTCAGAGCGGGTCCGGTCGCGGCCAGGCGAGGCTGTCTATGGGGTCGGCGCGCCGCAGATCCGGATCGTCGACGTCGAACGTGACGGCACGGCCCGGTCCGGTGGCGCGGGTCTCGAACCGCACCGTCACCACTCCGTGTCCACTCCCCTGCACCCAGCCGTGTCCGTGGTCCGGATGGGCGACGTCGGTACCCGTCGGCCAGACGGGGGTGTCGTCGCCGGCCGTCGGCGGTTCCGCCGTCGGCTCGAGGTGGTCGTCGGCCGCTCCGGCGGCGACGAAGGCCGCCTCGACGTCGTCGGGCTGCGCTTCGTCGGCAGGCGGACCGAGCGCGTCGTCGAGCTCACCGAAGAGTGAGAACTGTTGCACCGCAGTCAAACCCGAGTATCCGACGCCGACGAGCCGGATCGGCCCGATGCTGCGCGGATCGAGTGCGAGGCGTTGTGCGGCGGCGGTCAGCGTGGACAGTTCGGTGGTGGCGGCCGGCAGCGTGAACGATCGGGTCAGCACCGACATGTCGGATCGTCTGAGCTTGAGGACGACGGTGCGCGCACCGCGGCCGTCACCGAGCAGGCGGCGGTGTGCACCGTCGGCGGCCGCGTCGATCGCGGGCCGCAGTTCGGCGAGGTCGACGAGGTCGCGCGGGAAGGTCGATTCGGCGCTGATCTGTTTGGCCGAGGCGCGCTCCGCGACGGGCCGGTCGTCGATCCCCTTCGCCAGGCGGTGCAGCGCCGGGCCGAGGGTGACACCGAGCACCGAGGCGACCTCGACATCGGACATGGCGGCGAAGTCGCCGATGGTGTCGATGCCGAGACGGGCGAGCTTGTCACCGGACACCGGGCCGATGCCCCACAGTTTGCGGACCGGCAGGCCGTGCAGGAACGACAACTCGTGACTCGGCGGAATCGCCATCACCCCATCGGGTTTCGCGAGTCCGGAGGCGATCTTGGCGATCTGCTTGCCGCTGCCCAGCCCGACCGACGCGGCGATCCCCACGGTACTGCGGATCTGCGCGCGCAGCCGTTCGGCGAAGGCGGTGACCTCGTCGACGGTGGCGCCGGCCAGCTCCGCCGGTTCACCGAAGGCCTCGTCGAAGGACAGCATCTCGATGACCGGGACGGCGTCCCGGACCAGCGCGAAGATGCGTGCGCTGACGGTGCGGTAGACGGTCCCGCGGGGCGGCAGCACCACGACCCCGGGTCCGACCAGGCGTCGGGCCTGATGCATCGGCATCGCCGAACGGGCACCGTACACACGTGCGGCGTAGCTGGCGCCCGCGACCACCCCGCGCCCGCCGGCGCCGCCGACGAGGACCGGGCGCCCGGCCAGGGTGGGCCTCGTCAACTGTTCGACGGAGGCGAAGAAGGCGTCCATGTCGAGGTGCATGACCCATCGGCCGCTGCGTTCGTCGCCCGACCACGGCGTGCCGTCGCGGGGATTCCCGGCCGGGGTTCCGAGATCGGATGACACATCTGGGAGCCTACTGTCGATTCACGACACCACTTCGAACACCGGCAGCGAGGCGGCGTGCGCGGCCAGTGCCGCGTCGTCGGCGTCGGTGGCCAGGCCCTCGGGCAGGAAGCGCCCGACCTCCCATCCCCACTTCTTCAGGTAGGTCCGCAGGATCGGAACCCGCTGGTCTGCAGGAACTTCCACCAATCGCACCGAGCGGTTGCGACGGCCGCGCCGCAGTTCACCGCGCCCGGCGACGCGCGCGTTGCGCACCCACTGCGTGTTCCCACGGGGCGCGACGAGGTATTCGCGGCCGTCGAGGGTCAGCGGATTGACCGGGGTCCGCTGGGGGCTGCCGGACGTCCGGCCGACGACGGTGAGGGTCTGTGCGCCGGCGAGGTTGACCCCGTGATCGGCGAGCCAGCGGACGGCGGAGTTGAAGAAGCGGTCGGAGCGATTGGTGGCCGGGCGGTGATGCGTGGCGGCGGTCATGGCGGGCCTTTCGGAGCGGTTCGATGTCGGGAGCTTTCGAGAGCGCTGCTCTCGTTATTGAGTGTGCGCCCTCGATCCGAATAAATCAAGAGCACTGCTCTCGATTTGTGTCAGGATGGGCTCATGACACCGAAGGGCACACGGGCGGAGAACCGCGCCGCGATGGAATCCGAGATCCGGCGACTCGGGCGGCAGCACCTGAGCACGCATGGGGCGGCCGGGTTGTCGCTGCGGGCCATCGCCCGGGATCTGGGCGTCGTGTCGTCGGCGGTCTACCGCTATGTGCCGAGCCGCGACGATCTGCTCACCGCGCTGCTCGTCGAGGGCTATACGGACCTGGCCGACGCGGTCGACGCCGCGGTGGCGAAAGCCCCGGCCACAGACCACCGCGCGCGACTGCTGGCCGCGGCCGAGGCGATGCGGGCGTGGGCCGTGGCCGATCCCGCACGGTGGGCGCTGCTCTACGGCAGTCCGGTGCCCGGCTACTCCGCGCCACCGGAGGTGACGGTGGCACCGGGCACCCGGGTCGTCGGCACGCTGATCGGCGAGCTGACCGCCGCACACGGCGCGGGGACGCTGCAGACCGTGTCGAAAGCCTTGCCGGCCACCGTGATCGGTGATCTCGACACGATCCGGACGGAGTTCGGGAGCGACCTGCCCGACGGTATGATGCTGGCGGGAACCACGATGTGGGCCACCATGATCGGCGCCACCAGCCTCGAGGTGTTCGGTCAGTACGGCCCGGACACCTTCACCGATCCGGCCGCCCTCTATCACGCGCAGATCGACGCGATGTTGGGCCTGGTGTTCGCGGACTGAGTCTCAGACGAGCGAGTGCCGCCAGGTGAACGGCCGCCGGTCCTCGACGGGCTGCGCGAGCCGGTCGGCGACCACCCACCAGGCCGCCGCATTGGACGCCATGCCCAGGTGCGACGACAGGATCTCGACGCTGTCGGCCCCCGACCCGGCCGGCGGCAGACAGTCGGTGGGCGGGAAGATGTGGTCGAACCGGGACCAGACCGCGGTCGCCGGCACCGGCAACGTCTCTCGCGCCTGCTGGTGGTCGTCGGAGTACCAGCGGGAAGTCAGCGGAGTGCCGAGGGTGATCACCTGTCGCACGAGGTCCGGCCGGTCGAACGCCACCTCGCGCACCGCGCACCCGCCGACGCTCCACGCGACCACGCTGACCGGGCCTCGATGTTCGGCGGCCAGTTCGTCCAGCCGCGAGATGAGCCGTGGCCGAACCCAATTCGGTCCGCCCTTCATCGCCCACCGCTGCGGGCCGTAGACCGGATAGCCGAGTGCGCGCAGGTAGGTCCGCAGGGCCAGTGCCCACGTCGGGCCGCCGCCGAGGCCGGGCACGACCAGCACCGGGTGCCGTGGTCCGCGGCGCGGCAACGTCACCAGCGCCGGCAGACTCGCGGTGACCAGCCCGATCTCGGCCATCGCGCGTGGCGGCTCGACGAGCCCCCACGTCGCGCGGCGCAGCCAGCGGTCACTCACCGCGCCACCGAAACCTTCTCGGCAGCAGATGCTTTCGTACCCTCGGTGCTCGGTGTCGGCGTGAGTTCGACGACGGCGCCGGCCTCCTGCGCATCGACGGCGGCTTCGAGTTCTTCCAGCGCGTCGTTCATGTAGCCCACCAGCGGCCACAGGTCCCCGACGAGTTCCGGTGCGCCGATGAAGCCGAAGCAGATCTTGTCGACGTAGCTCTGCAGGGTGATGTTCAGTCCGCCACCGATCGACAGGAACGACGCGGGCCAGTAGCCGAGCACCTTGACGCCGTTCATCGTCGCGGGCTTCGAGGGCCCCCGCACGTTGGACACGACGATGTTCCAGGGTGCGCGGGAGTACTTCTCCGGCAAGCGGATCCACAGCTTCGTCATCCAGGAGAACAAGTCCTTGGGCAGGAAGTTGCTGGCCTCGCGGATCAGGTGGGTGGGCAGGCCGTCGAACGAGTTCTTCGCCTTGGTCAGATCCGTGGTCACCACCCGGACCCGTTCGATCGGGTCTTCGATCTGGGTCGGGAAGTCGCTGAACATCATGTGCACGTGATTGGCCCAGGGCACCTCGATGTTCTCGTGCCGCAACGACACCGGCACGCAGACGCACAACGGCTCGTCCGGTGTCCCACCGTGCTCCTCCAGGTAGCGGCGGACGGCACCGGCGCAGAGGGCGACGACGGTGTTGTTGAGCGTGGCGTCCATCCGCTTGCCGACCTTCTTGACGCGGGCCAACTCCATCTCGGAGAACACGAAGTGCCGGGAACTCGAAGCGCGGGAATTGAATTCGGTGCGCGGCGGGAACCAGGTCTGCAGGTACGGCTGGATCTCATCGGCGCCGCGACGACGCCGGAAGAAGTTGACCGCCCCGGCGCCGACGCGTCCGGGCGCTCCCGGCAGCACCTTGGTGACCAGGCCGGGCACGGTGGTCAGGCCGTCCTCCGGGTAACGCTGGACCACCCACTTGCCGAACCGGTAGGTCAGCCGGGTCATGGTCAGCGGCCGCTTGAGGGTGCCGGCCACCGCACGCACCGCCATCTCGGCGTCCCCGAAGAACGGTTCGGGCAGCGGGGCCTTGCCGGTGGTGTCGGCCTCCATGGGTTCGGTCGGCTCGTCGGAGAACAGGTCCCAGATACGTGGCATCGTGGAGCCGTCGACCATGCCGTGGTGGATCCGCAGCAGCATCGCGATGCTGCCGTCGGCCAGGCCCTTGATGATCCACAGATCCCAGAGCGGACGGTCGTCGCGCAGCGGGTATCCCATGATGCGCGAGACCTCCTCGGCCAAGGCCTGCTCGTCGCCGGGTGCGGGGAGTTCGATGGTCCGCAGGTGATCATCGAGGTCGATGCGGCCGGGGTCGGCGAGGTAGCCGTAGTCCAGACCGAGCGGCACGTTGCGGACCACCTTGGTCATCGGCGGGATGAACGGCAGACGTTCGGCGAGGCGCTTACGCATGAACGCTTCGTCGGGGCCCGTTTGGCCGTCGGCGAGGGGTTCGAAGCGGACCAGGCCGCCGAGGACGGCGTTGGTGGTCTGGCTGTCGAGGGAGAAGAACATCTGGTCGAGACCGGTGAGTTGTTGCATCGTATTTCCTTGTTGCTGATCAGGGTTGAGGAGGATCTGGGATTACTTGGTGAGGATCGATTCGATGAGCCGGAACTTCTGCACCTTCCCGGCTCCGTTACGGGGCAGTTCGTCGGACAGGATCAGGCGGGTGGGCAGCTTGTAGCGGGCCAGCGACTCGGCGCAGTGGTCGCGCAGTTGCTCGAGGGTGAGGTCGGTGTCGGGGCGCAGGACGACGACCGCGGTGACCGCCTCGCCCCATTTCTCGTCGGGCACCCCGATAACGGCGACATCGGCGACCGCCGGATGGGTGAAGACGGCGTTCTCCACCTCGGCCGGGGACACGTTCTCGCCGCCGGTGATGACCATGTCCTTGACGCGGTCGACGATGACGTAGAAGCCCTCGGCGTCGCGGACCCCGACGTCGCCGGTGTGGAACCAGCCGTCGACGTCGTGCGCTGCGGCGGTGGCGTCGGGACGGTTCCAGTAGCCCGGCGAGATGTTGGGGCCGCGCAGGCAGACCTCTCCGCGCACACCGGATTCGGTGATCACGGTGCCGTCGTCGGTGCGCAGTTGCGCCTCGACGAACAGAGCCGGCCGGCCAGCCGAACCGATGCGGGACAGCGCGTGTTCGGCGGTGAGGAAGATCCCCGACGGGGCGGTCTCGGTGAGTCCGTAACCCTGCAGCACGCCGATGCCGCGGTCGGCGAAGCGGTGCAGCAGTGCCTCGGGCACGGGCGCCCCGCCGCAGATGACGACGCGCAGCGACGAGAGGTCACGCACCGCGAAATCCCCTCGCTCGCAGAGCGAGTTGAGCATTGCGGGCACCACGAACATCGTGCTGATGGCCGAGCGTTCGATCTCGTCGAGCACCGCCGCCGGGTCGAACGATCGGTGGATGCGCACCTCCCCGCCCTTGAGCAGGGTGGTGAAGACGGTGACGTTGAGGCCGGCGATGTGGAACATCGGCGCGACGACGAGCGTCACGTCGTCTTCCCGGACGTCGTAGAGATGTTCGAGATTGATGTTGTTCCAGAACAGGTTTCCGTTGGTGAGGATGACGCCCTTGGGGTGCCCGGTGGTGCCGGAGGTGTACATCAGGATGGCCGGGTCGTCCTCCTCGGCGATGCGTGCCGGGGCCGGATCGGCCCGCAGCAACTCGCCCATCGGCGTCCAACCGGTGGCGGCGGTGGCCGCGACGCCGACCCGGACGGCCGGAGTGGCGGGTACGTCGTCGAGGACCTGTTGGTGCGCGACGTCGGCGACGATCGCCGCGGGCTCGGAGTCGGCGAGGATGAAGTCGATCTCCGGTGCGGCGAGCCGGAAGTTGAGCGGCAGGAAGATGGCGCCCAGCCTGTTGGCGGCGAGGAAGGTCTCGATCAACGCCGGTTGATTGACGCCGAGAAAGGCCACCCTGTCCCCCGCCCCGACGCCGGCCGCGGCGAGGCCACCGGCCAGATGCTCGACGCGGTCGAGCAGCGCGGCGTAGGTGAGCGTGACACCTTCGAAGGTGAGGGCATGGCGGTGCGGTGACCGGACGGCACGCGCGGCGAACCAGGCGTTGACACTGACGTCGGGGCGGGACATGGTGGGCTCCTTGTCTTTTCGATCAGTTTGTTTTGCGGCAGGGACGTCAGGCGGACTCGACGCGGGGCTTGGCGGTGTCGGCGTCGAGTTCCAGACCGACCCGACTCTCGAGTTCCATGGCGTCGAGGGAGTTGTCACCGCGATAGGTGCGATGCAGGGCGATCACGGCGACGCCGGCGACGGCGAGCACGACCGCGTAGACGATGTAGACATCGGGCGGGGTCAGGCCGTGGGAGAGCATGAACGCGGCGATGTTCGGTGCCAGGAAGGCGATCACGCGGCCGAAGCCCATCATCAGACCGACCGCCGAGGCACGGATGGCCGTCGGGTAGACCGGCGGGCTGATCGCGTAGTAGGCGGCCACGCCGCCGTTGGCGGCGAGGCCGACGAGCACGGCGAGCACCAGGACCAGTCCGGTGTGATGGAAGCTGGTGCCGAACAGGAAGAACGCGGCGGTGCCGATGAACATCACCAGGGCGGTGACGATGCGCGGATGCAGTCGCAGGGAGAACACGGCGAACAGCAGCGCGCCGGCCACGCCACCCGCCGCCACCAGGGCCTGCGCGGTGATGCCGATGGTGTCATCACCGGTGGATGCGGCGACCAGCTTGGCGGTGAAGCTGTTGGCGAAGTAGAACGCGGCGATCAGCAGGGCGTACGAGATGAACAGCAGCAGCGTGCGCTTGAGCATGACACCGCGCCACATGTCCTTGCCGATGGACGGCTTGATGATGTGCGAGGTGGGTTCGGGCAGTTCATGTCCGCTCCCGAGGCCGAGCCGGGCACCGATGCGGTTGTAGGTCGCGGTGGCGTTGCGGGGCCGCTTCTCGACGAGGTAGCTCACCGATTCGGGCAGGGTGAAGTAGGCGACGACGGCGAGCAGCGCGGTGACTGTCGCGGAGAACAGGAACGGTCCGTGCCAGCCGAAGTGGTGGATCAGCCAGATCGAGAGGAATCCGCCCATGGCCGCGCCGAGCGGGAAGCCGATGCCGTAGATGCCCATCACGGTGCCGCGCTTGGCATCCGACGCGTATTCGGAGACCAGCACGTTGATGCTCGGCACGATGCCGCCGAGGAACATGCCGGCCAGGAACCGGAACAGCAGGAAGAGGGTGAAGGTCGGCGCGAGTCCGGAGGCCACCATGCCGACCACGATCAGCACCAGTGACACCAGGATGTGTCGCCGGCGGCCGAAGCGGTCGCCCATCGGGCCGAAGAGCACCGCGCCGATGCCCATGCCGAGGGTGCCGATGGAGGCGACCAATCCCGCCTGCGACAGGGAGAGTCCCCACTCCTTGGTGAGCGCGGGGAGGGTGAACGAGGTGACGAGGATCTCGTAACCGTCGATGACGGTCAGCATGATGCAGATCCCCACCACCGACCATTGGAACCTCGTCATGGGGTTCTGGCGGATGGCGTCCCGGAGTTCCATGAGTTTGCCCTGCTTTCTTGTTCGTCGCACCGACGTGCGGACTTCAGATCCGTGATGTCACCGCTTCCTTCGAGCGGCTATGAGTTGCAACACTAGATTGTCCAATCTTTGACAGTCAATAATTTGACAAGTTCTGTGGAGCAGGTCACCATGGATGAGTGCAGATGACGCATCGGCGGATCTTCGTCTGGGAGAATCCCCGTCGAGAGGAACCCGGAGAAGGAGGAACGCCATGACGCAGGACTCGACGGCCGACGGGCCCCGATCGGGACGCGCCACCTTCACCGACGAGATACGTCGTCGTACCAAGGCCCGCTTTCCGGACCAGGGCTACGAGGCGACCACCGCCGGCATCGCACTGACCCGCGCCGCGCAGGCCCACGCGGTGGTCTCGGAGAAGTACATCCACGGACGCGACCGCCGGACGTGGCTCTCGTTCCGGGTGCTCTACGTGATCTGGCTGTTCGCACCGATCAGTGCCCGTGACCTGGTCAACCTCCTGCAGGTGAGCCGGCAGACCATCTCCAACACCCTGAAGTCGCTGGAGTCCGACGGACTGATCAGTCGCACGGCGAGCACCTACGACGCACGCCTGATCACCCTGGAGCTGACCGAAGCCGGGTCACGGAGTCTGGAGGGCTCGCTGATGCGGCAGTTCCAGCTCGACGAACGCGGGTTCGGCGTGCTCAGCGAACAGGAACGCGGCCAGCTCGTCGACATGCTCGATCGCGTCCGGGCGGAGATGGCGCGGATCTACAACGACGGCTTCGAACCGGGCGACGGCGCAGCGTCCGCCGACACCAGCGATCGCGACAGCGCGTAGCCGCGCAGCCGTCGTCCTCCGATCCACCCGCGCCGACGTCGGTGAGGCGCATACTGGGTGGAGTGCTTGCAGCAGCGTCGAGCGCCGTCTTTTTCGATCAACGACGTCTCGAGAGGCATTCCGTGATCATCCTCGGCATCATTCTGCTGGTTCTCGGCTTCATCTTCAGCATTCCGATCCTCTGGACGCTGGGCATCATCGTGCTGGTCATCGGTGCGATCCTGGCGATTCTGGGCGCATCCGGGCGGGCCATCGGCGGCCGACAGCACTATTACTGACGACCCAGCCGCGGTTTCAGCAGCCACCGTTTACGGCGTGGTGCGGAGTCGCGCGATCGATCGTTGTCGCTCGAGACCGCCGAGCTTGTCCGGGTTGCGAGTGGCGTAGATGTGCCGGATGACGCCGTCCACGACGTGCAGGACGAACACGCCCTGGAGCTGTCCGTCGAAGTGAATGATCATGCCCGGCAGGCTGTTGACGATGGCCGGCTCGACGTGCAGGTCGTCTGTTCGCGTGCCCAGTCGCGAGAATCCGGCCATCAGCTTCGCGACGAGTTCGGCACCGTGGATCGGGCGGCGCACGGCGCTGGCCTTGCCGTCGCTGTCGGCGATGAACACGACGTCCGGTGCCAGTAATGCCATGAGCTGCTCGAGATCACCCGAAGCCGCCGCAGCCAGGAAGGCCGTGGTGACCTCGGCCGTGCGTGCCTCGTCGACCGGTTCGAAACGCTGCCGCCTCGCGTGCACATGATTCCGGGCCCGGCTGGCCGTCTGACGGACTGCGGCACTTGATTTCCCGACGATGTCGGCGATCTCGTCATGGCTGAACCCGAACACCTCGCGCAGCACGAAAACGGCGCGTTCGTCCGGCGTGAGACTCTCCAGTACGACAAGCATTGCGGTGGAGACCGATTCGGCCAGCAGCACATCGTCGGCGGCGTCGCGTTCGTCGAGCAGGATGGGTTCGGGCAGCCACGGACCGACGTACTGCTCGCGGCGTCGTGACGCGGCCCGCAGGCTGTTGAGTGCTTGGCGGGTCACCACTTTCGCGAGATACGACTTGGTGTCGCCGACGCCGCCGAGATCCACGTCGGCCCACCGGAGATAGCTCTCCTGAAGCACGTCGTCGGCGTCGGTCGCCGAGCCGAGGATCTCGTAGGCGATGGTGAACAGGAGTGGCCGCAACTCCGTGAAACGCCGGGCGTGATCGTCGCCGGTCATCGGGTCGCCTCGACGGCGGCCCGATCGATCGCGCGCTCGTGTCCGCGGAACGACGGCGTCACACCGGGCCGGCGCGCCTCCATCCGCAATCCCCAGATCACGCTGCGGCACACCAGTTCCTTAATCATGGCGCCGGTACGACCGGTGATGACCGTGCGGGCCGGCTCGTCGTCGCGATGGGTCAGCTGGACCGTCGCACCGTGCCGCCCCAGCGAGGTGCACTGGCCGAGGAAGGCGACACTGACCGGGCGCGGTTCGATGCCGTTCATCGCGGCCAGCACGGTGTCGGCGGCGTGGGGCCCGAGTTGGTTGGCCGCCTGGCAGCTCATCCGGAACGGCGTGCCCGACGGCGCGACCGCATCGCCGGCGCCGACGATGCGCGAATCGTCGACGCTGGTGAGCGTCTCGTCGGTGACGAGCCGGCCGAGCGGATCCGTGGTCAGGCCACTGTCCGCGGCGAGGTCGGGAACGCCGAACCCGGCGGCGACGATCGTCGTCGCGCTCGGCAGAGCACGGGAGGTGCCGTCGGTTCCCATGAGGGTGACACTATCGGGTCCGATCGCCGTGACGCGCCGATGTTCGACGACCTCGACGCCGAGTTGTTCGAGCCGTTCGCGCGCGGCGCGGCGGGCGCGGGCGCCGAAGGACGCCGCGAGGGTGCCGGAGCAGACGAGCCGTACCGCACGGCCGGTCTCGGCGAGTTCGGCAGCGGTCTCCATGCCGGTGAGCCCACCGCCGATCACCATGGTTTCCGCGTCGTCGGGGATCCGCGCGAGGTGCTGCCGAAGTCGTTGTGCGGCTTCCCATTCGCCGAAGACGAAGCCGTGTTCGGCGGCGCCGGGGATCGGTACGCGCGCGGTCGCCGTGGAGCCGACGGCGTAGACGAGGTGGTCGTAGCGGAGCCGGTCGCCGGACGCCATCTCCACCCGGCCCGCCGTGGTGTCGATCAGCGTCGCGGTGTCGACCACCAGACGGACATCGTCGGCGAGGACGTCGCGGTAGTCGTGATCGGCCTGTCCGGTGCCGGCGGCCCACTGGTGCAACCGAATCCGATGCACGAACTGCGGACGCGGGTTGACCAGGGTCACCGTCGCATCGGCCGCCGAGAGCCGGTTGGCGGCCATCGTTCCGGCGTACCCGCCGCCCAGCACGACGATCTGTGGCGTGTTCATGGTTGCTCCTTTCGAAGGGGACAACCATCAGACACCGGGCGGGCGGGAAGTGTGACAGCCGCGGTTTCGACAAGCTCTACCAGCGACGATCAGCTCAACCAGCGGCCGCGGCCTTGGTGATGTCGGCGCTCACGCCGTCACCGAGCGCGATCGCACCCGCCGCCGTCCCGGTCTCGACCTCGAAGCGCACCGCGAGGACTTCCCCGGCGATCATCTCGGCGTGGCGGGTGGCCCAGTCGAGTCGTTCGTCGGGCACCACGAAGCGCACCTCGATGCGGTCGGAGACGTCGAGGCCGAGATTGCGTCGCGCGTCCTGCAGTTCGCGGACGCGGTCCTTGGCCCAGCCCTCGGCTTCCAGTTCGGGGGTGACGTGTGTGTCGAGCACCACGAGGCCACCGCCGCCGGGCAGTTCGGCTGTCGACTCGGGCTGTACCGCAACCAGTTTGCGCGTGTACTCGCCGTCGTGCAGTTCGATGCCGTCGGCGACGACGACCTCATTGCCGTCGGCGCCGGTCTGCACCGCCCAATTGCCGGCCTTGACCGCCTTGATCGCCTTCTGCACGTCCTTGCCGAGCCGCGGGCCGGCCGCGCGGGCGTTGACCGCGATCTCGTACCGGCCGTAGGTGTCGGCGTCGGTGGCCAGGGTCACCGACTTGACGTTCATCTCGTCGGCGATCAGATCCGTATACGGCGCAAGACGTTCCGCATCGGGCGAGGCAACGGTCAACTCCTGCAACGGCAGTCGCACGCGCAGCTTGTTGGCCTTGCGGACACTCGACGCCACCGAACACACCTGCTGCACCGAGTCCATCGCGGCCACGAGGTCGTCGTCGGCGGGCAGTTCGTCCGCGCTCGGCCAGTCGGTCAGGTGCACCGACCGCTCCCCCGTCAGCCCGCGCCAGATGGCCTCGGTGGCCAGCGGGAGCAGCGGTGCGGCCAGCCGGCTCGCGACCTCGAGCACCGTGTACAGCGTGTCGAAGGCATCCGGGTCGGTGTCCTGGCCGGCCCAGAACCTCGAACGTGACCGGCGCACATACCAATTCGTCAACGACTCGACGAACTCGCGGAACGCATCACATGCGCCGGCGATGTCGTAGACGTCGAGCGCCTCGGTCATCACCGCACGCGTGGCGGCCAGCTTGGCCAGGATGTAGCGGTCGAGCACGTGCGTCGAGTCGGTCCGCCACGTCGCCGGGCGCTCCGCGTAGAGCTGCAGGAAGCTGTAGGCGTTCCACAGCGGCAGCAACGCCTGACGCACGCCTTCGCGGATGCCGCGTTCGGTCACCACCAGGTTGCCGCCCCGCAACACCGGCGACGCCATCAGGAACCAGCGCATCGCGTCCGAGCCGTCACGGTCGAAGACCTCGTTGACGTCCGGGTAGTTGCGCTTGGACTTCGACATCTTCTGCCCGTCGTCGCCGAGCACGATGCCGTGCGCGATGACACTCTTGAAGGCCGGACGATCGAACAGTGCGGTGGCAAGGACGTGCAGGTTGTAGAACCAGCCGCGGGTCTGCCCGTTGTACTCGACGATGAAATCGCCCGGATTGTGCGGCAACACACCGTCTCCACCGTCGAACCAGTCGGCGTTCTCGAACGGATAGTGCACCTGCGCATACGGCATCGACCCGGATTCGAACCAGCAGTCGAGCACCTCGGGCACCCGCCGCATGACCGAATTCCCGGTCGGGTCATCAGGGTTCGGCCGGGTCAGCTCGTCGATGTAAGGCCGGTGCAGATTGTCCGGCCGCACCCCGAAGTCGCGCTCGAGCTCGTCGAGCGAGCCGTACACGTCGACACGCGGATACTCCGGGTCGTCGGAGATCCACACCGGGATCGGCGCGCCCCAGAAGCGATTTCGGCTGATGTTCCAGTCGCGCGCTCCCTCGAGCCACTTGCCGAACTGTCCGTCGCGGATGTGTTCGGGGGCCCAGGTGATCTGCTTGTTGAGCTCGAGCATCCGTTCCTTGATCGGGTCCACCGCGACGAACCATGACGGAACGGCCATGTAGATCAACGGCTTTCCGGACCGCCACGAGTGCGGGTAGGAGTGCTCGATGGTCTCGTGCCGCAGGATGCGCCCGGTACGATTCGACCCGCTCGCGGCGTCGGATGCCTTGAGGTCCTTGATGATCACCGGGTTGGCGTCGAAGACGTTGAGTCCCTCGTACGGCGGGACCTGGGCGGTGAACCGGCCACCCGGATCAAGCGGCTGCACCACCTCGATGCCGTTGGCCGTCGCGAGGTCCATGTCCTCCTCACCGAAAGCCGGTGCCAGGTGGACGATTCCGGTGCCGTCCTCGGTGGTGACGTAGTCGCCGAGCAGCACACGATGGGCGTTGGGGTGACCGGCGAAGAAGTCGAACGGCGGTGTGTAGGACAGGCCGGCCAGGTCCGCACCTCGGTAGGTGTCGAGCACCTCGGTCTCGCCGAGTTCCTTCGCGTAGCCCCCGACCAGGGCGGCGGCGAGCAGATACTCCTGCCCGTCGGCGGCTTTCACGTGCACGTACTCGACGTCGGGATGCACCGCGATCGCGAGGTTCGACGGCAGCGTCCACGGTGTGGTGGTCCAGATCAGCGCGTTGACGCCGTTCAGTTCGGTGTGCGGGCCGTCGGTGACGACCAGCGGCATCGTGACCGTGACCGCGGGGTCCTGCCGCATGCGGTAGGCGTCGTCGAGCTTGGATTCCTGGTTGGACAGTGGTGTCTGCTCGTACCAGCTGTAGGGCAGCACGCGGTAGCCCTGATAGATCAGGCCCTTGTCGTGCAGCCGTTTGAACGCCCACATCACCGACTCCATGAAGTCGAGGTCGAGCGTCTTGTAGTCGTTGTCGAAGTCCACCCAGCGGGCCTGCCGGGTGACGTAGTCGCGCCACTCGCCGGTGTAGCGCAGGACCGAGTCGCGGCAGTAGTCGTTGAACTTGGCCAGGCCCATCGTCTCGATCTCGGCCTTGTCGGTGATCCCGAGCTGGCGTTCGGCCTCGAGTTCTGCGGGCAGGCCGTGGGTGTCCCACCCGAACCGGCGGTCGACCTTCTTGCCGCGCATGGTCTGGTACCGCGGTACCACATCTTTCACGTAGCCCGTGAGCAGGTGACCGTAGTGCGGCAGGCCGTTGGCGAAGGGCGGGCCGTCGTAGAAGACGAACTCCTCGGCCTGTGCCCGGTTCTCGATGGAGGCGGCGAAGGTGTCGTCGCCGTCCCAGTAGGACAGCACATTCAGCTCGACGTCGGGGAACGACGGTGCCCCGCTCCCGGATCCGTTCGTCAGGTCGACGATCGGGTACACCCGCGCGTCCGCACCGACCTGGGTGTCATCCCGGTCGCCGGTTGTCTCGTCATTGGTGTCGACCGTGTCGGTCATCGTGTCCGTCTCCTCGTGCCCTGACATGTCTGTGCCGGCACGGGGACGCTCACCGTGTGGTCTCGACGACCACCTCGATCCGCGCGGTACCACCCCGCTTGCGCCGGTGACCGGCGCCTCTCGTCGGTTCGCGGCCGTGACCGCGCACCCACGGCTGTGACGGGCCGCTCCCGCCCGGTTCTACTGAGGGCATCGGTGCTCGCGCACACCGCCCCGTTCTTCCGGGTGCTCCCCGGTGATGGCCGGATCAACGCAGCATCGAGTGTAGCCGCGCACGGGTGATCGGGACCAATCGATTTCTCCGGCGACCCGGGATCGGGCCGCACTCAGTCGACGGGCGGACGCCAGTTCGGGTCGAGCGGATCGAACCTCTGGGTCGACGAACGGTCGTCGGATGCCTCGCCCGGAGAGCTGTCGCCGTGGCTGGTCTGGTCGGTGGCGTCGGGCTCCGCTGATTCCGCATGCTCCGGCGGGGTGCCCTCGGGGGCCTCGACGTCGGCACCGACCGATCGCAGATAGTCGTCGAGGGTGCCGTCCGCGGCGCGGAACTCTCCGGTCGTCGTCGCCGGCGTCAGGGGGGTGTCGTCGGCGCCGGCATCGGGAACGTCGGCGTCCGCGGTCTGCACCGGCTCGGACGGAGCGTCGGCGGCCTCGGGTTCGGGCGCCTCGTGCCGACCGTGGCGGGCTCCCAGCGCTGCCGCGGCGCCCGCGGCACCCGTCGTCGCGGTCTGCCCGGGGGCCGACGCGTCGCCGGTCGCCGGGTTCGACGACGAACCCGTGCCGACGAAGTCGGCGAGTGTGCGCTCCTTACGGCGCCGACCGCCGCGGAGAATGTCGGCGATCAGGAACGCCAGACCGATCAGGCACACCACGATGCAGGCGATGGCCAGCCAGAGGGTGCCGGTGATCAGGCCGAGCACCAGGAGCACGAACCCGACGAGTGTTGCCGCCAGGGCGAGCGTCAGCACGAGTAGTCCTCGCTGTTCGCCCGACTAGCTGGGCGAGTAGCTGGTGTAACCGCCGTTGCCGGGGTCCGACGAGAACGACTCCGCACGACCGTTCTCGACCGGGGCCGCACTGCCACGCTGCTGCAACTCCTCGAGCTGGGACTCCAGGTAAGTCTTCAGGCGGGTCCGGTACTCGCGTTCGAAGGTCTTGAGCTGTTCGATGCGGCCCTCGAGCACGGTCCGCTGCTGGTTGATGGTGCCCATGATCTCGCTGTGCTTGCGCTCGGCGTCGCTCTGCAGTGCGTCGGCCCGCTCCTGGGCCTGCCGCACCTGGGCCTCCGACCGGGTCTGGGAATCGGCGAGGATCGCCTCGGACCGCTGTCGCGAATCGGTGAGCAGGGCATCCGACTTGGACTGCGCTTCCGACACCATCGCGTCCGCACGGGTCCGGGCGTCCGAGACGAGCGACTCGGCTTCCTGGCGCGAGGTCTCGATCAACCGGTCGGCGGTGTCCTGGGCCAGTGCCAACACTCGTGCCGCGCGGGTGCTGGCGGCATCCTCGTCGACGGGTCCGAGGGCGGCTGCCGCCGCGGGCGCGGCGGCGGGTGCCTCGGCGACCGGCGCGGTGGCGAAGACCTGCGTGCGCTCATCGGCGTCTGACGTGTCCTCGGCGGACGAACCCGACTTCGCCTCGCCCAGCTCGCCCTCGAGTTCGGAGACCCGCTGCTTGAGATCATCGTTCTCTTCGATGAGCCGGGCCAGTTCGGCCTCCACGAAATCGAGGAACTGGTCGACCTCGTCCTCGTTGTAGCCGCGTTTACCGATAGGCGGTTTGCTGAACGCGACGTTGTGCACATCAGCTGGTGTCAGCCGCATGTCGGTTCCCCTCATGTAGTCGATCGAGCTCGATGATGTTCGGTTGGCGTCGATTGCAGTCCGCACAGTACAGGCTGCAAGCTGTCACTGTTTATTCATACCAGCCCAACTGGTAACTGGCGTCAAATCCTGTCACATGAGAACCGTTCGACACGCCGTGCCGTTGCGGTCCTGAGATGTAACAGTCACCCGATCATGACACTTCACCTTATCGGTCCGCGCATGGGGTTCGGTGATGTCGGTTCGGTGATGTCGGACGACGGACGCCGTTGTCAGGCGAGCCCGACGAACGCCGCGGCCGAGCTTCGGCTCAGTGAACTGGTGATCTGCATCGCGATCAGCACGACGATCATCACGATCATCAAGGAGAGATCGAGGCGCACGGGACCCAACGGAATCGGGGGCAGTATGCGCCGCAGCGCGCGGATCGGTGGGTCGGTGGCGGTGAACACGACCTCGATGATCACCACGGCCACGCCGGTGGGACGCCATTCACGGGCGAAGCTGCGCACCAGCTCGACGACGAGCCGGGCGAGCAACAGCAGCCAGTAGATGAACAGCAGGTAATAGAGAACCTGGAACACGATTGTCACGTGTCAAGAGTGCCTGAGACGTGCGACAGTCCGCGAACCGCCGGGTCAGCTGTGGTTGTAGAAGCCGGTCTCGGCGATCTTGCGGCGATCCTCGGGCGAGACGTCGACATCGGCCGGGGACAGCAGGAACACCTTGGTGGCCACCTTGTCGAAAGAACCACGCAGCGCGAAAGCCAGCCCGGCGGCGAAGTCGACGAGACGCTTGGCGTCGTCGTTGCTCATGTCGACGAGGTCCATGATGACCGGGTTGCCGTCCCGGAATCGTTCACCGATCGTGCGGGCCTCGCCGTAGTCGGAGGGTCGCAGCGTGGTGATCTTGTGCAGCGGACTGTCGGCGAACACGGTTTCCAGCTCCCTCTGGTCGGCGGCCGGCACCGCGCGCACCACGCCGGTCGGCCGCATCGCGGCACCGCGCTGCAGCGGCTCGAGGCGCTGCACCGGACGTCCCGGCTCGCCCGTGTGCCGACCACCGGCGTAGGCGTATTCCGGCATCGGCTCGTAGCCGACGGCCTCGTAGGGGTGCGCGGGGTAGGTGGCGGGCGCCTCGAACTCGCCGGGGTAGCGGCGATCGTCGACGTAGGCGTAGTCGGCGTCGCGCGGCCCTTCCCGGTAGGAGCCCTCGCCGTAGTAGTCGTCCCGGTAGCCACGAGCACCACGGGCGCCCGGCTCCTCGAGGTAGTCGTCTTCGTACTCACTCGGAGGCACCATGCCGAAATATGCCTTGAACTTCTGCATCGTGGTCATAGCTGGCCTCTCTGTCGTCCAACGCTGCCGGGGAGCAAACAGTGGTGGTGCTTGTGGTTATTCGTGTTTTCGTTGGTTCTGATGTGACCAATGTGATTACTGAGAGATTAACGGTCGGGGGCCCATGATCGCGGTACCGACACGCACGCATGTCGAACCGTGTGCGACAGCGAATTCCAGGTCGTCGGACATGCCGGCCGACAACTCCCGCGCTCCCGGGTGGTCCGTGAGGAATCGCTCCCGCACCTGCGCGGTGCGCACCATCCACCGCTCGGCGGACCCGTCGAGCGGCGCGATGACCATCAGGCCACGCAGGTGGAGTCCCGGCGACTGCGCCACGTGCTCGGCCAGCGCGCCCAGGTCCGTCTCCTCGACCCCTCCGCGTGTCGGGTCACCGTCGAGACTGACCTGCAGGAGCACTCCGACGTCGTCGGTGCGGGCACCGTCGTCGCGGGCGGCCACGGCCCCGCGCGACAACGCGTCGACCACCTTGTCGCGATCCACCGAGTGCACGGTACGTGCCCATGTCGCAACGGTTTTCGCCTTCTTGGACTGCACCGAGCCGATCATGTCGAAGACCGCGCCGGACTCGGCGACGATGCCGTCGGCGGCGAGTTCCGCGATCTTGCGACTCGCCTCGGGTTCGCGGGATTCACCGAACGCCCGCTCCCCCAGCCCGATCAGCCGCGCGACGTCGGCCGCCGGGAAGAACTTGGTGACGACGAGGAGTTCGACCTCGCCCGGGGTCCGCCCGGCTGCGGCCACGGCGTCGTCGAGACGATGACGTACCGCCGAAAGTGCTTGCGCGAGTTCGCGAGTCCGCGCGTCTAGATCAGCCATCACCATCCCCGGCGGAATCGATCCAGATCAGCGATGCCAGCCGGCCGGTCGGTGCGCCGCGGCGATGACTGAACAGGTCGGGGTCGTCGACGGTGCAGCGCGGGTCGACGGCGACCGCCGCCACCCCGGCGGCGAGCAACTGCCGCTCTAGGCCCTTACGCAGATCGAGACCCGTTGTGCCCTTGGCCGTCACGCACGCGCTGCCGGGCAGATGCTCCTCGACGTCGCGCTGCATGTGCGGCGGCACCTCGTAGTTCGCCCCGCTCGCGGCCGGCCCGAGCAGCGCCCCGATCCGCTCCGGGCGCGCCCCGAGCTCGATCATCGCGCGCAGGGTGGCGGGGACGATGCCGATCCGGGCGCCGACGCGGCCCGCGTGCACGCCCGCGACGATCCCGGCCTCGTCGTCGCTGAGCAGGACGGGGACGCAGTCGGCGGACAGCACCGCGAGCGCGAGGTCCCCCACCGTGGTGACCAGCGCATCGGTGGCCGGTACGGGCTCGGTGACGGGTTCGGTGACGACGGTGACGTTGCGGCTGTGGATCTGTTCCATCCACACGACCCGCCCGGGCGGCAGGCCGATCTGCTCGGCGAGCCGGGCACGGTTGTCGGCGACGGCCTTCGGATCATCGCCGACGTGGTCGCCGAGGTTGAACGAGTCGTACGGGGGCCGCGAGACGCCGCCGGATCGACTGGTGACGACACGGCGGACCCGCATGGCCGGGCTCAGCGCTTCATGAACGACGGCACGTCGACGTCGTCGTCGTCGAGGGTGACGTTGTTGCGGCGCGGCGCCTCCTGCTGGCGGTCGGCGAACGGATCGCCGGCACCCTCGGGCATCTTGCCGAACAACGGATCGTTCTTGGGTGCGGCCGCGGGTGCGGCACCGGCCTGTCCGGCGCTCACCGACGCCGACTTCTGCGCCACGGTGGGCACCTCGACGCGCTTGCGCGGTGCGCCGCCGTCGAATCCGGCGGCGATGACGGTCACGCGGACCTCGTCGCCGAGGTTGTCGTCGATCACGGTGCCGAAGATGATGTTGGCGTCCTCGTGGGCCGCCTCCTGCACCTGGGTCGCCGCGTTGTGGATCTCGAACAGACCGAGGTCGCTGCCACCGGCGATCGAGATCAGCACGCCCCGTGCGCCTTCCATCGACGCCTCGAGCAGGGGCGAGTTGATGGCGGACTCCGCGGCCTTCTTCGCGCGGTCCTCCCCGCGCGACGAACCGATGCCCATCAACGCCGAGCCGGCGTCACTCATCACACCCTTGACGTCGGCGAAGTCGACGTTGATCAGGCCCGGGGTGGTGATCAGGTCGGTGATGCCCTGGACACCGTTGAGGAGCACCTCGTCGGCGCTGCGGAACGCGTCCATGAGGCTGACCTGGGCGTCGCCGAGCTGCAGCAGCCGGTCGTTGGGGATGACGATCAGCGTGTCGCAGGACTCGCGCAACGCGGTGATGCCCTGCTCGGCCTGGTTGCCGCGGCGCTTGCCCTCGAAGGAGAACGGGCGGGTCACGACACCCACCGTCAGCGCGCCGAGCTTACGGGCGATGGATGCGACGACCGGAGCACCGCCGGTGCCGGTGCCGCCGCCCTCGCCCGCGGTGACGAAGACCATGTCCGCGCCCTTGAGGAGTTCCTCGATCTCGTCGCGGGCGTCCTCGGCGGCACGACGGCCGACCTCGGGGTCGGCGCCGGCACCGAGGCCGCGGGTCGAGTCGCGGCCGACGTCGAGTTTGACGTCGGCGTCGGACATCAGCAGCGCCTGCGCGTCGGTGTTGATCGCAATGAACTCAACACCTTTCAGACCCTGCTCGATCATCCGGTTGACGGCGTTGACGCCGCCGCCGCCGATGCCGACGACCTTGATCACGGCCAGGTAGTTGTGCGGTGGCGTCATGTCCCCGCCTTCCTCGTTTCGATGGAAAACCCTAAACCTAAACCATAGATTTAGAGTTATGTCAAGTAGATGGATGCTGGGGAGAACGCTAGGCATCGACTGCCCGCCGTGCCAGCAACTGCGCGGCGTGTCGCGAAGTTTGGCGGCGACTTTCTGCCGCGCCGGGCGAATTCCGCGCGCCGACTACCGATATGCAGGGAATTCGGGGCTCGACACGTTGTACATGCTGGCGTCGCGGGACAGCAGCGCGTTCAGAGTGCGGGCTTTTTCGGCCCCGCGGGCGCTGTCGCCCCACACAACTGTCTTGTTGCCCTTGAGGGTGAACTCGATGTCGACCGGCGATGAGGCCGTCACCTTCACGAGTTGCCGCGTGATCTCCGGCGGCAGTTCGGCCACCGCCCTGACGGTCGCCGTGGTGGTCGGATCCCCGGGCCCGGGATTGGGCGTGGAGAACTCGGGCAGCGCCGCCATCTCCTTGGGCAGGTGTCCGGCGTCGAACGTCAGGTAGGCGACCCCGGTGCGATCGAGGATGTGCACCTTGGCGCCGTCGGTGATCTTCACGACCGGGGTGCGCTCGACGACCGTGATGGTCAGCGCCGACGGATAGCTGCGCTGCACGCGAACCGATTCGACCGACGGGATGGCCGCCACCCGCTGCGCGACCGCCCGGGTGTCGACCTGCAACAGCGGCGTGCCCGTCGGCACCGCGGCGGCGGCGACGACGTCGTCGCGCGACATCGCGCGGGTCGCGTTGACGTCGGTGGACCGCACCGACATCAGCGGACTGAGGTAGGCGACGAGAACGAGACCGACGACGACGGCGATCACGGCGAGGGTGCCGAGCAGCAGTTTGCGGCCGCTGCGGCGGCGTGCGGCGCGGGCGTTCACGACGGACGCCCCGACGCGTCCGAGGTCTCGGGCGCCGACCGCCGCGCCAATGCGGCGAGGATCTCGGGCCCCTGCATGGTGATGTCACCGGCCCCGAGGGTGAGCACGAGATCTCCGGGTCGCGCGAGGCCGGCCACCGTCGCGGCCAGCGCGGACAGGTCGGGCTGGAAGGTCACCGGAACGGTCACCCGGTCGGCGATGGTCGCCCCGCTGACACCCGGGACCGGTTGCTCACGCGCCCCGTACACGTCGGCGAGCACCACCTGGTCGGCGAGGTCGAGGGCCGCGGCGAACTCGTCGGCGAAATCCTGGGTGCGCGAATACAGGTGGGGCTGGAACACCGCCACCACCCGACCGGGACCGGACGTCGGCGACCCGGGCACGACGCTCTCCGGGGCGGTGCTCTCGGGGCTCGCGCTCTCGGGGACCGCACTCTCGACGGCCAGGCGCGCGGCGGTGAGCACGGCCCGCACCTCGGTCGGGTGATGCGCGTAGTCGTCGTAGACGTCCACGCCGTCGGCGTGGCCCCGGAACTCGAACCGGCGGTGCACACCGCCGAACGCCGCGACCCCGGCGAGGACTCCTGGCAGCGGGCCACCCGCCCGGACGCAGGCGATGGCTGCCCCGATCGCGTTGAGCGCCATGTGCTTTCCCGGCAGGGTGAGCGTCAGAGGGTATTCGGCCGCCGGATCGGAGATCGGCGCGGCGAACCGCACCCGCGCGGTTCCGCCGGCACCGCGCGCCGCCCACGACACCAGGGTGGCGACGTGGTTGACGTCCGGCGCGAGATGCGCGAAACGGCCTTCGCCGTATCCGAGGACCTCGATCCCGCGCTCGGCCAGCCGCGGCCGACACCGCCCGGCCAGGGCGGCCGAGCCCTCGTCGTCGAGACAGACGATCAGTGAGCCGCCGGCCGCGATCCGGTCGGCGAAGTCGTCGAACACCGCGACGTAAGCCTCGCGGGTGCCGAAGAAGTCGAGGTGGTCGACCTCGACGTTGGTGACGACGACGACATCGGGGGTGTACTCGAGCAGCGAACCGTCGCTCTCGTCGGCCTCGGCGACGAAGACCTCGCCGCTGCCGTGATGCGCGTTGGTACCCGACTCGTTGAGTTCGCCGCCGACGGCGAACGACGGGTCCATGCCGCAGTGCTGCAGCGCGACCACGGCGATGGAGGTGGTCGAGGTCTTGCCGTGGGTGCCGGCCACCAGCACGGTGCGGTAGCCGGTCATGAGGTCGGCCAGCACGTGCGGCCGGAGCAGGATCGGGATGCCGCGGGAACGTGCGGCGACGAGTTCCGGGTTGGTCTTGGGGATCGCGGCGTGCGTGGTGACCACCACCGACGGCCCGCCGGGAATCTGGTCGAGCGCCGACGGGTCGTGACCGACCTGGATCCGGGCCCCCCGGGTGCGCAGGGCGAGGATGCCGCGACTGTTCTTGGCGTCGGACCCCGACACCTGACCGCCACGAGCGAGCAGGATGCGGGCCAGTCCACTCATGCCCGCACCGCCGATGCCCACCATGTGGACCCGGCGAAGCTGTTCGGGCAGCTCGCCGATGTGCCGCGCGTTCGATCCGCCGTTCATCGCCTCACCTCCCGATCTCTGCGTGCGGTGTCAATTGTCACTGCTGCGCCTGTGATCGTGGTGAACGAAACGCTGCGCGAAGCCGACGACGATAGGTTCCCGCCCGGTGTTGTGCCGCGAGATCGAGGGCCAGACGGGCGACGGTGGCCGCCGCGTCCCGGTGGCCAGAGCCGATGGCGGCCGTCGACATCGCGGCGAGCCGGTCGCGGTCGCCGAGCAGTGCGGGGATCTCGCGCCCCACCCATTCCGGCGTGAGATCGGCGTCGTCGACGAGGATCCCGCCGCCGGCCTCGACGACCGGCAGCGCGTTGAGCCGCTGCTCGCCGTTGCCGTGCGGCAGCGGGACGTACACCGCCGGCAGACCCGTGGCCGAGATCTCCGCGACGGTCATCGCACCCGCCCGGCACACCACCAGGTCGGCGGCGGCGTAGGCCAGATCCATGCGTTTGAGATAGCCGACACCGCGATAGGGCGGCGCCCCGGCAGGCGACACCGGGTCGATGCTGTTCTTCGGTCCATACGCGTGCAAGACGCCGATCCCGGCCGCGCCGAGGGCACCGGCCGCGCCCGCGACGGCCTCGTTGAGGCGTTGGGCGCCTTGGGATCCGCCGAACACGAGCAGTGTCGGCGCATCCTCGTCGAGTCCGAAATAGTGGCGGGCCTGGGCTCGCAGCGCCGTGCGGTCGAGCTCGGCGATCACGCCGCGGACGGGGATCCCGACGACGTCCGCGTCGAGTCCGGACCCGGGTACGGCCGCCATGACCCGGTCGGCGAACCGGGCGCCGACCTTGTTGGCGATGCCGGCGCTCGCGTTGGCCTCGTGGATCACGATCGGCACGCGCTTGCGGCCACGCAGGTGGGTTTGCGCCGCGAGGTAGGCGGGTACCGCGACGTAGCCACCGAACCCGATCACCACGTCGGCGCCGACCGCGGAGAGCACCGACCGCGCGGAAGAGACCGCGCCGGCCAGCCGCGCCGGGGTCTTGAGCAGATCCAGGCTCAGCTTCCGGGGCAGCGGTACCGGCGGGATCAGCTCGAGGGAGTAGCCGCGCTCGGGAACCAGGGTCATCTCGAGGCCCCGGGTGGTGCCCAGTGCGGTCACCCGGGCCTCGGGGTCGAGCAGGGTCACCGCGTCCGCCACGGCCAGCGCGGGTTCGATGTGTCCGGCGGTCCCGCCTCCGGCGACCACCACCGACAACGGTCGGTCCGATCCGGACCGACCTCGCTCGTCACTCACCGCTGCCCTACTCCGTTTCCCGATTCGCATCGCCCGACTCGACCGGGCGCGCATCCGTGCACCCGAATCGATCGGCGGTCACCGCCTGGTCCACTCCGGACGCTGCGGGGGCCGCCAGCCGGTCGCCGGGCGCGCGACGCCGCCCGATGGCCGGGCGGCCGATCCGGAGTACCCCGTACGGTAGTCGACCCGGACCGGTGCGGGGCGCGCCGCCCGGCCCGCCGCCGCCGATCGGGACGACGATCGCGATTCCGGGCCCGGTCGGGCCGCCCGCGATGGTGGCACGGGTGGGGTGCCCGAGCGTCCGAACCGGAACCATCGGGGCCGCGCGGCTGCCCGATCGGGTTGCCGCTTGTCGAGGCGGTCCCGCACCGCATCGGCACGTGGCGGCCGATACGGCACCGGAGCCGGTATCCGCAGGAGCCGGCCGATACGACCGCGGTCGCCGCCGGCCAGGGCGGCCACCGCCTCGGGCTCGTGCCGTGCGGCGTTGGCCAGCAGGCCGAGCATGGCGAGGACGGTCAGCGTCGAGGTGCCACCGGCGGACAGCAACGGCAGCTGGATACCGGTGACGGGCAGCAGCCCGATGACGTAGCCGATGTTGATGAAGGCCTGGGCGGTGATCAGCACGGTGATGGTGGCGGTCATCAGCCGCAGGAACGGATCGGTCGAGCGGACCGCGATCCGGAACCCGATGAAGGCGAGGAAGGCGAACAACAGCACCACCAGCAGACCACCGACGAGCCCGAGTTCCTCGCCGATGATGGCGAAGATGAAGTCGTTGTGCGCATTCGGCAGGTAATTCCATTTGGCCCGGGACTGACCCAGGCCGACGCCGAACACGCCGCCGTTGGCCAGCGCGTAGGTGGCCTGCCGGGCCTGATAGCCGGCGCCCTGCGGGTCGTCGATGTTGCCGAGGAAGCTCATCACGCGCTGCGACCGGTAGCCCTCGGCCAGCGACAGGACGACCGCGATCGCGGCGCCGCCGATCGCGAACCCCAGGAACACCTTCACCGGCAGACCCGCGAACCACAGCAGCGCGCCGACGATGATCGCGATGGTGATCGTCGTCGACAGGTTCGGTTCCAGGATGATGAGCACGCAGATCAGCAGCGCGACCGGCAGCAGCGGGATCAGCAGTTCCTTGAGCGATGCGTGTTCGCGGCGCCGCGACGCCAGCAGGTGGGCACCCCAGACGCAGAGCGCGACCTTGACCAGCTCCGACGGCTGTACCGACAGACCGCCGATGACGAACCAGCGCCGCGCGCCCTGACTCAGGGTGCCGATGCCGGGGATGAGCACCAGCGCCAGCAGGACGGTGGTGATCACCATCAACGGCGCCGCCACCCGCCGGATCACCCGCACCGGGACGCGCAGGGTCACGTAGAAGACGAACAGGCCGAGCAGCGCGAAGATCACCTGGGTGGCGAACAGTCCGTACGCCGAGCCGTCCTTGCTGTAGCCCTCCACCGACGAGGCGGAGAGCACCATGATCAGACCGAACACGGTGAGCAGCACCGCGATGGTCAACACCAGGTGATACGACGCGAGCGGCCGGGCCAGCAGGCTGCGGACCGCCTCCGCGACGGCCGACGGCCACGCACCGAGCGCGCGCCTGTCTCCCGAATCATTTTGGGCAGCAGAATGTTTCGTCGACGACGCTCGGGTTCGGCGACGTTCGGTGACGTTCGCGCTCATCGCGGTGACCGGGTGTCGACCGCTCCGGGCAGGGCACGGGCGGCCGCGGCGAACGCGTCGCCGCGGCGGCCGTAGCCCGCGAACATGTCCAGCGACGCCGCCGCGGGCGCCAGCAGCACGGCGTCCGGACGGTCGGTCGCGGTGCGGGCGAGGTGTGCGGCGATCGCGACCGCCCGATTCATCACGGCCACCGCCGCGTCGTCGGAACTCCCCGTCGGTTCGCCGGACGCATCCGCCGGCTCGACGGGTGGATCCGGGATCGTGCTCGCGCCCTCAACAGTCACGCGCCCATCGTCCCCTGTGAATACTGTGACGCTTGGGACTTCTGGGGCGTGTCGCGCGATCGCGTCGACGATCTGCTGCCGGTCGGCGCCGATCGCGACGACTCCGGCGAGCCGATCACCGATCGCCCCGAACAATCCGTCCACCTCGGCACCCTTGAGCAGCCCACCGGCGATCAGGACCACGCGGCGGTGACCGAGGATCGCGGCCTGGGCGGCATGCGGGTTGGTGGCCTTGGAGTCGTCGACGTAGGCGACGCCGTCCGCCTCCGCGACGACGTCTCCCCGGTGGGCGCCCGGCGAGAAGGCCCGCAACGCGGTGGCCGTGTCGTCGGGCGAGATCCCGATCGCCAGCGCGAGGGCGGATGCGGCCAGGGCGTCGGCGAGGCCGGACGGTCCGGGCGGGCTGATCGCGTCGGCCTCGACGATGACGCGCGGTGCGTCGTCGGGTCCGAACGCGCGGTCGGCGAGCTGGCCGTTTACGACGCCGAGCTGACCGGCGGCGGGTGTGCCGAGGGTGAAACCGACCCGCCGGCCGGTCACCGGCAGGTGGGCGGCGACCGGGTCGTCGAGCCCCACCACACCGATCGGGCCGCTCAGCGCCCGGGTCTTGGCCTGCGCGTATGCGTCGAACGAGCCGTGCCAGTCCAGATGATCCTCGGCGACGTTGAGCACCACGCCGGCGTCGGGTACGACCGACGGCGCCCAGTGCAGCTGGAACGACGACAGTTCCGCACAGAGCACCTCGACGCGGGGCTCGGACCGCATGGCGTCGAGGACGGGCAGGCCGATGTTGCCGCAGGCGGCCCCGGCGCGGCCGGCCGTCGCGACGATGTCGGCCAGCATCGACGTGGTGGTGGTCTTGCCATTGGTGCCGGTGACCACCAGCCAGGTGCGGGGCGCGCCGAGCAGACCTGCCGCGTCGACCCGCCACGCGAGTTCGACCTCGCCCCAGACCGGCAGACCCGCGCCGGCCGCCATCACCATCAGCGGGTGACCGGGCGAGAATCCGGGCGAGGTGATGACCAGGTCGGTGCCCGCGAGCCAGGCGTCGTCGTCGAGCAGCGAGGACATGGCCACCAGGGTGGCGCCGAGGCCGGCGAGGTCGTCGTCGCCCCCATTGCCCCCGTCGCCTCCGTCGGGTCCGAAGCGGGTGTCGGCGACGGTGACCCGGGCGCCGATGTCGACGAGGTACCGGGCCGCCGAGCGGCCGGCGGTACCGGCACCGGCGATCACGATCGACGCCTCGGCCAGGCGGGCTGCGTCGACCTCGGGCGGCATGGTGGCGTCCTCAGGCACTGACGGCCAGGAACTCGCTGTAGAACAGGGACAGGCCGAGCGCGCAGGCGATCGCGGTGAGCAGCCAGAACCGGATGATCACCGTCGTCTCGGCCCACCCGCCCAGTTCGAAGTGGTGATGGAAGGGCGCCATCCGGAACACACGGCGCCCGGTGGTGCGGAAGAAGGCGATCTGGATGACCACGGAGATGATCTCGGCGACGAACAGGGCACCGAGGACAACGGCGAGCAGTTCGGTGCGGGTGCAGATGGAGATGCCGGCGAGCATGCCGCCGAGCGCCAGCGACCCGGTGTCACCCATGAAGATCTTGGCCGGCGCGGCGTTCCACCACAGGAAACCCAGGCAGGCGCCGCCGCCGGCGACCGCGATGAGCGCGATGTCCAGCGGGTCGCGCACCACGTAGCAGCCGGGGGTGATGTCCGCGGTCGCCTTGGGGCCGCCGGTACACGCGTTGCGGTACTGCCAGAAGGTGACCAGAACGTAGGAGCCCAGGACCATCGCCATCGACCCGGCGGCCAGGCCGTCGAGTCCGTCGGTGAAGTTGACGGCGTTCGACCAGGCCGCGACGATCAGCCAGCAGAAGATGACGAACACCGCGGGCCACATCGAGATGGCGTCGATGTCGCGCACGTACGACAGGTGTGCGCTGGCCGGGGTGTAGCCGGCGTCGTTGCGGAACTGCAGCACCAGCACGCCGAACAGGATCGCGGCGACGAACTGCCCGACCGATTTGGCGGTCTTGTTCAGCCCCAGGTTGCGGTGCTTGCGGATCTTGATCATGTCGTCGAGGAAGCCGACGGCACCGAGCGCGGTGGCCAGACCGAGGATCAGCAGACCCGACGCGGTGACCCCGGTACCGCCGATGAAGACGCCGACGATGTGTGTGCCGACGTAGCCGGCCCACAACGCGGCCAGGATCGCCACCCCGCCCATCGACGGCGTGCCGCGTTTGGTCTGGTGACTCTCCGGCCCCTCGACGCGGATCTCCTGACCGAAGCCCTGCCGGGAGAACAGCCGGATGAGGATCGGGGTCAGCAGGATCGACACCGCGAGCGCGATGCCGCCCGCGATCAGGATCTGGGTCACCGGCTCAGACCCCTCGTGCTCATCCGCGTGCTCATCCTTGTCCTCGTCATCCCCACTCGTCTCGTCGTCACCGGTCGCCGCCCCACACATCGGCCAGTGCGGCCAGCGCCGGATCACTCCCCGCGATCAGCACCACGTCGGTCGCCGCCGGAGACCAGTCGGGCGTCGACGTCAGCAGCTCGCGCGCGTCGGCGACGGTCGCGACCATGCGCACCTCGTCTCCCCAGGAGCCTTCCATAACGGCGCCCTGATGCAATGCACGCACCGCACGCGAGTCGCCCACACACAGCGTCTTGTCGACGGCCAGGCGCACCGCCTGCCGACCGAGCCGATCGTGTTCGACGACTCGCTCGTTCTCCGGCGGATCCCCCTCGACGACCAGCTCCCCCAGGATCGCCCACGTGCGCACCACAGCGTCCGGGGCCTGCGCACGGACGGCCGAACCCCGCTCGGCCAGGGTGCGCAACAGGGCGCGGACCTCGTCGACACCGGCCGGCGCGGACACGGCGATCAGGTCGGCCACCGGGCTCATCCGGAGGCCTTCGGGCTGCTCGACGCGCCGATCAGTTCGTCGAGGATCTCCCCGGCGACCACCCGATCGTCGAACGGATGTTTCACGCCGTCGATCTCCTGTCCGGTCTCGTGCCCCTTGCCCGCGATCAGGACCACGTCTGTCGGCTGCGCCCAGGTGATCGCCGCCCGGATGGCGTCGGCGCGATCGCCGATCTCGCGCAGGTCGACCGTGGTGTCGTCGGCGCCGCGGGCCCCGGCGAGCAGTTCGGCCCGGATCGCGGCGGGTTCCTCGCTGCGCGGGTTGTCGTCGGTGATGATCGCGAGGTCGGCGCCGCGGGCCGCGATCTCACCCATGATGGGTCGTTTGCCGGTGTCCCGGTCGCCGCCGGCCCCCACCACCACCGCGAGACGCCCCCGGGTCTGGTCGCGCAGGGTCGCGATCACCGCGTCGAGGGCGGCCGGCTTGTGGGCGTAGTCGACGACGACGAGGAAGTCCTGTCCACGGTCGATGCGTTCGAGCCTGCCGGGGACCGCGACGTGTGCGATCGCCTCGGCGGCGGTGGTCGTCGGTACCCCGGCCGCGGTCGCGATCGCGACGGCGAGCGCGGCGTTGGCCACGTTGTAGCGGCCCGGGAGCGGGACGGTCAGGTCGACGGTACCGCCGGCCGGGGTGGTGCAGGTCGCGTGCTGGACGCCGCCGGCGTCCACCGTCGACGGCCCGGCGTGCCAGTGCGCCGGCACCGGCCCGGTGGACACGGTGACCGGATGCGACTTCGGGTCGGCCCGGGCCACGTCGACCATGCGTCGCCCCCATTCGCCGTCGACGCAGATCACCGGGCGCACCGCGTGCGTCGACGACGCCGGCGCGAACAGCCGGGCCTTCGCGTCGAAGTAGGCGCGCATCGTGTGGTGGAAGTCCAGATGGTCCTGCGAGAGGTTGGTGAACGCGCCGATCGCGAAGTGTGCGCCGTCCACGCGTCCGAGCGCGAGCGCGTGACTCGACACCTCCATCACGACGGCGTCCACCCCGCGTTCGAGCATCGCGGCGAGCATCGCCTGCAGCGTCGGCGCCTCAGGGGTGGTCAGGGTGCTGGGCTGGGCGACTCCGTCGATGCGGGTCTGCACGGTGCCGATCAGACCGACTGAATGCCCGGCGGCCATCAGCGCCGCCTCGACCATGTACGACGTGGTGGTCTTCCCCGACGTCCCGGTGATGCCGATCAGCTTGAGACGTTGCGACGGATAGCCGTAGATCCGGGCGCTGACCGGCCCGAGCACCGCCCGCGGGTCGGGATGCACGAGCACCGCGCACGACACGTCGGGGCCGAGGACACCCGCGAGTTCGGCGCGGCCCTGCGCGTCGGTGAGGATCGCGGTGGCGCCCGCGGCGACCGCCTCGTCGGCGAATCGGGCGCCGTGGGTCCGGCCGCCCGGCAGCGCCGCGAACAGGTCGCCCGGTGCCACCTCTTGCGCACGCAACGTCACCCCGGTGACCTCGGTGCCGGCATCGACGGACCCGACGAGATCCATCCGCGCCCCGGTGGCCGCCGACAACACCGACACGGTGGTGGGGGCGACCTCGGCCGGCCGGAGTGGGCCCGCCTTCGGTCCGGCCTTTGCCCGATTGCGGCGAGTGGACGCCATCGTTGTCTCTCCCGCCTGTCTGAACATCCGCATCCGGCCGCCGCACGGGCGGCCGGAGAACGCACTCACGATACCGTCAGTGCGATCGGGAGCCGGGGACGTGTCGTCAGTGCGCCTCGAGGATCAGGCGCGGCGCCGGTCGCGCGGACAGCGGCACCCGGTCCCGCTGCAGCATCCAGGAGGCGATCGTGCCGAACATCGGCGATGCCGACTGGCCGCCGCTGCCGTCCGAGCTGCGCTTCGGATTGTCGAGCATGATGCCGATGACGTACCGCGGATTGTCCGCCGGCGCGATGCCGGCGAAGGTGATGTTGTAACTGTCGTTGGAGTAGCAGCCGCAGTTCGGATTGACTTGCTGGGCGGTGCCGGTCTTGCCCGACGTCTGGTAGCCGGCCACCGCGCCCTTGTAACCGGTGCCCTGCTGATATCCCATCGGATCGGACTGCATGATCGCCCGGAACATGTTGCGCACGATCACCGCGGTCTGCGGGCGGACCACCCGCACACCCTGCGGACGTGGGTCGGCCTCGGGCTGGCCTCCGTCGCGTTGTTCGGACAGGAGGATGCGCGGCGGGATCCGCAGACCGTCGTTCGCGATGGCCTGGTACATGCCGGTCATCTGCAGCAGGGTCATCGAAAGTCCCTGCCCGATGGGCAGGTTCGCGAACGAGCCGCCCGACCACTGACTCAGGGCGGGGACCTCGCCGGCGGATTCGGCCGGCAGCCCGACACCCGTGCGCTGCCCCAGGCCGAACCGATTGACCATGTCGGCGAACCGCTTCTCCCCGACCTTCTGGGCGAGCATCAGCGTGCCCACGTTCGACGACTTCCCGAAGATCCCGGTGGTGGTGTACGGCTCCATGCCGTGCGACCACGCGTCGTTCACGGTGACGCCGGCCATGTGGATGTTGCCGGGGACGCGATGAACCTCGGTCGGGGTGGTGACGCCGTATTCGATGGCCGCCGACGCGGTGATGATCTTGTTCACCGACCCCGGCTCGAACGGTGAGGTGACCGCACGGTTGCCGAGGTCCGCTTTCTTCTGCTCGCTCAACGGTTCCGACGCGTTGAAGGTGTTGTCGTTGGCCATCGCGAGCACCTCGCCGGTGTGCGCGTCGAGCACCACCGCCGACGCGTTACGGGCGCCGGAGGCCGCCTTGGCGGCCGACACCTGGCTCTGCACGAACCACTGGACGTCGGAGTCGATCGTCAGCCGCACCGCCGCACCGTTGATGGCCGGATGCACGTTCCGGGTACTGCCCGGGATGGTCGCGCCGTCCGAACCACGGTCGTAGGTCTTGGAACCGTTGGTGCCGGCCAGTGTCGAGTCCAGTGACGCCTCGAGGCCGATGAGGCCGTTGCCGTCGTAGTTGACGTCGCCGATCATGTTGGCGCCCAGCGATCCGCCGGGATAGAGCCGGATGCTCTGCGGATCGGCGCCGACCTCCGGATAGTCCGAGATGATCTTGTTCGCGGTCTCCGGGCTGACCGATCGGGCCAGATAGACGAAGGTGTCGTCACTGCGGAGTTTCGTCAGCAGGTCCTGTTCGCTGATCGAGCCGCCGAGCGCCGAGGACACCCCCTTGGCGATCTCGCCGAGTCGCTTGTCGACGTCGGGCAGCGTCGCGTCCTTGCGATGCGCGTCCTCGATGGATTTGCGAACGGCCTTGGGCAGGAAGGTCAATGCCCGCGCCTCGTCGGTGTAGGCGAGCGGGCGTCCGTTGCGGTCGAGGATGGCTCCCCGCTTGGCCGTGAGGACCTGCGTGTACTCCCGCTGCTGGGCGGCCTCGGCGGAGATCGACGACGCCTCGATGGTGTGCACGATGATCATCCGGACGGCGACGGCCACCACGGCGAGGATCACGATGACGCCCGCCACGCGACTGCGGCCCAGAAAGCCCTGCGGACCCCGCGGCCCGCCCGTCCCGCCGGTTCGCGACGACGAGGAACCCCCTGCAGGAGTGCGACCATCTCGGCCGCGCCCGGACGGACCCGCGTCGAGGCGCTGGAAGACGGCACGTGTCATGGTTGCCAATTGTCCACGGGATTACCGGGATTGCGTCGGAGGTGCGCCCGGCGCGTTGGGGGTTGTCGGCAAGACGTTCGGGGCCGGCGCGGTCACGCCCGGCGCCGGGGCGGCGGCCTCGGGTCCCACATTCGGCGCGGGGCTGGTGGTCGTCGGTCCCGCATTCGGTGCGGGCGCGGTGCTCGGTGCCGGACTTGTCGAATTCGGTTGCGCGGTGCCCGAATCCGTCGAGCCTCCGGGCAGACCCTCGGAGTCGTCGACCTTCTTGGGATCGATGGTCGAGACCGGGTCCGGGCCGATCGGCGGGTTGATCGTCCGCATGCCCTTGCCCTGCGCGGGCTGCGGATCGCCGACCAGTCGCGGCTTCCCGTCGGCACCGACGATCATCCGTGGCGGATTCGACGCCGGGATCATACCCAACTTCGTTGCCTTGTCGGACAATTCGGGCGCGGAATCCCCGGATTCGTAGTCCCGCTTGAGGGAATCGCGTTTGTCGACCAGCGCCTGGTTCTGCTGACGTTCCACACCGAGCCGGTAGGAATCCTGCGCGGCCTTGGTCGACAGCCACAGACTGGTGCCCAGACCGACCACGAGCAGGGCGATCACCGGGATCACGAACGGGACCCGGGCAACCCGGTCACGCAGCGAGACCGCAGATTTCGGCGACGACGGGACCACCCGTCCGGCCGGCCGCGCATCGCCGTCCTTTTCGATCCGCTTGCGGCGCCGGTCGATCGCCCGTTGCGCGGACTTCGACCGGCCGGCCCGCTCCCCCGCGACGCCGACGCGTCCGCGCCGCGGTCGCTCACCGTCGAGGTCCGTGCCCTCCCGCTCGGAGACGTCGAGGTCGTCCAGTACGGTCATGATCGATCCTTTTCGTCGACGCGTTCGATCACTCGTACCCGTACCGGGGCCGAGCGCGGGTTGGCTTCGAGTTCACGCTCGTCCGGGCGTGCCGCGCCCCGGGTGACCAACCGGAAGTCCGGCGCCGAGCCGGGCAGCTCCACGGGAAGTCCGGCCGGCGACGTCGAGGTGACACGAGAGGCGAACTCGCGCTTGACGATTCGGTCCTCCAACGATTGATAGCTCATCACCGCCACGCGACCGCCGACCCGTGTGGCGGCCAGCGCGGCCGGGATGGCGCGGCGCAGTGCGTCGAGTTCGTGGTTGACCTCGATCCGCAGGGCCTGGAACGTCCGCTTCGCCGGATGCCCGCCCGTGCGCCGGGTCGCGGCCGGGATGGTCGAGTACAGCAGTTCGACGAGTCGTCCACTGGTGGTGAAGGGTTCGCGCTCACGCTCGCGGATGACCGCCGACGCGATCTTCCCGGCGAATCGCTCCTCGCCGTACTCGGACAGGATGCGGGCCAGCTCGCCGTGCGGGTAGGTGTTCAGAACGTCTGCGGCGGTGAGGGTGTCGTCGTTGTTCATGCGCATGTCCAGCGGCGCGTCGACGGCGTAGGCGAATCCGCGGTCCGGCTGATCGAGTTGCATCGAGGAGACGCCCAGGTCGAACAGCGCGGCGTCGATCCGGTCGATGCCGGCATCGGCGAGCACGTCGCCGATCTCGTCGAATCGCGCCTGGTGGAAGGTAATCCGGTCGCCGTAGGCGGCGAGCCGGTCGGCGGCGATGGCCAACGCGTTGCGATCGCGGTCGATGCCGACGACCCGCACCGACGGGTGGGTGCGCAGTATCAGTTCGGTGTGCCCGCCGGCACCGAGGGTGGCGTCGACGAAAACGGGTTCGGTGCTGCCCGCACCCGTGAGGGCGGGATCGAGGAGTTCGACGATGGTCTCGGCCATCACCGGGACGTGGCCGTGCTCGCCGGAGCGCCGGCCCGGCCCGTCATCCGATGTGCTCACCGACCCCCTCCTCCGTGTGGCGAAAACGGTGATGGGTCGGGGTCTCGGCCCGATCACGCACCTGGCGTTGGGGAAGTACGCCAGGGTCGTCCCGGGCCGAGGCCTCGACCCACCCGATCCTCTATTCACCTGTGTGGCCACGCTCATCGGCTCGCTAGAGCACCGTGTCCAGCGACGCCGAACCCGCGGTGGAGAAACTCTCCTCGTGCTCCTCGGAGTAGGCACGCCAGGCCGCCGCGTCCCAGATCTCGAGGCGGTCGAACGCACCGATCACCACGCACTCCTTGGCCAGGCCCGCGTAGGTCCGGTGGTCGGCCGACAGGGTGACTCGTCCCTGCCCGTCCGGGCGCTGTTCGTCGGTGTTCGCGAAGAGCACCCGCTGAAAGGCCCGCGCCTCGGGATCGTTCCGCGATGCCGCCATGGTCCGTTCGGCGATCGCATCGAACTCCTCGGCTCGATACACCGACAGGCTGCGGTCCTGGCCTCGTGTGACCATGACACCTCCTGCCAACGCGTCGCGGAACTTGGCGGGCAACGTCAGTCGCCCCTTGTCGTCCAGCTTGGGCGTGTAGGTGCCGACGAACCGAGCGGACACGTCAGCACCTCCTGCCCCACCGGGTTCGGCGGTCCGGTTCCGCCTCATCCAGTGATGCCCACAGTACCCCACTTTCCACCACTTTCCACCCCATTGACCCCCATGGGGCGCCATGCGTGAATATATGCGCAGTTCAGAGGGCAGAAAAGGAGTGGGGAGAAGTTCGGAGACGCGCGTGTCCGAGGTCGCCGAGCATGAGGCAGAAGGGATTGAATCAGCACAAAGAGGCTGGTGGGAGTGACCATTCACCCTCGGTGGGGCGAAGTGGGGGGAAGTCGTGGGGCATGGTGGGGAGCCGGCGGGCTCCGGTGAACCCGATCCGGCGCAGACGACAGCAGGCCGCACACCATCGGTGTGCGGCCTGCTGTCAGGTCATGGGCCGGGCGTCACCCGGCGAGCACGTCGCTCAGTCCTGCTCGAAGCGCCGGTTGAATCGTTCCTCCATGCGTTCGGAGAACTTGCGCTTGGGACCGCCGGCGCGTGGAGCCTTGCCGCCGCGGCCCGGCCCCTGGTTGGACGATCCGGAGATCTTGCCACCCGGACCCCACAGGGCGAACAGCCCCGCAGCGAACATCACCAGGAATCCGATGAGGCTGATGATCGGGAATCCGCCGATCTTGACGTCGACGATGAGTCCCCCGACGAGCAGCACCAGTCCGAGGACAAAGATGACAGCGGCTTGCAGCCGACGACGGCCGCTCGACCTTCCGAGGCGCCGACGCTTGACGCTCGACGCGAACTTCGGGTCTTCGGCATACAGAGCGTTCTCGATCTGCTCGAGCATCCGCTGCTCGTGCTCCGAAAGAGGCACCGACCCTCCTAACCTCAACTCCATCGGCCCCCGACCACGTGCTCATTCCGATCACGATCACGTGCGTTGTCGATGCCGTTCAGCCGCCGACTACGGCCTGGTAAATCCATGATACGAGCTGATTCATCCGGCTACCACCATTACCCCAGGTTGGGTCGGAAATCTCAGCGGCCTCACGGCTGCACCACGACGCGACATCACGCCGTCCGGTCGTCGGAGACCATCTGATCGGGCAACTTGCCCTGCTCGTAGGCGATGAGCAGCTCCTCGACGGCGTCGAGCAACTCGATCACGTGCCGGCGCATCGTGATCCCGATGTCGGCCCCGACAGAGCGCCGCAGCCCCGACTCGATGTCCGAGCGGGTCGACGAGTGCGCCGCGAAGAATCCGACGGCGTCGGCCAGCTCGGGTGCCACCGCGGTCAACCGGTTCCAGGCGTTGCGCGATCCACGCCGGCGGGCCGGCCGGTTCGACGGTTCGTACACCTCGATCGCCGCGCCGGCGGCGCGCAGGGCGGTCAGATAGTACTGCCGGAACCGTTCGGCGGAGTCCTCGATCCCGTCGGCATTGTCGAACAGGAGCTCGGCCCGCTCGAGCAGGTCCCGACTGCGACGGACCACCACGGGGTCGACGATGTCGGCCGTGTGTGTCGTCCGGACCGGCCTGACCATTGTCGGTCACCTCCTCGCAGAAGCGCAGTGCGTACTTCTGCTTTGTACAACCCGGGTACGACAGGAATCCTTTCCGGCCGATGCGGGCACCGGTGACCCAGGTGGCCCCGCTGGTCGGACCACTCAGACGTCGGGCCCGGCGAGACCGCACTGCAACGCGTAGAGGCTCGCGCCGACACGGTTGGAGGCACCGATCTTCGCGTAGGTCCGCTCGACGTGGTTGCGGACGGTTTTCTCACTGAGGACGAGGTGCGTCGCGATCTCCCGGTTGGACATCCCGCGCGCCACCATGCCCAGGATCTCGGCCTCCCGCGGGGTCAGTGCGTCCGTCCGCCGGATCCGGGATCGCGGGTGCCCGACCGCGGCGAGGACGGCGTCGACGCACGTGCCGTCCAGTTCCCCGGCGGCGGCCCGGCGGCGCAGCCGCTCCGCCGCGTCGTGCGGTGTCAGCCGGTCACGGTACGGGCGCGGTTCGAGTGCGGCCTGATAGGCCACCGCAGCCGCGAGCAGCCGCTCGGGCCGACCCAACATGGCCCCACCGAGGCCGAGCGGATAACCGGTCCCGTCGACATGTTCGTGGTGGGCGCGCGCGACCACCGCCAGCCGGGCCAGACCCGGGACGCTGGTCAGGACGCGGTCGGTGAGGTACGGATGCATCCGTACCCGCTCCCATTCGGCCGGCGTCAGCGGGCCCGCCTTGGACCAGATCGCGTTGCTGACGCCCAATCGTCCGACGTCATGGACATAACCCGCACGCCGAACCAGGTCGACCTCGGGTTCCGGCAACCCCACGAGCGGGCCGGCGGCCGCGGCGAGTGCGCCGACCGCACGCGAATGACCGAGGGTGAAAGGGCATTTCAGGTCCGTGAAATCACCGATGGCCATCAGCAGGGCGTCGAAGGCGTCCCCGTCGAGTCGCGTCTCTGCGTCCGGTGCGACGTCGAGCGCCGCGGCGAGCGGATCGTCGTCGGCCCCGAACACGTCGTCCGGGCCGTCGACGAACGCAGCGATGAACGCGTCGACGACGACGGGATCGAACTGTCCGCCACGACGGCTGCGTGCCATGGCGATCGCCCCGTCGGTCCCGTACAGGCGCTGGTGTACCTCGGCGGTGTCGGCGAGTTGCGCCACCCGTATCTCGATCGGGATGTCGGTACCCGACACGCCGTCGGGCAGACCGCTGCCGTCGTAACGCTCGAAGGTGAACCCGATCACCCGTGCGACGTCGTCGCCGAGTCCGAGATGCTCGGCGAGCGCGGCCGCCGACATGCAGTGCGAATGCACTATCGTGCCGAGTTGCCCTCGTGCGTCCCGCATGAGCGTGGCCATCGTCTTGATCCGTGTGCCGACGGGTTCGCCGTACGCCACATGGCCCAGGAGGAACCGCATGTACGGGAGGCCGGACCAGTCGACGAGGTATGACTCGCGGCGCACCGCGATGTCGTCGCCGAACCACCGGGCGTACTCCTGCGAGTCCGCATGGCAGCCGATCCACATCACCAGGGTCGAGTAGAAGATGGTGGCGCGCTGGGCGCGACTGAGCCCCAAGCGATCCGACAATCGGCATGCGATGATCGCGGACCGGAGCATGTGCTCGGCCGGCAGGCCGAGGCCGAGGTCGATGGCGACCGACAGTCCGGCGAGGATCTCGACGCGACGCGGTGGCCGCTCGGGTGGCGCCATACAAGGATTGTCGCCCTTGCGCCGAGACTTCGGGCCCGGCCGGTGTTTTCGCCGACGGGCGCAGGTCGCGTCAGAAGCTGAAGGTGGTCGCCCCGTCTCCGATCCACTCCCAGAGCTGGACCGTGCCGGCCACCCGCGCGTTGGGCACGAACGTGTCGGGGTCGAGTTTCTTGGAGTTGACACAGACCGAGCAGGCGATGAACTCCCCGCCGGCGGCCGCATAGCGGTTCATCAACTCTTCGATCGGGGGGCATCCGTCACACGCGGTGCCGGTCGCGACACCCGTGACCGCCAGGCGCACCGCCTCCTTGGTGAGGAAGATCAGCGTGGACCGACCGCCTTCGGCGGCGGCGATCGCCGTCAGCAGCGCCACCATCACCTTCTCGGGGTCCTCGAGACCGGTCACCAGGGTGATCGCGGCCCGGCTCATCGTGCGTTCTCCGTCGTCGGATCGATGACCGCGTGGATCTGCTGCACCGAGTCGATCGGGAATCCGCCGCAGCGCGCATGCTCACGGATGAGTTCCTCGTTCTCGGCCCGATAGATGCACGTGATCCGGTTGTCGGTCACGTAACTGTGCACCCATTGGATGTCGGGCCCCAGGTCGCGGAGCACTTTGTTCGACGCACCGGACAGTTCGGCGAGTGCGGCAGAGTCCATCTGACCGGCGCCGGGAACCGTCCGGTCGATGAGATAGGTGTGCATGGCAGGTTCTCCATTCACTCGAGGTCGACGACCCGATGTCGCCGTCCTCTCGAACCTAAGCCGATCTGAGCGCCCGGACATGAGGCATTGACCCCAATTTCCGAAGGGGCCACCGAGAACGAGACCGGGGTGGGACAGACGTCTTCCCCCGTCAGCCCCACCCCGGTATCGGTTGTCGGCGGGTGGGCAGAACAGCTTGCGGAGGCTGATCAATCGAACACCCGTTCGACCTATTCAATATAGCTGGTAGGTCGCCGACCTTCAAGACCTACCGACCCGGCGAGACGAGAGGACTGACGTTCGGTGACGATCCGCCTCGTTGAGCTGACCGGGCAGGATTCGCGCATCTGGCTCGACCCCGCGCTCGACATCTATGTCACCGCAATGAACTATCCCCGGGGTACCGAGTCGCATCGGGCACCGCTGTGGCGCGACCACATCTCGCGACCGGGATGGCGTGGCGTCGGGGCGGTCGCGACGATGTCGCCCACCGAGATCCACCGCCCCGGTGCTGCCCGGCGACGCCTTGTCCGCCCGGTGGCGGCCACCGACAACGAGGTGCTCGTCGGCATCGCCTACGGCTACCGGGGCGCCCGCGATCAGTGGTGGAATCAGCAGCTCCGGATCGGCCTGCGCCAATCGGGGCGGTCTGACGCCGATGTCGACGCGATCACCCGGGACTACTTCGAACTCACCGAACTCCACGTCCACCCGTCAGCGCAGGGACACGGTATCGGCCAGTGGCTGCTGGGCACCCTGCTCACCGGCCGGCCGGAGAGCGCGGTGCTGCTCTCCACCCCGGAGATCCCGGCCGAGGACAACCGGGCGTGGTCGCTCTACCGTCGCCTCGGCTTCGCCGACGTGTTGCGCCACTTCACGTTCACCGGCGATCCGCGGCCGTTCGCGTTCCTCGGACGACGACTCCCGCTGACCGTAGCCGAGCACGCGGAGTATCGGTGACGTCACGGTGACCACCCATCGCCCGATCGACGCCGTGATCGTCGGTGCCGGTCACAACGGACTGATCGCGGCCGCCTACCTGGCGCAGGCCGGCCGGTCGGTGCGGGTGATCGACCGCGACGAGGTGCCCGGAGGGGCGGTGTCCACCGTCGAGCGGTTCCCCGGATACCGGGTCGACCGCGGATCGTCGGCGCACCTGATGATCCGGCACTCCCCGATCCTCGACGAGCTCTCCCTCGCCGACCACGGCCTGCGCTACCTCGACTGCGACCCCTGGGCGTTCAGTCCGGCCACCGAGACGACCGCGCCGATCGTCTTCCGCACCGATCTCGACGCCACGTGCGCGTCCATCGAGCGGGCGGTGGGCCCTGCCGACGCGGACGCCTACCGGCGCTTCGTCGACGTGTGGCGCCCGCGGGCACGGGCGATGATGCGGTCGTTCTACGGATCGGCCGGAGCCGGCCGGGTGGCGAGCTCCTTCGGCCGGCTGACCGGCACCGCGACCACCGCCCGCACCGGGGTGATCGGGCGGCGGACGGGCACGATGCTCTCGCTCACCCAGGAACTGATGGCATCGGGCGACGCCCTGCTCGATCGCTGGTTCGACGCCGAACCGCTCAAGGCCGCGCTGGCCTGGTTCGGCGCGCAGTCCGGGCCGCCCATGACTGCGCCGGGAACCGCACCGATGATCGGCTTCGCCGCCCTGCAGCACGACCTGCCGCCCGGCCGGGCCGTCGGCGGCAGCGGCGCGCTCACCGAGGCACTGCTGCGGCGGCTGAACGCCGACGGTGGCGACGTCGTGCTGGGTGCGGCGGCCACGGCCATCGGGCGCTGCGGCGATCACTGGCGTGTCGAGACCGCGGCCGGCGAACACTGCGCCAGGACGGTCGTCGCGGCCTGCCACGTGCTGACCACGCTCGACCTGCTGGAGTCCGGCGGATTCGACACCGCGACCCTGCGGCGGTGGCGCCGCGAGATCACCGTCGGCGACGGCATCGGGATGGCCGTGCGGCTCGGCACCGACGCGCTGCCCGCGTACCCGGATCTGCCGTCGGATCTGCCCGCGCACGGTGTGCACTCGGCGCTCGGTCTGCTCGTCACCGATCGTGCCCAGCTGCGCCGGGCGCATGCGGCCGCGGCCGTCGGCGAACTGCCACGGCGTCCCGCCTGTCTCGCGATGAGCTTCTCCGCGATCGACCCGTCGCTGGCCCCCGCCGGCAAGCATCTGGTGACCGTCTGGGCGCAGTGGCATCCGTACCGCCTGGCCGACGGCATCACCTGGTCGACCGTCGCGTCGTCGGCGGCCGACGCGATCATCGCCGAGGTCGACCGGTACGCACCGGGCTTCGGCGCCCACATCGAACACCGTCATGTCCAGACCCCGGCCGATCTGGAATCCGAGATCGGCCTGGTGGGCGGCAACATCATGCACGTGGAGATGACCATCGACCAGATGTTCTTCTGGCGCCCGTCACCCGACCTCTCCGGCCACCGGGTGCCGGGAGCCGACGGAGTACTGCTGGCCGGCGCCTCCACGCACCCCGGCGGCGGCGTGACCGGCGCGAGCGGCCGGATCGCCGCGCACCTGGCGCTGCGCCGATAACCGGTGCGTCGGGCACCCGCGGTAGGCGCGGTCTGGCACCATGAGCAGCGTGCGTTCGTCATTTCGCTGGTCCACGTTTCTGATGCTGCTGTGCCTGGTGGGCTCGGTGCCGTTGCTCTCGGGGTGTCTCCAGCGATCGACGAACGTCGGCGACCGCTACTCCGGCACGGTCATCGTCGCCACCTCCCCCGACAATCCGCGGGGTGCACCGAAACTCGACATCCCGCAGTCGATGGCATCGCGGATCACGCTGCGCGACTACTCATCGGCGCCGGCGAGCGCCTCTCCCGGCGCCGGTGGCGCGGCCCCGAGCGCGGCGCCCGGGGCGGGCGCCCAGGCCGCGCCGGCGCGGGTCGGCACCGAGGCGTCGTTCAGCGAACTGACCGCCGGCCAGTTCGGCCAGCTCGGCGACATCGTCGCCAGCTCGTTCGGCGACTCGGCGATGAGCATGGATCTGACCTCCACCCGCAGCGGCGACGTCGTCCGGTTCCGCGGGAGTGCCGACCTGACCGACCTCAACCCGACGCGCGACCTCGTCGAGCTGACCGTGACCTTCGACGGCCCGATCACCGCGCAGAACGGCAATCAGATCGGCGATCGCACGGTGACCTGGACACCCGAGTCCGGGAAGACCGCGATGTTCAGCGCGGATGCGACCTATCCGGACCCGGCCACCGCAGCGGTCAGCAGCTGGTCGTGGTTCCTGGCACTGGTGTGCCTGATCACCGTGGCCATCGTGGCCCGCCTGGCGTATGTCAAACGGGACCGCAGCCCGCGCCCCGGCCGACCGCGCTACCCCGCGAAATCGGACTCCGAAGAGGGCACGGACGCCGAGGGCAGCTCGACTTCTGGCGAGCGCGCCGATACCCCGACTGACACGGCGACGGGGGCTGCAGGGACGGACACTGCGGCGACAGACACTTCGGCGACGGACACCGCGACTGCGGCCGGCACCGGTAAGAGCTGAGTCAGGACGGGCGCCGGGTCACGACCAGCGCAGCGTCAGGACGCGGCCCGGGTGACGGGCAGCGCCGACGACGTGTCGACGCCGAGCCGTTCGAGCACCTCACTGGTCGCCTTGGCGAAGTTGAGGCTGCAGAAATGCAGGCACGGCGCACCCTCGGCGATGAGCCGCTCGGCGGTCTCGGTGGCGAAGTCGATGCCCTCGGCACGCACCGCCTCGCGGTTCTCGTCGGGCCCGTCGCCCGCCGCCCGCGCGAACCGCTCCTGGACGTCGTCGGGGATCACCGATCCGGAGAGCTCCGCCATGCGGCGCACCGTGGCCAGCGACGTGATGGGCATGATGCCCGGGATGATCGGTTTGGCACCCTGCTCCGGATCGGCGGCGACGAGCCGGTCGCGCAGTCGCAGGTAGTGCTCGACGTCGAAGAACATCTGCGTGATCGAGTACTCGGCGCCGGCGCGGAGCTTGTTCACCAGGGCACGGGTGTCGTGCTCGAGGTCGGGCGCACGATGGTGGCCCTCGGGGAAGGACGCGACGCCCACGTGGAAGTCACCGAGTTCCTCGATGAGCCGCACGAGGTCCTCCGCGTATTCCACGCCGTCGGGATGGCGTACCCAGTCGCCGAGCGGGTCGCCGGGCGGGTCCCCGCGCAGCGCGAGGATGTTGGTGATGCCCTGATCGGCGTAGGCGCCGACGAGTGCACGCAGTTCGTCGACGCTGTGGTTGACCGCGGTCAGGTGGGCCACCGGCAGCAGAGTGGTCTGGGCGGCGAGTTCGCCCGTGATGCGGACCGTCCGGTCGCGGGTGGAGCCGCCCGCGCCGTAGGTCATCGAGACGAACGCGGGTCCGAGTCGCTCGAACGTCCGGACCGCGCGCCACAGGCGCGCCTCGGCCTCGGCATCCTTGGGCGGGAAGAACTCGACGGAGAACGGGATCGGGCCGCGATGCGGCGCGGCGAGCCGTTCGACGATCGAGGGGGCCACGGATGTTGAGGTCACCGCAACAGTGTACGGACCGCAGGTGGGGGCATCGCGACGACCGGTACCCGGATCGGTTGCCCTAGCCTGAGAGATGTGACCTCCGGCCCACGCGTCCCGACCTCGCTCGACCAGGTGCCCGTAGCCGTCGAAGCGGTCCTCGACGGCTTCTTCGATGCGGCGGTACCCGCCGCCGCGGCCATCGATCCCCGGGTGGGGCAGGCCGGGCAGGTGGTGCGCGACTTCGTGATGCAGGGCGGCAAACGGGTGCGGCCGGTGTTCGCCGTCGCGGGCTGGCTTGCCGGGTCGTCGGCGCACGATCGCGCGCCGTCCGACGATCCCCGGTCGCCCCAACCCTCGGATGCGTTGCGGGTCGCCGCGTCGCTGGAGCTGATCCAGGCGTGCGCGCTGATCCACGACGACATCATCGACCGGTCGGACACCCGGCGCGGACATCCGACCGTACACCGCGTGTTCGAGTCCGCACACCGCGACGACGGGTGGGCGGGCGACCCGCTCCACCACGGTGTCTCGGCCGCGATCCTGATGGGCGATCTCGCGCTGGCGTGGGCCGACGACCTGGTGCACGGCCATCACCCTGGCGAGGACGTGGCACGGCCGGCCCCGCGGCCGTTGCCCGCGGCGGTCGGCCGGGTCTGGTCGTCGATGCGCACGGAGGTGCTCGGCGGCCAGTACCTCGACATCGTCAACGAGGCCGGCGGCGACGAGTCGGTGTCCTCCGCGTATCGGGTGATGGAGTTCAAGACGGCGGCCTACACCGTGGCCCGCCCCCTCGAACTCGGTGCCACGCTGGCCGGTGCCCCGATGCCGCTGATCGATGCGCTGCGGTCGGTCGGCCACGATCTCGGGATCGCGTTCCAGCTGCGCGACGACCTGCTCGGGGTGTTCGGCGATCCGGTCCGCACCGGCAAACCGTCCGGCGACGACCTCGTCGCGGGCAAGCGGACCGCGCTGCTCGCGATCGGACTCGCGCGGGCCGCCGACCGCGATGCCGGGCTGGCCGCCGAACTGCGCGACCTCGTCGGCCGTGATCTGACCGACGACGAGGTATGGCGCGCGCGGGCGATCCTGACCGACGTGGGTGCGGTCGACGAGATCGAACGGGAGATCTCCGGACTGCTCGACGCGGCACTGGGCACTCTCGATTCGGCACCGATCGCCGAACCGGTCCGCTCCGAGCTCACCGCGTTCGCCCGCCGCATCGCCCACCGCGCGACATGACCATCCGCGACGACACGGTCTCGACCGAACCACCCGGCCGGGTGACGCTGCGTCGCGAACCGGGATTCGCCGACCTGGTCCTCGGTTTCGTCGGAGCACTCCTGGTCTGCCTCGGCAGTTTCGGGGTCGGCGACATCGCCCGCAACAACACGCTCGCACAGGATCTCGGGCTGGACGCGATCACCTACGGACACGGAAAGACGTTGTTCGGCACCATCTTCTGGATCGGTGTGGCGACCATGGTGATCGCCTGGGTGCGGACCGGACGGCGGCTGCTGTCCGGCGGGCCGGTGCCGTCGGTGCGGGCGATGCGGTCGGCGGTGATCGCGTGGGCGACGCCACTGGCGATCGGGGTGCCGGTCTACAGTCGCGACGTCTACGCCTATCTCGGTCAGGGCGCGGTATTCGGTGCCGGCTATAACCCCTACGCCGACGGGCCCGCGCACCTGCCCGGACCGCTGGTGGACAGCATGGCGCAGGTGTGGGCGGCCACCACCGCGCCCTACGGCCCGCTGTTCGTCGGATTGACGCGGGTCGTCACGGCGATCACCGGGGAACATCCGATTGCCGGCGTCTATGTGATGCGGCTGGTCCTGTTGCCGGGACTTGTGCTGGCGCTCTGGGCGATTCCCCGACTCGCCGGCCATTTCGGTGCATCCGGGCAGGACGGGTTGTGGCTGGCCCTGTGCAATCCGATGGTGCTCATCCACCTGGTCGCGGGCAGCCACGTCGAACTCCTGATGATGGGCGTGGCGGTCACCGGGGTCACCCTCGCGGTGATCGGGCGGCATGTGCCGGGCCTGCTGATGCTCGGCCTGGCGGTGTCCATCAAGATCACCGCGGGCATCGCGATCCCGTTCGTCGTGTGGATCTGGTTGTCACACATCCGCTCTCGCCGTCCGGTCACACCGCGCGACGTGCTCGGCGTATTCGCCGCGGTGGTGGTGGTTCCGCTCGCGGTGTTCGCGGCCTGCACCGCCGTCGTCGGTCTCGGCCTGGGCTGGCTGACCGGACTCGGCTGGGCCGACCGGATCATCAACTGGTTCACACTGCCCACGCTCGCCGGCCACCTGGTCACCATCGCCGCCGCCCCGTTCACCGCCGTGAATCTCCAAGCAGTGCTGCCGGTCACGCGCGCGATCGGTTCGGTGGCCCTCGCCGTCGTGCTGGTGGCGCTGTGGTGGCGGTGTCGTCGCGACGAGCGTTCCGCGATGGCCGGTCTGGGGTTGGCCATGGTGGCCGTCCTGTTGCTCGAACCGTCCACGCTCCCTTGGTATTACACGTGGGCGCTGTACTTCGCGGCAGCGTTCACCCTGCCCGGGCGCGTGCGCGCGATCGTCGTCGGGGTGTCGGTGTTCATGCTGATCGTGTTCCAGCCCGACGATTCGATCCTGTTCTACAAGCTGCCGGAGACGGCATTGGCGGCGGCGCTGTCGGTGCTCGCCGCGGTCTCGCTGCTCCGGGAGGACCCGCTCCGGCTGCGGCGCCTCACCGACTGGTTCGCCGGCACCGGGTCCCGCGTCTGACCACCCTGCCGGACAACAGGATTCAGAGTGCGATTCAGAATGCCTGCGCCTGCGCGCGGCGGATGACCTCCCGGGCCGAATGGGTGTGCAGTGCCGCGGCGGGATGCATCCCGAGATCGTCCTGGGTGGTGAACAGCCACGTCAGCACCTCGTCGCGGCTGTAGCCGCCGTCGAGCAGCACGTCGACGAGGCCGGTGAAGTGCTTGGTGATCCCGAGATCGTCGAAGAACACCGCCGGGATCGCCGGCGCGCCGTCGCGGGACACCGCGAGCAGCTGGTGATCGCGGATCAACGTGCGGACGCGATTGGTGGACACCCGCAGGCGGGCAGCGGCCTCGTCGACGGTCAAGGTCTCGGTATCGGACGGGAGTGTGTCTTGCGACAGCGGAACGGAACCCACGTGCCAGAGCGTACCGGCTCGCCCTCGCAGATTCCGGCGGAACTGCCGGTAGATTCAGGCACGTGACGCCTCCCGCCGACACCCTGTTGGGTTCGACCATCGAGGGACGCTATCGGATCGATGCGCCGATCGCGCGCGGTGGCATGTCGGCGGTCTACCTGGGGGTGGACCTGCGGCTGGGACGATCGGTCGCGGTGAAGGTGATGGACCCGCGCTACAGCGCGGACCCGCTGTTCCTGCGGCGCTTCGAGTTCGAGGCCCGTGCGGTGGCCGGGCTCAAACACCCCGGCCTCGTCGCCGTGTACGACCAGGGCATCGACAACGAGATCGCGTTCCTTGTGATGGAACTCGTCGAGGGCGGCAGTCTGCGGGAGTTGTTGCGTGAACGCGGTCCGATGCCGCCGCACGCGGTGGTGGCGGTGGCCGATCCGGTCCTCGGCGGGCTGGGGACCGCGCACGCGGCGGGCCTGGTGCATCGCGACGTGAAACCGGAGAACGTGCTGATCTCCGACGCCGGCGAGGTGAAGGTGGCCGATTTCGGGCTGGTGCGCGCGGTCGCCGAGGCAGGGGTCACGTCGGCCAGCGTCATCCTCGGGACCGCCGCCTACCTGTCACCCGAACAGGTCGAGTCCGGCGACGCCGATGCCCGCAGCGACGTGTACTCGACGGGTGTCATGCTGTTCGAATTGCTCACCGGCCGAACACCTTTCCGTGGCGACACCCCTCTGGCGCTGGCGTATCAGCGGCTCGGCTACGACGTCCCCGCCCCGGGTGACGTGGTCGCCGGTGTCCCCGAGGAATTCGACGAGATCGTCCTGCGGGCGACCGAGCGGCGCCCGGCGGATCGCTACGCCGACGGTTTCGCCATGCGCGAGGCGGTGCTGGCCGCGGCCGACGACCTCGACCTCCCACCGTTCACCGTGCCCGCGCCGCGGCGCTCGGCCGAGCGCGAGACCGTGGCCCGATACCGCGCGGCCGGCGCCGCGCCACCACCGCCGTCCGGCCGGCACACACGCGTCCAGTCGCGTCCCGAGGTCGCCGAGATGCCTGCACCCGCCGCCGCTGCGAGGTCGCGGACACCGGACGCTCCCCCGCCCGCGGTCGCGCGGCCGGCCCGCGCCGACGTCGCACCACGCCGGCCGCCGGTCGAACCCGACGAGGGCGGCGCGATGCGGGTGCTCGTGTGGCTCACCGTGGTTCTGCTGATCGCCGCCGCCGCCGGGGCCATCGCGTGGTGGGCCGGCGCGACGTACCTGAGTTGATCCCGGCCCGCCGGAGAACCGCATGGTGGGCCGGCGCGACCTACTTGAGTTGATCCCGGCCCCGGGCCGCGCTGCGCCGCGCTATCCGCGCAGCATCTCGGCCACGAGGAAGGCGAGTTCCAGCGACTGCTGGGTGTTCAGCCGTGGGTCACACGCGGTCTCGTAGCGGCCGGCCAGGTCGAGGTCGGAGATGTCCTGTGCGCCACCGAGACATTCGGTGACGTCCTCGCCGGTCAGTTCGATGTGCACGCCACCCGGATGGGTGCCGAGCGCGTGGTGCACCTCGAAGAACCCCTGCACCTCGTCGACGATGCGGTCGAAGTGACGCGTCTTGTAGCCGGTGGACGCCTCATGGGTGTTGCCGTGCATCGGATCGGACTGCCAGATGACCTTGTGCCCGGTCGCCTCGACTGCCGCCACGATCGGCGGCAACACGTCGCGGACCTTGTTGTTGCCCATCCGCGCCACCAGGGTCAGGCGCCCGGGCTTGTTGTGCGGGTCGAGCCGCTCGACGTATTCGACGGCCTGCTCGGGGGTCGTCGTGGGGCCGATCTTGACGCCGATCGGGTTGTCGATGAGCTCGGCGAACGCGATGTGCGCGCCGTCGAGCTGGCGGGTGCGCTCACCGATCCAGAGGAAGTGCGCGGACAGGTCGTAGAGCACCTTCTCACCGCTCTCGGCGCCGGCCGGCTTGTCGGCCAGCCGCAGCATCGCCCGTTCGTAGTCGATGACCAGCGCCTCGTGGGAGGCGAAGATGGCGGCGGATTCCAGGTTGGTGTCGGTGACGCCGCAGGCGTCCATGAACCGCAGTCCGCGGTCGATCTCCGAGGCCAGCGCCTCGTACCGCGCACCGGCCGGCGAGGTCCGCACGAACTCGCGGTTCCACAGGTGCACGCGCCGCAGGTCGGCCTCCGAGCCGGTCAGCGCGCGTACCAGATTCATCGCCGCCGCCGCGTTGGCGTACGCGCGGACCAGGCGCGACGGATCGTGCGTACGCACGGCCTCGTCGGCGGGGAAACCGTTGACCATGTCGCCGCGGTACGACAGCAGTCCGAGTGCGTCGGTGTCCGACGACCGCGGTTTGGCGTACTGACCGGCGATACGCGCCAGCTTCACCACCGGCAGGCTCGCGCCGTAGGTGAGCACCACGGCCATCTGCAGCAGGGTGCGGATGTTGCCCTTGATGTGCGGTTCGGTGTTGTCGGCGAACGTCTCGGCGCAGTCGCCGCCCTGCAACAGGAACGCGCGCCCCTCGGCGACCTCGGCGAGCTGCGCGGACAGGCTCTCGACCTCGGCGGGCATGCAGATCGGCGGGACACTCTCGAGGACGGTGCGCATCTTGCGGGCCTCGTCGGCCGGCCACGACGGCTGCTGGAGCGCGGGCCGCGAGATCGCGTCGTCGAACCGTGCCTGCAGGTCTCCGGGGAGCGGCGGGAGCTCGGGGAGTTCGTCGATCGGAACGTCTACGGTCCAGTTGGTCACCACGGATACAGGGTAGTTCAGCCGCGGTCCGATCAGGCCCGCCGGGCCGGGGTGCCACCCCGCGCGGACTCGATGGTCCGCCACCGCACCAGATTGTGTCGTGCGTCGGTCAGCGCGTCGTGCGCGTCGCGCGGCGACGGCGGCAGCGACGGCCGCCCGGCCGCCTCCCAGTGCTGGCGCAGTTCGCGGGTGAACCGCGGTAGCGCCCGGGGCAGCGCGGTCATCGAACCCCAGAGTTGGCAGAGCGCGACGTGGTCGTATGCGCCCACCCACGCCCACAGTTCGACGTCGTCGTCGGTCTCGGTGAGGAAGTCGTAGAGGTCCTCACGGATGCGCCGGCGGCTGCGCCAGGCCGACGACGACGGCGAGGGCAACTTGGGCAGGACGTTGGCGCGGACCCAGTCACCGGCCCGCCCGGGATCGAACTCCGTGGACACCGCGTAGAATTCACGACCGTCCTCGGCGACGACACCGATCGAGATCAGATCGATGGTGGCGCCGTCCTCGATAAACTCCGAGTCATAGAAGAACCGCATACCCACAGTATTCACACCCGAGGGAACGACAGAATCGCCGAGAGCATGACCTACCTGACCGCCGCCGATGCGTGGCTGCACCGATGGACGCCGTCGCGTCGGGTGCGTGCGGCCATCGGCGTGGGCTTCGCCGTCTCGGCCACCCTGCAGATCGTCGGCATCCCGTTCACCTCCAGTTTCGGCACCCGCACCCGCATTGACCTGGATGTCTACCGGCTCGGCGCCCAGATCTGGCAACACGGCCAGAGCCTCTACGCGGACGGCTCGATGCCGTTCACCAGCGACGGGATCTGGCTGCCGTTCACCTATCCCCCGTTCGCCGCGCTCGGGTTCGTCCCGCTCGGCGCGCTCGGTCTCGACGTGGCGGGGTGGCTGATGTCACTGCTCACGGTGGCGCTGACGGTGATCATCGTGCACATCGTGGCGGGCATGCTCTCGCTGGGGACACGCGACAACCGCTGGTGGCTGGCGATGGCCGTCGCGGCCGGAGCGGTGTGGCTCAACCCGATGTGGATGACGCTCGGGTTCGGCCAGATCAACATCGTGCTGATGGCGATGATCGTCGTCGACATCTTCGTCCTCGGCCGCGCGCGGGCCACCGGCCCGTTCCGCGGTGCACTGACCGGCCTGGCGGCGGCGGTGAAGCTGACGCCGATGATGTTCGTCGCGGTGTTCCTCGCCGCACGGCAGTGGCGCGCGGCGCTGACCGCGGTGCTCACCTTCCTCGGCGCCGGTGTCCTCGCCTGGATCTGGCTGCCCGCCGATTCCGTGGGCTACTGGACCCACACCCTGCTGAACACCACCCGCATCGGTGACCCGGCCGGCCGCATCAACCAGAACCTGAACGCGATGTGGATCCGCCTGGTCCCCGGCGACCAGTCGGCCCAGCAGATGCTGTGGGTGGCGAGTTCGATCGTGGTGAGCGTGCTGGCGGTCGCCGCGATCCGGGCGTGCCGGCCGGTGCGGTCGTTCGCCGCGATCACCGATCCGGCCGGCGACGCGTCGGCGCGGGTGTCGGCGGTGCTGGTGACGTGTGTGGTCGCCGTGTGGGGACTACTGGTGTCGCCGACCTCGTGGGCGCATCACTGGGTGTGGTCGATTCCGCTGATGATGACCGCGGCCGTGATCGCGGCGCGCAGCACCGATCGCACCGCCCGCGCCACCTATGCGGTGCTCGCCGCGACCGGGCTGGTCATCTTCGCGCTCGGACCCTTCCAGTTCTTGTCCCCGGCGGTGCGGCACTGGTCGGTGCTCGATCACCTCATCGGCAACTCGTATTCGCTGTGGGGGCTCGCCGTCCTCGTGGCGGTGTGGCGGTTGCCGCCGCGGATCTCCGGTCAGGCGGCCGACGCGGGCGCGTCCGGGGCGGGCGTGTCGGCCTTGCGCTCCTTGAGCGACGCGGCATAGATGTCGACGTACTGCTGACCGGACAGCTGCATCAGCTCGTACATGATCTCGTCGGTCACCGCGCGTTCGATGAACCGGTTGCCCTGCATGCCCTCGTAGCGCGCGAAGTTCAGCGGCTTGCCGACCCGGACGACGATCCGCGCGGGCCGCGGGATGACCGATCCGGGCGGATTCAGCTTGTCGGTGTTGATCATCGCGACCGGGATCACCGGAACCCCGGTGTCCAGCGCGACCCGCGCCAGTCCCGTCTTGCCCTTGTAGAGACGGCCGTCGGGCGAGCGGGTGCCCTCGGGGTACATGCCCATCAGCTTGCCGGCCTCGAGTTGCCGGCGGGCCGCCGTCAGCGCGCCCGCGGCGGCCTCGGCACCCGACCGGTCGATCGGGATCTGTCCGACGGAGGTGAAGAACCACTTCTTGAAACCGCCCTTGATCCCGGGCTCGGTGAAGTACTCACTCTTGGCCAGGAAGTAGATGCGGCGGGGCACCATCAGCGGGAGGTAGAAACTGTCCATCACGGCCAGGTGGTTACTGGCGAGGATGGCCGGCCCCTGCGTCGGAATGTTCTCCAGCCCTTCGATCTTCGGCCGTCCGAGGACCCGCAACAGGGGACCCAACAGCACGTGCTTGAACGACCAGTACCACATTCCACGTCTCCGATTTCTCGCCTCGCCGCTTGTCGTCCACCAGACCATACCCAACGGGAACGATACTCTCGGGTCAGGTTGAGTCAGACCACATTGCGCAGTGCGGCCGCGATACCTTGCCGCGCAACCTCTGCCGCTCCGACCACGCCAGCACTCTCGCCGAGCTGGGTGCCCCGGATGCGGGCGAGCTGGCGGTGTCCGGCGCCGGTGACAAGGCGCGCGTAGTGTTCCCGCGCCTCGTCGAGGAACAGTCCCGACGACGCACCGACGCCGCCGGCGAGCACGATGAGGTCGGGATCGAAGATGTCGGCGATCATCGCCAGGCCCTGGCCGAGCGAGGCGGCGAACTGGGCATAGGCGGCGATCGCGACGGCGTCGCCGTCGGCCGCCGCCCGCGCCACCCGGCGTCCGGTCAGTGACCCGGGGTCGGCGGCGACATCGGCGGCGAGCTGACTGCGGCCCCAGTCGCCGTCGGCCAGCAGCTCGACCACGGTGTCCACCAAAGCCGTTCCGCTGCAATACCTTTCCCAGCAACCGAGTTTGCCGCAGGAGCACGGCCGGCCGCCGGGAACGATGGTCAGGTGGCCGAGTTCGGGGGCCACCCCGTAACTGCCGCGATAGATCTCGCCGTCGAGGAGCAGTCCCGCCCCGATGCCGGTGCCGATCGCGAGCACGAGCGAGTTCTTGCCACGCGCGGCCGCACCGAACCGCCACTCGGCCACCGCGGCGGCGTTGGCGTCGTGTTCGAGGAACACCGGCATGCCGATCCGCGCGGTCATGTCGTCGGCCACCCGCGCCTCCCGCCACGGCAGGTGCGGGGCGAACCGGATGACCTGACGGTCCGGGGTGAGGAAGCCGGCGATCGCCAGGCCGACCGCCTTTGCGGCCCAGCGCGACGTCAGTTCGGCGACCAGTCGATCGAGGCAGTGTTCCAGAGCGCTCGCGGTCGGCGGGGTGGCCGCGCGCAGGGTGTCGAGCATCGCGCCGTGCGGATCGACCACCGACGCGCGCACGCTGGTGCCGCCGATGTCGATGCCGATCGTCAAGTCGCCCATGGGGACACGTCCTAACCCCTCCCGTCGGGACCGAGTATCCGCACGGCGATGGCCTGGTAGTGCGGGACGGCGTCCGCGCCGGTTGCGGGGGTCGAGCGGAGCGCGGTGGCGACCGCCTCCAGAATCGCGATCAACGCGGCGATCAGCCGGGCCAGCACATCGCCGAGTTCGGCGAGCAGCGAGGCGATCTCACCGGTCATGTCGGTGATCGACGACGCGCCCGCCGCCGTTGCGCCGGCACCACGGGGACCGGGTGCGAACATCGTGGCGAGCTGATCTATCTGCGCGGCGACGCCGAGCAGCAGATCCCGCACCGGGTCGCCGGCAGTCCTGTCGTCCGAGGTCATTTGGGGAGTTCTCCTGTCCAGCTCCGGCAGTAGTCTACGCGACCCCCCGAGAGGCTTCGGTCAGCGTTTGGGCCACAAGCGTCAGCGTTTGGGCCACAGCGCCGGGTCGGGCTCGAACCGGATCGAGAGCTCGGTGCCGTCCCAGGCGGCGTCGGTGACGATGCAGCGGCGCAGCACCGACGGTAGCCGCACCGGATGCCGGAAGCCGCCGACGGTGACCAGCAGATCGTCGCCGGACCGGCCCAGTCGCAGGCTGTCCGGTTCGGGCAGACGCTGTCGCCAGGTCAGCTCGTATTCGGGATCGGCACCGGTGGCCCCTTCGGACCCCGTGATCTCGGTCACCCGGGCCGCTCCCGACCCCCAGAGATGGCCGTTGGGGGTGGGCAGCGCCACCGCCAGTTTGCGGAGGCGGGCCGCCCGGTCGATCGGAGCGGGGACCAGCGGCAGTTCGGTGACCGCCACGTCGTTGTCGTCGGCATCCACCATCGCACGCACCGCCGACGCCCGCATCCCGGTCGCCTCGCAGGATCCGGTGACGGTGCCGTGGTTGACCATCACCGAGCGCAACGCCAGCCCCATCACGTCGACCGTGGCCAGCAGGTGCGGGAGCACGCGGGCCCCTCGATCGTCCCCGGCGACGACGAGATGTACTGCGGCACAATGCGGATCGGTGACGAGCTCGGTGATGTCGAGGCAGTCGCGGTCGATCGCGTCGACCGCCGCGGTCAGCTGGGCGAGCACCGGCCGCTCGGCGGCCATGGCCAGGCGCCGGTGCCTGGGCCACAAGCGGTTCAGCGTCTGGCTGAGGACCGACGACGCGCGCAGGAACTCGAACGGGTCCCCGATTCCCGATCCGTCGACGACGATCCGGTGCCACCGGCCGCTGACCGCCTCGTCGCGAATCCGCCGCAGGGTCAGGAAGTCCTCGACGCCCGGCAGGGTGGCGAGTTCGCCCGCGTCGATCTCGGCCAGTGCCCCCACACCGGGCAACGAGATCTTGGATCGCCCGATCGTCTCCGACAGCACCGCGGTGAACTGCGACCAGGTGCCCTCGAGCAGGGCGAGCCGGTCCAGGGACAGCAGATGCAGCCGGCTCGACACCACGACGGGTTCGTTGGGCGTGCGGAAGACACCGAGCAGCCGGGCCGTCGGCGACCAGCGATCGGCGGTGATCAGGAGCGTGTCGTGCGCGGGCGCCCCGATCGGCGACACGGTCGCACCGGCGTCACCGCGACGGGGCGCCGTCTTGCCCAGCGCCGCGGCGGCCGCGGTCATCGAGACGCCGGCGCCACCCGGGCCGATCACCAGATGGATGGGGGTGAGATCGATCAGTCTTCGACCCTCTTCTTCAGGTCGTTGAGCGCGCTCTCGGTGATGGCCTTCTCGGCACGGCGTTTCAACTGGGCGATCATCGGCACCAGCAGGTCGACCATCAACTCGTAGGTGACCTTGGTCGACCCCGGAACCTGCTGTGTGAGAACGTATTTCCCACGCTGATCACGTTGCAGGTCACTGCTCACCAGGCGCCAGGACACCGAGGTCCCGTCGGCACCCCACTCGTAGGACAACACGTAGGTGTCCTGCAGGACACCGGCGTCGAGGACGAACTTGACCACCGATGCGCGCCCGTCGGCGGCGATCTCGGTGACCGTGACGTCGCGGGCCGCCGACACCCAGTCGGGATAGTGTTCGAAGTCGGCGATCACCGCCATGACGTCCTCGGCGTCCGCGTTGACGACGATCGACCGTTCGGTGAAGTCGGCCATCACACCACCGCCTTGTCGGTGGCGGCGTCGCCGGACTCGTCGACCTCGTCGTCGGCGATCGCGGGTCCGCCGACGATACGCCCGGCCTCAAGGCGGTCCTTCACCTCGAACGACATCATCTTGCCCGCCACGCGGCGCTCACGGTTCCCCTCGGCGAGCCACTCCGATCGGTCGCGGTCGCAGGTCGGTGGCTGCGTGGCCGGCTCCGCATGCAGAAAGTAATGCAGCACAAAGCCGTCGAGCACCGGCTCGCACCAGATCTCCATCGTCCCGGTCACCGCTCCCCCGACGCTCCACCGCACTCCCTGCGCTCCCCGGTCCTGCGACACCGACAGTTCGAGGTCCGGCCACCAGCGACGCCAGTTCGCCCGGTCGCCGACCACCGCAGCCACCAGCGACGGTGCGGCGGCGACAAATGTCTCATCGGCCACCTGAATACTCGTCACGACCACTAGCTTCACACATTGCGGCCCACCGCGGACAGCAGACCTGGCAGACGCGACATCGGGGGTTGTCGGATGCCTACTACGATCGCAGGTGACCGCACGGCGAAAGGGCACTCGATGAGTGAGTTCAGCGCGCAGGCGCACTTCTCCATCCCGGAGAACGCGAACTGCACGGACATCATCTTCGGACTCGCCGAGAAGAACCCGGACAAGACCGTGGTGCGACGTAAGCAGGGTTCCGAATGGGTGCCCATGCGTGCCGCCGATTTCGCCGATCAGGTGCTTCGGCTCGCCAAGGGATTCATCGCCGAAGGGGTGCAGCCCGGCGACCGGGTGGCGATCCTGTCGAGCACCCGTCTCGAGTGGAGCCTCGTCGACTTCGCGGTGTGGTCGGCCGGCGGTGTGCCGGTGCCGATCTACGATTCGTCGTCCGGCCCGCAGATCGAATGGATCATGAAGGACTCCGCGGCGACGATGATCGTGGTCGAGGACGACGCCCACCGCGCCACCTTCGAGACCGTCGAGGGGCTGTCGGTGAAGGTCTTCCAGATCGACCCGGCCGCGGGTGGACAGGGCGCACTGGCCGAACTCGAGGCGGCGGGTGCCGGCATCGACGACGACGAGGTGGCCAAACGCCGCGCGGGACTGCGCGCCACGGACCCCGCCACCCTGATCTACACCTCCGGGACCACCGGACGTCCCAAGGGCGTCGATCTCACCCACGCCAACATGCTCTCCGAGATCCAGGGTGTGCTGGCCACCAGCATGACCACCATGCTCGGCCCGGACAAGCGGCTGCTGATGTTCCTGCCGCTGGCACACGTCCTGGCCCGCGCGATCACCCTCGTCGCCATCGAATCCGACGTCGAGGTCGGCTTCTACGGAGACACCAAGAACCTCGTGCCCGAGTTCGCCCGGTTCCGGCCGTCGTTGATCCTGTCGGTGCCGCGCGTGTTCGAGAAGGTGTACAACACGGCCCGCCAGAGCGCGCACGACAGCGGCCGGGGCAGGATCTTCGACCTCGCCGCGGACACCGCGGTCGCGTACTCGCAGGCCAGCGAGCGGGGATCGGTCGGACCGCTGCTGAAGGTCAAGCATGCGATCTTCGATCGCCTGGTCTACGGGAAGCTGCGCGCGGCACTCGGCGGAGAGTGCGAATGCGCCGTCTCGGGTGGTGCACCGCTCGGCGCGCGTCTCGGACACTTCTTCCGGGGCATCGGCATCCCGGTGTTCGAAGGCTACGGGCTGACCGAGACGACGGCCGCCTTCGCGGTCAACACGCCCGGCGAGGTGAAGGTCGGCACTGTCGGAAAACCGTTGCCCGGCAACAGTGTTCGCGTCGCCGACGGCGGCGAGCTGATGCTGAAGGGCGGCGTGGTGTTCGCCGGGTACTGGAAGAACCCCGACGCCACCGAGGCGGCCCTGGAGGACGGCTGGTTCCACACCGGCGACCTCGGCACCGTCGACGACGACGGCTTCATCACCATCACCGGCCGCAAGAAGGAGCTGATCGTCACCGCGGGCGGCAAGAACGTGTCGCCGGCCGGCCTCGAGGACGTCATCCGCGCCAACGCGCTCGTCTCGCAGGCACTCGTGATCGGCGACGCCAAGCCGTTCATCGCGGCACTGGTGACCATCGATCCCGAATCCTTCCCGGCGTGGAAGCAGCGCAACAACAAGCCCGAGTCCGCGTCGGTGGCCGACCTCGCCACCGATCCCGATCTCGTCGCGGAGATCCAGGCCGCGGTCGACGAGGCGAACAAGACCGTGTCACACGCCGAGGCGATCAAGAAGTTCCGTATCCTGCCCGACGATTTCACCGAGGAGAGCGGCGAGATGACGCCCACCCTCAAGGTGAAGCGCAACGTCGTCGTCGACAACCACTCGGACGCGATCGAGGCGATCTACCAGAGGTGACCAGAGGACAGCTGTTGTCTCACAACAGCTGTCGCAGTCGCGCGGCCGCGTGCCGCCACTGCAGGTGACCGACGGCATACTCGCGGCCGTTGCGGCCGAGCTGCGCTGCGGCCGCCCGGTCGGACAGCATCGCGGTGATCGCCAGCGCCACGGCGTCGACATCGGTGCCGTCCACGACGGTGCCGGTGACCCCCTCCTGCACGGTTTCCGGCGCGCCGCCCGACGCCCCGGCTACCACCGGGACGCCGCAGGACGACGCCTCGACGTAGACGATGCCGAATCCCTCGACGTCGAGGCCGCGGCCGCGGGTACGCGCCGGCATGGCGAAGACGTCGGCCGCATTGTGGTAGGCGGGCAGCTCGTCGCCGGGCACCGAACCGGTGAAGATCACGTGGTCGGACATGCCTGCCTCGCGAGCGATCTCGTGCAGCTTCTCCGAGTACGGTCCCCCGCCGACGATCAGCAGCGCCACGTCGCCGATCTCCCGCCGGATCAACGGCAGCGCCCGGATCAGCACGTCCTGTCCCTTGCGCGGGACCAGGCGGGACAGACACAGCACCGTCGGCCGGTCACCGAGGTGGTGGCGTTCCCGGATTCGTTGTCGTGCTTCCGGATCCGGCCGGAACCGGTCGGTGTCGACACCGGGAGGCAGGTATTCGAGCGCGGCCTGCGCACCGAACGCGGAGGCGAACCGGCCGCGGGTGTAGCGGCTGACATAGGTGACGACGTCGACGTGCCTGCCGATGTAGCCGAGTACCTGCCGGGCGACGGGCAGCATCGACCAGCCCACCTCGTGCCCGTGCGTACTCGCGATGACGCGGGTGGCGCCCGCGGCGCGCATGGCGGGGGCGAGGACCGCCAGCGGCGCCGCGGCCCCGAACCACACCGTCGAGATGTCATGGGTGGCGACGATGTCCGCGGCGCGGCGCGCGACGAAGGGGGTGGGCAGCATCAGCGTCGTCGGATGCCGGACGACGGTGTACGGGACGGCCGCGTCGAACTCCTCGCAGCCGCGCCAGCGTGGCGCGTACACCACGACGTCGTCGGGCGGCAGCAGGTCGACGAGGTTGTGCAGGTACGACTGGATGCCGCCGGGCCGAGGCGGAAAGTCGTTGGTGAGCAACAGTGTCCGGTTCATCACCGCACCTGCTTGGTCAGCCAGCTCCGCCAGTCGGCGACCAGCTGCGCCGACGACACCCCGAGCGCCTGCTGGATCCCGACGTCTCGGCGTTTCGGGTCGTCGGTGCCAGCCACCGCGACGTAGAGCTTGCGCAACCCGGCGTCGCCGTAGCGCTCGGCGACGTAGGCGGCCACCGACCATGCCGCCTGGTAGGCGACGAGTGCGTCGTCGGAATCGACGGCGAGGTCACGATCGGCGGGCAGCGCCACCGGGAGTCGGCCGGCACGCACGTCGTCGGCCAGATTCGGAGCGGCGTCGTCGAATCGGGTGTAGGTGCCCTTACGTCCGACGTATTCGGCCACCCCCTCGGTGATCCACAGCGGCGCCGACGGTGACGTCTGCGCGCGGGCGGCGACATGGGTGAGCTCGTGGCGCAGCACGACCGCCAGCGCCGGTGCCGGCAGATCGCCGGCGCTCGGCGTCAGCACGATGCGCTGGCCGGTCGCGGTGTGGGTGTCGGAGTCGATGCGGGCAAACACCGTGGCGGCCGCCGCACCGGTGACGTCGGTCGCGGAACTGTCGGCCAGCGCACGGAATTCGGCCGGGCGCGCCGTCGCGACGACCACCGCGCGGCGCGGCCAGTCGTCACCCCAGAATGCCGACACGTGCTCGACCGCGTCGGGCAGCAGTCCCCGCAGATCCTCGACGGTGTCCGCGGTACCCGGATACGAGGCGATCACCGACTCGCCGCCGGCGGTCCGGACGTCGTCGGCTGCCAGGCCGTCGAGGTCGACCAGGGTGGCGGGCGCGGGCGCACCGCCGATCGCCGCCGAGTCACCGACGACCTTCCAGTCATCGCCGTAGCGGGCCATCACGAACTGCGTGGGCACCACCACCTCGGGTTCGTCGATGCCCGGCAACGCCGAACCCCCGAGGGCGTAGTGGAGTTCGACCGGGGCGACCCACGAATCGGAGCTGCCCGCGGCGTCGAGCGTGCGCTGCAGCTCACCCGGGACCAGTGTCTCGGCTTCCTCGGTGGGCGCGAGCTGGTAGCGGAACATCTTGAGCTGCAACCGTTCTCCGCGCGGCTGCGCGGCCGGCGGCGGATCGCTGATCACCCCTTGCCGGGACAGATTGGCGGCGGCGGTGTCGATCCGTGCCCGGAAGGCGGGCGTCGCCGCCGGATCGACGAGCTGATCGATGCGGGCCGTGTCACCGGCCACGATCGCCGCGCCGAGCCCGTCGAGGGTGGTCTGCACGCCGTCGGCCCGTTGCTGCTCGTAGACGTTGGCCGCGGTCGTCGTGCTGGTCGCCGTCGTCGACGGACTCGACGACGGCGGGCCGGATTCGGAACGCGCACAGCCCACCGCGGAGATCGTCACGACGAGAACCGTACCGAGCGTGGCCGACAGCGCCCGCATGGCGCCTGGTACCGGCACCTCAGTATCGGCGTGCCGAATTGAACGGTCCGGCCTGATCGATCGGCACGACCTTCACCGGCACGCCGAACGTCGACGCGTGGATCACGTAGCCGTCGCCGACGTACATGCCGACGTGATGTGCGTCCGAGTAGTAGATGATCAGGTCTCCCGGCCGCAGATCGTTCCGCGACACCGGCGTGCCGGCGCCGTTCTGCGCCTCACTGGATCGTGGCAGGGTTCGGCCCGCCTGCCGATACGCCCACACCATCAGGCCCGAGCAGTCGAACGAACTCGGACCGGTGGCGCCCCACACGTACGGGTCACCGATGCGGCTCAGCGCCGCCTGGACGGCGACGAGTTCGGGTGCGGTGCCCTTGGGCACGATGCGCGGGTCGAAGTCGAACGTGGGTCCGGCGAGCGCGGCGAGCTGCCGGCCGGTCATCGATCCGTAGATCGCACGGATGCGGATCGCCTGCAGCTGCAGATCGGCCTGCTTGGCCTGGAGATCGCCGCGGATCCGTTCGGCCGCGGCCACCGCGGTCGTCGCCGCGTCGGCGGTCTGGTCGGCGGCGGCCTTGGCGCTCAGCGTCTGTTTGCGGGCGGCCTTGAGGTCTTTCAGGTCGGCGGCGGCCTGTCGGGAGACCAGTTCGAGACCGGACATCTGATCGAGCAGCGATTGCGGTGAGTCGCTGGTCAGCACGGCGTAGAGCCGGTTGACGCGCGCACCCTTGTAGCTCGCACGCACCACCGAGTCGACCCGGCCCTGATAGAGATCGAGTCGCTTCTGGGTGGCACCCAGTGTGGCGTCGGCGGCCGCCGACGCCTTCCGGGCACTCGCCACGATGCCACGCTGCTTGTCGTATTCGATCTGCGCGTTGTGCATCGCCTCGGCGGACTTCTCGGCCTCGACGTTCAGCTTCTTGTAGTCGACGAGCAACTGATCGGCGCTGCGCACGGGCGCTGCGGCCGCCTCACCCGCGGTCGCGGCCGGCCCGAACTGTCCGACGGCGATGACGGCGGCCATCCCCACGGCGGCGATCACCGGCCGAGCCGATCTCTGACGCCCGGACATCCATCCGGTACCCACGGACTTCACTTCTCCTCCACCGCTTTCCGTCCTCCGATGACACCCGGAGGGCCGTTTGGGCGGCTCACGCCCGTCGCGTGACCCGCCCAAACCCAACGCTCACCGGTCGGTCCGCGCTCAGTAGCGCCGCACCGCGGTCACGGACCAGTTCTTGACGTAGTCCTTCTTGACCGGCACACCGTAGGTGGAGGCGTGGACGAACATGCCGTTGCCGATGTACATGCCGGCGTGGCCGCCGCCGTTGAAGATCAACACGTCGCCCGGCTTGGCGTCGGCGAGCGAGACACCGCGACCGCCGCCCCACTGACCGTAGCTGTCGCGCGGGATGGTCTTGCCGGCCTGCTTGTACGAGTAGTAGACGAGGCCCGAGCAGTCGAAGGCGCTCGGACCGGCCGAGCCGTAGGAGTACGGCGAACCGATCTTGCTCTCCGCCACCGAAACAGCCTTCTGCGCAACGGTTCGACCGCCGAAGAGACCCCCGCCGGCGCCGCCACCGTTGGGCTGCAGCTCACGCGGGATCTGGTTCTGGTTGAGTCCCGGCACGGTGAAGGACCCGAGGTTCGGGATCTGCACGGTCGCACCCGGCGCCTTGGCCACCGGGGTGGGCTTCGCGACGGGAACCTTGGACTTCTGCAACTGCTGGGGGATCTGCTTGGTGTTCACCCCGGGCAGATCGAACGTGCCGATGTTCGGGACGTGGATCGGCGCGGCGAGCGCAGGTCCGGCGACCGCGGCGAGCGATCCGACGGTGATCGAACCGGCTACGACTGCGCGCTTGGCCACCTTGCCGCCGCGACTGGGCTGTTCCAAACGATGTTTGGCCACGAAGCGAATTCTCCTTGGTCTCCCTCGACCGCCTACCGGGTTAGCTGTCGGGTTCGGGCCGGAAGAATGGCCCTACACGCGTGCTTCGGCGCCGTGCGAAACGGCTCCGGGCATGCGCGACTCACCCCAATCGGATCGTTCCGAAAAAGATGGTTCCCCGGTTCGCCCTCACGGGCGATTGAGCGGTGACCTATCCAGACCACTCCGGTTGGAGCGGGACGCTCTGCAAAGGTCTCGGAAAGGTTACGAAACGAGATGCGGGTCTGTCCACCGACCCGCAAACCGCGGACAAGCGACCCACTTCTCAGCCCGCCCTGAGGATCCTGAGTGACACCCCGCGTTCATCCTTCTGACGTGTGGTTTTCCCGTTTCTTGCAGATAGTGCAGCGGAATTGGAGACCATTGCAGCAGAAGCGAATACCTCGATCGCGAGGTCGATCTCGGCGTCCGGATCCGGGCCTCCGAAGGTGGGCTCTCCGGCGCCCTCGACGCCCGGGTTTTCGCAGTTCGGGGCGTCGAAAAGGGTCTGCATCATGCATCCGTCGCACGCGACCGGACGGGCCGGACAGGTCTGGCAATCGATATACATCTGTGATCTCCATCTCAATTCGTGCGGTTGGGTATGTCGGCGGGGTCGAAACGGACCTTCGACCCTTGGTTTGTCATCTGCCCCGCACCCTAGGTGCACCCACCGACAAGTTCGGATGCCACAGTTTTCCCGGGCGTCACACCAGTAACGGACCGCGCCTCCCCGATCCTGTCGGGGCTTCGAACTAGTGTTCGCGACGTGCCCAGCAGTGTGCGTGCTCCCGACGGACAACTCACCTTCGCCGACCTCGACGACGGCGACGACTACTCGGATCGCTCACTGTTCGACACCACCCTCGTCGTCGTCGACCTCGAGACCACCGGCGGCAGCCCCACCGACGACCGCATCACCGAGATCGGGGCGGTCAAGATCCGCGGCGGTGAGGTGATCGGCGAGTTCGCCACCCTGGTCGATCCCGGATGCCGCATCCCCCCACAGATCGTGACGCTCACCGGGATCACCGAGGCGATGGTCACCGACGCCCCACGCATCGGCGAGGTACTGCCGTCGTTCGTCGAGTTCGCGCGCGGTGCCATCCTGGTGGCCCACAACGCCCGGTTCGACATGGGCTTCCTGCGGCACAACGCGGCGCGGCTGGACATCGACTGGCCGTTCGCGGCCGGCCTGTGCACGGTGACGATGGCACGGCGCATCCTGACCCGCGACGAGGCGCCGTCGGTGCGCCTGTCCGCGCTCGCCGACCTGTTCCGGGTGTCGGTGAAGCCCACCCACCGCGCGCTCGACGACGCACGCGCGACCGTGGAGGTCTTCCACCACCTGCTCGAGCGCGTCGGCAATCAGGGCGTCGGCACCTACCGGGAACTGACCGCGTACCTGCCGGCCACGGCCGATCCACGGCTGCGGGCCAAACGATCCATGGCAGCGCACCTGCCGGCGCGCCCGGGGGTCTATCTGTTCCGCGGCCCGTCGGCCGAGGTGCTCTACGTCGGGACCGCGGTCGACCTGCGTCGTCGGGTGATGTCGTATTTCACCGGCAACGATCCGCGACGCCGGATGGCCGAGATGGTCATGCTCGCGACGCGCGTCGAGCACGTCGAGTGTGCGCACGCACTCGAGGCGGGGGTCCGGGAGTTGCGACTGCTGGCCGCCCACGCCCCCGCCTACAACCGCCGGTCCACCCAGCCGCACCGGGGCTGGTGGGTCACGCTGTCGGCCGAACGGTTCGGCAGGCTGAAGGTCACCCGCCGCCCCGGCGAGGTGTCGGTCGGCCCGGTGGGTAACCGGACGACGGCCGCCGCGATCGCCGACCTCATCACCTCGGCGGCCGGATTACGCAGTTGCACAACGCGTCTGGGCAAGGCCACACATCACTGGTGTCGTTCGGAGTCGGTCGGGGGGCCGCGCATCGGCGGCTGCCAGGCGGCCTCCGACCGGCCACTGACCCTCTCCGACTATCTGCCGCGGATCGACGCGGCCCAGTCGCTGCTGAGCGGTTCCTCCGATGCGCTGCTCGACGTGATGACCGCCCGCCTCACCCGGCTCGCCGAGGCGCAGATGTTCGAAAGCGCTGCGCGACAACGGGATCGGCTCTCGGCGACCATCGACACGCTGGCCCGCTGCCAGCGCCTCGGGGCGTTGTGCGCGATCGCCGAACTCGTGGTCGCACACCCCGATCAGCGCGGCGGCTGGGAGCTCGCCGTGATCCGGCACGGCCGGCTGGCGAGCGCCGGGGTCGCCCGGCGGGGGGTGGCGCCGATGCCGGTGGTGGACATGCTCGTCGCCGCCGGCGAGACGGTCGTGCCGGGGAGCGGGCCGCTGTGCGGGGCCCCGGTCGAGGAGGTGGGACTGATCTACCGGTGGATCGGCGAGCCGGGAACCCGGATCGTCTCCGCGACCGAGGGGTTCGCACTGCCGGCCGCATGCGCCGAGCGTCGGCTGGTGTGGTCGGCGGCCGCGCACGCGGCCCGCGAACCGAGACGCGCCGGATGACCGGCGGCCCCGCGAGCGGGAGGAAGAGGGCCGCATGCGCGGCGGCCGCGAACGACGACGAGCGGGATGCGGCACCGGATAGGGTGATCAATCATGATCACCGCCATCGTCCTGATCCACGCCGACGTCCACCAGATCCCGGAGACCGCGCAGGCCGTCGCCGACATCCCGGGCGTCTCGGAGGTCTATTCGTGCGCGGGCGATGTCGATCTGATCGCGAAGATCAAGGTGCGCGACCACGAGCAGATCGCGGACGTGGTCACCGGCAAGATCAACCGTCTCCCCGGCGTCCTGCACAGCGCCACCCACATCGCATTCCGCAGCTATTCGCGCTCGGATACCGAAGGCGGCTTCTCGATCGGCGAGTGACCCCCGTTCCCAACCCTCGGACCCCCGGGACCCTGGCGCCGTCCGGCTACCCGGCGAGTTCGTTGCTGAGCGTCGCCCAACGATCGAGCAAGCGGGCGGCCGACCCGTCGTCGACGACGGCGGCCGCGCGGTCCAGGGCGTCCCGCATGGCCGCCGCGAGCCCGTCCGAGGTCATCGGTTCGGTCTGCTCGAAGGCCACGATCGCACCCGCGGCGTTGAGCAGCACGGCGTCGCGCACGGGGCCGGTGGCACCGCCGAACAGATCCCGGGCGATGGCCGCGTTGACCGTCGCGTCGCCCCCCTGCAGCTCGGCCAGCTCGACGCGCGCGATGCCCAGCACGGTCGGGTCGAGGGTCAATTGATTCACCTGCCCGTCGATCACCTGCCACACGGTGGAGGTCGTCGTGGTGGTGAGTTCGTCGAGCCCGTCGTCGCCGCGCACGACCAATACCGCGCTGCCGCGGTCGGCGAACGCCTGCGCCAGCACCGGCGCGAGGTCGGCGAACGCACAGCCGATGAGCCCGCGCGCGGGGCGCGCCGGGTTGGTCAGCGGCCCGAGCACGTTGAACACCGTCGGGATGCCGATCTGGCTGCGCGGCGGCCCGGTGAAACGGAACGCGGGGTGGAAGACCGGCGCGAAACAGAACCCGATGCCGAGTTCGTCGACGCACCGGGCGACGGCCGGCGCGCCCAGGGTGATGTTGACGCCGAGCGCTTCGAGCACGTCGGCGCCACCGCTCTTCGACGACGCGGCCCGGTTGCCGTGCTTGACCACCGGCACCCCGGCGGCGGCGATGACGATCGAGGTCATCGTCGAGATGTTCACGGTGTGCGACCGGTCACCGCCGGTGCCGACGACGTCGACGCACGGACGGGACACCTCGACGGGTGTGGCGTGCTCGAGCATGGCCGCCGCCAGGCCACGCAACTCGGCCGGGGCGGCACCCTTCATCTTGACGCCGACGCCGAACGCGGCGATCTGGGCACCGGTGGCGGCGTCGCTCATGATCTCGTTCATCGCCCATGCGGCCTCGTCGGCGGACAGGTCGATGCGATCGGTCACCCGACCGAGGATCTGTTGCCAGGTGTGGGTGGGCGACGAGGTCGCCGAAGGATCAGCGGTGCTCACCGCACAAACAGTAGTGCGCGACCACGGCGGCTCGGCCGTCAGCCCGGTGGACGCTGCAGGATCTGCCACCCGATCACCGATCCGCCGTGGCGCGACCCGAGGCTGGCCATCCGCGACCGTTCCTGCGAGAGGTGGACGGCATCGAGCAGCTGCACCCGGGCGAGCACGACGACGACGTCGGACCCGGATGCGCCGGAGACGCCGGATGCGCCGAACGCAACGGATTCTCCGGATGCGCCGGTGTCCGGGAAGGGATGAGCCGGCGTGTCCACTCTCCGGTACTCGTCGAGCCCGGCCGTCGCCACCGCGTCGGCCACCCGATCGGCGGGCAGCCGCAGCGCGTGACGCAACACGACCTGATCCTCCGGTCGCCACGCCGACGCGGCGAGCACCGTCGAACTCGCGGCGGCGTCGTCGACGGATTCGGCGACGACGATCAGACCGGTGTCGGCGACGTCGATCCCACCGTCACCCGGGCCACCGCCCAGCCGCTCCCGCAGGCGCGCCCATCGCCCCGGTGCCACCGGGCGCCCGTTGATGTCCCGTTGCTCCACGAGAGACAAGGTAATCACGCATCCGGGACACGCCGGAACACCCTGAAGTACCGTCCGGACCTGGGGAGGGAGAAATAGTTCCGGCAATTTCGCGACCCAAGTGGTCAGCGCTTACTACGAACCGTCATACTTCACTTTGTGACTAGCGCGGTAGGTACCTCAGGAACAGCCATCACCTCGCGCGTGCACTCGCTGAACCGTCCCAACATGGTCAGCGTCGGCACCATCGTGTGGCTGTCGAGTGAGCTCATGTTCTTCGCTGGACTCTTCGCGATGTACTTCGTCGCGCGGGCCAACTCGGCGATCGGATGGCCACCGGAGCCCACCGAGCTGAACCTGGCGCTTGCGATCCCGGTGACCACGGTCCTGATCCTGTCGTCGGTGACCTGTCAGATGGGTGTGTTCGCGGCCGAGCGCGGCGACGTCTTCGGTCTGCGCCGCTGGTACGTCCTCACGTTCCTGATGGGCTCGTTCTTCGTCGCCGGTCAGGGCTATGAGTACTACCACCTCGTCCAAGAGGGCACCACGATCAGCTCGTCGGCCTACGGTTCGGCCTTCTACATGGCCACCGGTTTCCACGGCCTGCACGTGATCGGCGGTCTGGTGGCGTTCATCTTCCTGCTGATCCGCACCAAACTCTCCAAGTTCACCCCGGCGCAGGCCACCGCGGCGATCGTCGTGTCCTATTACTGGCACTTCGTCGACATCGTCTGGATTGGCCTCTTCGTCACCATCTACTTCATCAGGTAGTCACCGCGGGATGACCCGCCTGTACAACAGCACACCAGTCCGTCCGCTTAGTAGAGAGTCACAGATGAGTTCATCTCCACCGCGATCGTCGGATAGCGACGACGGCGTCGACGCCGGCCAGACCCGCGCACGTAAGGCGAAATCCCGCCGCAAGCTGCGCCGCCGCGCCGGCGGCATGCTTCTGCTGTTCGTCGGCCTGCTAACCGCCGGGGTGCTCGCCTCGATCCTGACCCCCAAGCCTCAGGTCGCGGTCGCCGACGAGTCGAACGCCGCGCTCATCGCCGACGGCAAGAAGCTCTACGAGACCTCCTGCATCACCTGCCACGGTGCGAATCTGCAGGGTGTGCAGGACCGCGGACCGTCGCTGCTCGGTGTCGGTGACGCGGCCGTGTACTTCCAGGTCTCCACCGGCCGGATGCCCGCCGCCCGCGGCGAGGCCCAGGCCCAGCGGAAGCCCCCGAAGTTCACCCAGGCGCAGATCGACCAGCTCGGCGCCTACGTGCAGTCCCAGGGCGGCGGACCGCAGGTCATCTACGAACGTAACCCCGATGGTTCGGTGAAGATGGAGGACGGCCTGCCGGTGCTGGCGCAGGAGTCCCTGCGCGGTGACAACATCGGCCGCGGCAGCGAGCTGTTCCGCCTCAACTGCGCCTCCTGCCACAACTTCACCGGTCGTGGCGGCGCGCTCTCGTCGGGCAAGTTCGCCCCGACGCTGAGCCACGTCGAGGAGCAGCAGATCTACACCGCGATGCTCACCGGGCCGCAGAACATGCCGAAGTTCTCCAACCGTCAGCTCTCGCTGGACGAGAAGAAGGACATCATCGGCTTCATCAAGTACGTCACCGAATCCAAGCCGCAGGGCGGACTCGGGATCGGCGGCTTCGGCCCGGTCAGCGAGGGCATGGTGATGTGGGTAATCGGAGTCGTGGCGATCGTCGCCGCTGCGATGTGGATGGGATCACGGACATGAGTGCAACCGGCGGTAATGACGGTCCGTCGCAGGACGAACTCGATCAGATGAGCAAGGACGAGCTGGTCAAGCTCGGCACCAACCTCGATGGCGTGGAGATCATCCATCGCGCCGAGCGGTTCCCGGAGCCGGGTTCCGGCGTCGAGAAACGTGCCGAACGCCAGGTCGCGATCTGGTTCACGATCGCGGGCATCTCCGCGCTCGCCTGCTTCGTCATCTTCATCTGGAATCACTGGGAGTTCGCGCTCCCCGATTCGGCCGACTACTGGCGCTACACCCTGAACACCCCGCTGCTGGGTATCACCTTCGGTCTGTCGGTGCTGTCCATCGGCATCGGCATGGTGTTGTTCACCAAGAAGTTCATCCCGTCGGAGATCTCCGTACAGGACCGCCACGACGGCGGGTCGTCGGAGGTGGACAAGAAGACGATCGCGGCCGAACTCGACGACTCGCTGACCACCTCGACGCTGCCGCGCCGCAAGATGATCATCGGGTCCGCGGCCTTCGGTCTGGGCGCGTTCGCGTTCACCGGGCTGATCGCGGGCGTCGGCGGGTTCATCAAGAACCCGTGGGCCCAGCGGGAGAAGTCGGCGCTCTGGCACACCGGATGGTCACCCATCTACAACCCGCCCAGCGACCCGAACGAGACCATCTTCCTGCGCCGCGACACCGGCAACCCCTACCAGGTCGCCCTGGTGCGGCCGGAGGATCTCGACGCCGGCGCCATGGAGACGGTGTTCCCGTGGCGCGAATCCGACGGCTACGGCGAGACCGAGGAGTCGCGGCACAAGCTCATCGAGGGCCTGCGCTACGTCAGCAATCCGGTGATGCTGATCCGTCTGCGTCCCGAGGACGCCGCCCGCGCCATCAAGCGCAAGGGTCAGGAGAGCTTCAACTACGGCGACTACTTCGCCTACACCAAGGTCTGCAGCCACCTCGGATGCCCGACCTCGCTGTACGAGCAGCGGACCAACCGCATCCTGTGCCCGTGCCACCAGTCGCAGTTCGATGCGCTCGAATACGCCAAACCGCTGTTCGGTCCGGCCGCGCGCGCACTGGCACAGCTGCCGATCACGGTGAACAATCAGGGGTACATGGTCGCCGCAGGCGACTACATCGAGCCCGTCGGACCGGCATTCTGGGAGCGTAGATCATGACCATGGCCGACCGTCTTGCCAAGCAGGGCGAGGAGATCGACTCTCGCTACCACCTGTCACCGGGCATCCGGCGCCAGATCAACAAGGTGTTCCCCACCCACTGGTCGTTCCTGCTGGGTGAGATCGCGCTGTACAGCTTCATCATCCTGCTGATCTCCGGTGTCTACCTGACCCTCTTCTTCGATCCGTCGATGCAGGAGGTCGTCTACAACGGCGCCTACCAGCCGCTCAACGGCGTGATGATGACCCGTGCCTACGAGACCACCCTGAACATCTCGTTCGAGGTGCGCGGCGGCCTGTTCGTACGCCAGGTCCACCACTGGGCGGCACTGTTGTTCGCCGCGTCGATCATCGTCCACATGATGCGCATCTTCTTCACCGGTGCGTTCCGCCGTCCGCGCGAGGCCAACTGGATCATCGGCTGCCTGCTGCTGATCCTGGCGATGTTCGAGGGCTTCTTCGGCTACTCGCTCCCCGACGACCTGCTGTCGGGCACCGGCGTCCGCGCCGCGATGAGCGGCATCGTGCTCGGCATCCCGCTGATCGGCACCTGGTTGCACTGGGCGCTGTTCGGGGGTCAGTTCCCCGGCGACATCATCATCCCGCGCATGTACGTGCTGCACATCCTGCTGTTCCCGGGCATCATCCTGGCGCTGATCGGCGCGCACCTCGCGCTGGTCTGGTATCAGAAGCACACCCAGTTCCCCGGCCCGGGCCGCACCGAGAAGAACGTCGTCGGCGTCCGCATCCTCCCGGTGTTCGCCGTCAAGTCCGGCGCGTTCTTCGCCGTCACGACCGGTGTGGTGGCGATGATGGCCGGCATCTTCCAGATCAACCCGGTGTGGGTGCTCGGACCGTACAACCCGGCGCACGTGTCGGCCGGTTCGCAGCCCGACATCTACATGATGTGGACCGACGGCCTGGCCCGTCTGATGCCGCCCTGGGAGCTCTACCTCGGCCGGTACACGATTCCCGCGATCTTCTGGGTCGTCGTGATCATCACGATCATGTTCGCCCTGATGTTCTCCTACCCGTGGATCGAGAAACGCCTGACCGGCGACGACGCACACCACAACCTGCTGCAGCGTCCGCGCGACACCCCGGTGCGCACCGCGATCGGCGCCATGGCGTTGTCGTTCTACATCATCCTGACGCTGTCGTGCATGAACGACATCATCGCCTACCGGTTCCACATATCGCTGAACGCGACGACGTGGATGGGCCGCATCGGTTTGATCGTGGTGCCGCCGCTGGCCTACTTCATCGCCTACCGCTGGGCGCTGGCACTGCAGCGCAGTGACCGGCAGGTCCTTGCGCACGGCATCGAGACGGGCATCATCAAGCGGCTGCCGCAGGGCGAGTACATCGAGGTGCACCAGCCGCTCGGCCCGGTCGACGACCACGGCCACCCGATCCCTCTCCCCTACGAGGGTGCGGCCCTGCCGAAGCGGATGAACAAGCTCGGCTCGTCCGGCGCACCGGGCACCGGTTCGATCCTGCTCGCGGACCCGACGGAAGAACAGGTCCGCAACGTCGAGGTCGAGCACGAGAACGAGCGCGCCGAGAAGCGGGCCCTGCGCGAGCTGCAGGCCAAGGGCGGGAATCCGTTCGACTGAGCTCGCCCCGGATCATCGACATCAATCGCCTGCCGTCCGCACCGACGGCAGGCGATTGTCGTCTGACAACCAGTCCACCGCCATCGGACAAGGACGTTCATGAGCAGCAATCGTCGTCGAATCCGCGCCCGGCGCTCCCTGGGCCGGGCCCGATCCACCTGGGAGTCCGCCGGCGTACGCGAGATCACCCGCGGCCTCGGCACGCTGGATGCCGAGATCTTCGACACCATCGCCCGTTCGCCGAGCCCGGGGATCGACGCGACGATGCCCGCGCTGACCCGCGCGGCCGATCACTCGAAACTGTGGATGGCCATCGCCGGTGGACTGGCGCTCAGCGGACAACCGCAGTTGCAGCGGGGTGCGGCACGCGGTCTCGCGACGCTGGCCGTCACCAGCCTGGTCACCAACCAGATCGCCAAGCGGGTGCGCAACCGACCACGTCCGGCCGCCGGAGTGGTGCCGTTCGAGCGGCGTTCCGGACGGCTGCCCACCTCCAATTCCCTGCCGTCGGGCCATTCGGCCAGCGCGGCGGCGTTCGCCCTCGGTGTCGGGCTCGAACACGCGCCGACCGGCCTCCTTCTCGGTGGTCTCGCCGGGCTGGTCGGGCTGTCGCGGGTGGCGACCGGCGCCCACTACCCCGGTGACGTGATCGCCGGGTTCGGCATCGGCGCGACCATCGCGGTGGCCGGTGCCCGGTTGGTGCCCCCGATCCGCACGCATTCCATCGCCGTCGCTGCACCGGCGGTCGTCCCGGCCGAGCCGCGACCGACCGGTGCCGGTGTGGTCATCGTGGTGAATCCGGAGTCCGGCGGGGGCACCGGCAAACGGGTGATCGACGAGATCCGCCGGGAGCTGCCCGACGCCGAGCTCGTCGAGACCGGGCCGGACGACGACATCGAGGAGTTGCTGGCCTGGGCCGCCGCGCGGGCCGAGGTGCTCGGTGTCGGGGGCGGTGACGGCACCGTGGCCACCGCGGCTCGCATCGCCCTCGATCACGATCTGCCGTTGGCGGTGTTCGCCGCCGGCACCTACAACCACTTCGCCCGCGACCTGGGCGTGCCCGACGTCGCGGCCACCGCGTCCGCCGTTCGCGACGCACAGGTCACCCGTGTCGACGTCGTCCGGGTGACCGGCGAACGCAAGATCATCCTCAACACCGCCAGCATCGGCGCCTACCCGGACTTCGTGCGGAGGCGCAGCCGGTTGGAGCACCGGCTGTGGCGACCGTTCGCCACGGCGACCGCGCTGATCCGGACGTTCCGGCGCACCACACCCGTGCGCATCGAGGTCAACGGGGATGTGCTCGAGACATCGTTGTTCCTGATCGGCAACTCGCTGTATCAGCCGGCCGGGTTCGCGCCGTCGCGCCGACTGCGGATCGACGACGGGCTCCTCGACGTCCGCATCCTGGAACGGGGACACCGGTTCGCCGGACTGCGGCTCGCCGGCGCACTGCTCGCCGGCCGTCTCGAGCGATCACCGCTCTACCACGAACTCCACGTCCCCGAGTTCTCTTTCACAGCGGTCGACGAGCCGGTCGTCGTGGCCCACGACGGCGAACTCGGTGAGGCCTATCGTGACGTGACGTTCCGGACCGACTACCGGGTGCTTCGCGTCTACCGGCCGCGGCCGTCGTCGTAACCGGTAAGCATCACGACGACGGCCACACCCGGGGACCGGATGTGGCCGTCGTTTCCAGAGATGTTGTCGATCAGTGCTTTTCGGGGCCCACGTGGTATTCGAAGACCATACCGGCGGCGGTACCGACGATGACCAGCGCGGAGAAGATGGCGAACCAGAAGTTGCCGGTGGCGAAGCCGACGGCGAACATGGCCGCACCGGCGGCGGTCAGGATCGGCCACCACGAGTGCGGGCTGAAGAACCCGAGCTCGCCGGCGCCGTCCTCGATCTCGGCGTCCTCATAGTCCTCCGGGCGGATCTCGACGCGGCGCGCGACGAACCTGAAGTAGGTGCCGGCGATGAGGGTCAGGCCGCCAGAGAAGAACAGCGCGGTGACGCCGGCCCATTCGACGCCCTTGCTCGAGAACACCGTGAACAGGGTGTAGACGATGGCCGCGAGGAAGAAGAACGCGGTCAGCAGTTCGAAGATCCGGGCTTCGATTTTCATCCGTTGGCTCCCACCGTGCAGCCCTGCAGGGACGTGTTGTAGGTGTCGCCGAGATCCGTCGGCGTGTCACCGTTGGTCTTGCGGCGCGTGTCGAACGGAACCGTCGTCACCGAATGCGGCACCTCGCAGATCGCCTGCAGTGCTTCGGCGTTGGTGGCGTTCGGGTTGCGCTCGCGGTAGCGGATGTAGGAGTCGAACTTGTCCGCGCTGACGGCCCTGACCTCGAAGTTCATCATCGAGTGGTAGGTGCCGCACATCTCCGCGCACCGGCCGACGAACGCTCCGGGACGGTCGATGCTGGAGATCTGGAAGACGTTGTCGGTGTGGTTCTGCTTCGGGAACGGCATCACGTCGCGCTTGAACAGGAACTCCGGCACCCAGAAGGAGTGCACGACGTCGGCCGATGCGATCTCGAACTGGACGCGCTTGCCGATCGGCAGCACCAGGATCGGGATCTCGGTCGAGGTACCGACCGTCTCGATCTTGTTGAAGGTCAGGTAGTCGCGGACATCGTCGTCACGGCCGCCGGCCGGGCCGGGCTTGGCGATCTCCTCGCCCGCGTGCTCGATACGCTCGCTGACCTGCAGGTCGAAGGGACTGCCCATCCGCTGGAAACCGTCGTACTTGGCACCGTCTGCGAACTCGACGGTCTTGTAGCCGAACTTCCAGTTCCACTGGAACGCGGTCACGTCGACGACGACCTTCGGGTCGTCGGTCTTCTTCTCCACGTCGTTCTGCACGATGACGGTGAAGTAGAAGAGGACGGCGATGATGACGAACGGGATCGCGGTGTAGGCGAGCTCGAGGGGCACGTTGTATGCGGTCTGCCGCGGGAACTCGTCGTCGGCCGTGCGCTTCTTGGTCGCCCGGTGGAAGGTGATGGCCCAGAAGATCAGCGCCCACACCAGAATGCCCATGATCAGCGCCGCGATGACCGACCAGGTCCACAGGTCGCCCATCTTCTTGGCCTCGGGCGTGACGCCTGCCGGCCAGCCGAATCGCATCGCCTGACGTGCGTCGCAACCCGACATGAGCAGCGCACCGATACCGAGTGCGACGACTATGCCGACCTGCTTGATCGCTCGCGATGCGGATCGGGGCCCTCGCGCCCGCGGCCGTCCACCGTGTGCCAATTTCACGCCTTCCCGCTCGCTCGATGCGGCACGCCGTGCCGACCGAGTTGCCATGCCACATGACCCGCACAGTGCTTTCTTTGCCGGGCACCGGACATTTCTCACCCTGCGCCAAGGCAATTCTTGCACCTAGTACTACGCAGCGTAGACCAACACGGCGAAGCTTTCGTGATTGGGGTTTGACTCGCCCTGTCGGGCCTGCCCACGCTCGGTCGTCGCCGCTCGTCTGAGGCATACTCGACCCGTCGGAAGCGCAGTGGCACGCTCGGTGCGCTCCCGGCGGCAAACGCGTGTATTCGTCGAGAGTGAGGGCTGCTCAACGTGTGTGGACTGCTGGGTCTGTTGACGTCGGATGGTTCGGCGGCCACCGCCGTCGACCTGGTGTCGGGTGCCTCGCACTGCATGCGTCACCGCGGCCCCGACGAGCCCGGCACATGGCACGACGGCGATCTGGTCCTGGGCTTCAACCGCCTGTCGATCATCGACATCGAGCATTCGCATCAGCCGCTGCGCTGGGGTCCGCCCGAGACCCCCGACCGTTACGCGCTGGTGTTCAACGGCGAGATCTACAACTACCTCGAGATCCGCGATCAGTTGCGCCGCGAGGCCGACGCACAGTTCCACACCGAGGGCGACGGCGAGGCGATCGTCGCGGCCTTTCACCACTGGGGACCGGATGCGGTCCGACGACTTCGCGGCATGTTCGCGTTCGCGATCTGGGACACCGAGCAGCGCAGCCTGTTCATCGCCCGGGACCCGTTCGGCATCAAGCCGTTGTTCATCGCGACCGGTCCCGGCGGAACCGCGTTCGGCAGCGAGAAGAAGAGCCTGCTGGAGCTGATCGGCCGCCTCGGACTCGACGACGCACTCGACCCGCGGGCCATCGAGCACTACACGGTGCTGCAGTACGTGCCGGAACCCGAAACGCTGCACGCGGCGATCCGCCGGCTCGAATCCGGCTGCCACGCGACCATCCGGCCGGGTGCCGACCCGGTTGTCGAGCGCTACTTCGTCCCCCGTTTCGGTGTGCGGCCGGTGACCGAGGCGACCCGGCAGCGGCGTTACGACGAGATCGCCGCGGTGCTGAGCGACTCGGTGGCCAAGCACATGCGCGCCGACGTGACCGTCGGATCGTTCCTGTCCGGCGGCATCGACTCCACGGCGATCGCCGCGCTGGCCATCCGCCACAACCCCGACCTGATCACGTTCACCACCGGGTTCGAGCGTGACGGGTATTCGGAGATCGACGTCGCGGTGGAATCGGCGGAGGCGATCGGCGCCCGCCACATCGTCAAGGTCGTCAAACCCGACGAGTTCATCGCCGCGATCCCGGAGATCGTCTGGTACCTCGACGACCCGGTCGCCGACCCGGCGCTCGTTCCGTTGTATTTCGTCGCCAAGGAAGCCCGCAAACACGTCAAGGTGGTGCTGTCGGGTGAGGGTGCCGACGAGTTGTTCGGCGGCTACACCATCTACAAGGAACCCCTATCCCTGCGCGGCTTCGATCACCTGCCCGCGACGCTGCGACGCCTCGCCGGACGGGCGTCGGACCGCATCCCCGAGGGCACGCGTGGCAAGAGCCTGCTGCATCGCGGATCGCTGACCCTCGAGGAACGCTATTACGGCAACGCCCGCAGCTTCGACGACGCACGACTGCGTGCGGTGTTGCGCGACTACCGGCCCGAGTGGACCCACACCGACGTGACCGCCCCGATCTACGCGATGTCCGAGGGCCTGGACCCGGTCGCCCGCATGCAGCACATCGACCTGTTCACCTGGCTGCGCGGCGACATCCTGGTCAAGGCCGACAAGATGACGATGGCCAACTCACTCGAACTGCGCGTGCCGTTCCTCGATCCCGAGGTGTTCGCGATCGCCGAAACCCTCCCCTACGACGAGAAGATCGCCCACAACACCACCAAGTACGCCCTACGTAAGGCACTCGAGCAGATCGTTCCGGCGCATGTGCTGCATCGGAAGAAACTGGGATTCCCGGTCCCCATCCGTCACTGGCTGGCCGGCCCCGAGATGTACGACTGGGCGCACCAGACCATCGAGGCGTCGCAGACCGATCACATCTTCGACAAGGCCGCGATCGTCACGATGCTCACCGAACACCGGGACGGCGTCGTCGACAACAGCCGACGCCTCTGGACCCTGCTGATGTTCATGGTGTGGCACGGGATCTTCGTCGAGAAGTCGATCGTCCCCGACATCACCGACCACCACTACCCGGTCCGGCTGTAATCCGAACGCCACCACCCCGGTTGTCGAGGTGGTGGCGTTCGGGAGCAGCCTAAAGGGCGGCCGCGATGTCGGCGGCGGCCGCGTCGCCGTACGCGTCCGCGATGCGCTTGAGGGCCAGGTCGCGGTCCCACACCCAGTCCTGGGTGGAGACGGTTTCGAGGACGAGCACGGCGACCATCGATCCGACCTGGGCGGCACGCTCGAAACCGAGGCCGTTGCCCAGCGCGGTGAGGAAGCCGGCCCGGAAGCCGTCGCCGACGCCGGTCGGGTCGACCTTCTCGGTCTCCGGGACCACCGCGACGCGGGTCGTGGTGCCGTCCTTCTCGACGATCTCCACCCCGTCCTTGCCGAGCGTGGTGATGCGGACCCCGACCAGCTCGGCGATCTGCGCCTCGCTCAGCCCGGTCTTCTGGCGCAGCAGACCCCACTCGTATTCGTTGGTGAACAGGTAGGTGGCGCCGTCGATCAGGGCGCGGGCCTGCTCGCCGTCGAGCCGCGCGAGTTGCTGCGACGGGTCGGCCGCGAACGGGATGCCCAGGTCCCGGCATTCGGCGGTGTGGCGGAGCATGGCGTCGGGGTCGTCGGCACCGATCAGCACGAGTTCCGGCGTGCCGGTCTGCTCGATGACCTTCCCGAGCGCGATCTCCCGCGCCTCGCTCATCGCTCCCGCGTAGAAGGTCGCCAGCTGGGCCATCGTCTGGTCGGTGGTGCACATGAAGCGTGCGGTGTGGTGGGTCTCGGAGATCCGCACCGCACGACAGTCGACGCCGTGTGCCTCGAGCCACTGCCGGTAGTCGTGAAAATCGGCGCCTGCCGCGCCTACCAGCACCGGGCTGCCACCCAGCTCACCCATCGCATAGCAGATGTTGCCGCCCACGCCGCCGCGCCGCACCACCAGATCCTCGACGAGGAAGCTCAGGGAGATGTGTTCGAGGTGATCACCGAGAAGCTGCTCGGAGAACTTCCCCGGGAAGGTCATCAGATGGTCGGTTGCGATGGAGCCACAGACAATGATCGCCACGAGCGAACGCCCCCTTCGTACTCGGCTGGTCGGACAGCTGTTCACGGTACCCAGCCCGTCAGACGCCGCTGACCGCACCCCCGGATGTCGGGAGTGCGGTCAGCGGACGAACAAAAGGTGAATGCGCGGAGGGTGTCAGTTGAACGAGTCGCCGCAGGCGCAGCTGCCGGTCGCGTTCGGGTTGTCGATGGTGAAACCCTGCTTCTCGATGGTGTCGACAAAGTCGATGGTCGCGCCCTGGACGTAGGGCGCACTCATCCGGTCCACCGCGAGGTTCACGCCGCCGAAATCGGCGATGACGTCGCCGTCAAGACTGCGATCGTCAAAAAAGAGCTGGTAGCGCAATCCCGCGCATCCGCCGGGCTGGACGGCGATACGCAACGAGAGATCGTCGCGGCCCTCCTGGTCGAGCAGCGCCTTGGCCTTGGCCGCGGCGGCGTCGGTCAGAATGACACCGGTCTCGGTGGCAGCTCCGGATTCGTTCTGAACGGTCATCGATGCTCCTCAAGTATCTCGACTCGCCGGCCGTCGCGCAGGATCCTCCCCGCGATCAGGCCACGTGCTGTCCTCAACGGTACCCCGTCGCAGTCTATTCCTGCCGAGCAGCGAATCGGCTGTGAGCACTGCCAGGGCCAGCCACACCACCGCGAAGCCGATCCACCGCTCGATCGGCATCGGCTCGCCGAGCACCCACACACCGATCACCAGCTGCATGATCGGCGTGATGAACTGCGCGATGCCGAGCACGGTCAGCGGCACCCGGCGCGCGCCGGCGGCGAACAGCATCAGTGGTGCGGCGGTGATCACCCCGGCCAGCGACAACAGCACCGCGTGACCGGCACCCGCGCTGCCCATCGTCAGGCCCGACGTCATGCCGACGACGACCAGCAGCCCGATCGCGATCGGCGCGAGCCACAACGACTCCAGGGTCAGTCCGCTCAGCACGTCCACCGACGGTCCGATGTGCTTCTTGACCAGGCCGTAGAAGCCGAAGGAGAACGCCACACCGAGCGCCAGCCAGGGAAACGCGCCGTAGGCGACGATGATGATCAGCGCGGCGAGTGCGGCGAGTCCCACCGCCAGCCACTGCAGCCGGCTGAGGTGCTCGCGCAGCACGGTGACGCCGAGCAGCACGGTGACGATCGGGTTGATGAAGTATCCGAGACTCATCTCGATGACATGCCCGGTCAGGGTCGCGATCAGGAAGATCTGCCAGTTCAGATAGATCAGGACACCCGCGACGCCGGTCCACAGCACCAGACGCCGCTGCCGGGTGACCGCGCGCAACCGCGGCCAGCCACCGACGATCGGGATGGCGATCAGGTAGAAGACCAGCGACAGCAGCACCCGCCACGCGACGACCTCCCACGGGCCGGTGGGTTCCAGCAGCACGAAATACAGCGGCAGGAATCCCCACAGGACGTAGGCGCCGACGGCGTAGGCGGCGCCGATGAGACGTTGCGACGCCTCACCGGAACGATCGGTCACGGACGTGCGATCACCTCGCGATCCGTCACCACCGGGCCGCCACCTGTTCGGCGAGTCGGGTCAGCTGGTTGTCGGCGTCGTTCATCGCCACCTCGACGGAGCCGGCGATGTCGACGATCGCGTGCGCCGAGGCGATACCGGCCTCGGTGATCTCGTCGGGGCTCAGCGCCACCTGCCCGGCGAACACGACGGTCGGGATGCCCGCCTGCTGCGCGGTCGCGTTCAGCGCGGAGACCACCTTGCCGCGCAGCGTCTGCGAGTCGAACTTGCCCTCGCCGGTGATCACCAGGTCCGATGCGGCCAGCGCGGCGTCGCGGTCGGTGGCGTCGGCCACCACGGTCGCGCCGGAGACCCGGCGCCCGCCCAGCGCGAGCAACGCCGCACCCAGGCCGCCGGCCGCACCCGCGCCCGGCTCGCCGGAGATGTCGCGACCGGCCAGCCGCCCCAGCACCCTCGACCACTGCGTCATGCGTTCCTCGAGCCGGCCCAGTGCGTCCGCGTCGGCACCCTTCTGCGGTCCGAACACTGCCACCGCACCCAGCGGCCCGAGCAGCGGATTCTCCACGTCGGAGGCCGCGACGATGTCGATCCCCGACAGTAGGCGGGCCGCGGCGTCGGGTCCGCCGAGCGCGTCGATCATGCCGCGGCCACCGTCGCTGGTCGCCGAGCCGCCGAGCCCGACCACGATGGATCCGACCCCGGCGTCGAGCGCCGCGGCGATGACCTCGCCGACACCGGTGGTGTCCGCGGAGAGCGCGGTGCGGGGCGTCGGGCGACCGCCGAGCTGATGCAGGCCGCACGCCTGGGCGCATTCGACGTAGCCGACCGGCGAGGATCCGCGGTCGTCGAACAGCCATGCCGCGTCGACCGCGGCGCCGAGCGGGCCGGCCACCCTGACCGTACGGATCTCACCGAAACGGGAGGCCAGGACGTCGACGAAGCCCGGCCCACCATCCGATTGGGGTGCGGGCACCAGCTCGTCGTCGGGTCGGGCGGCCGACCATCCCCGAGCGATGGCCGCGGTCGCGGCGACGGCAGAGAGTGTGTCCCCGAAGGAATCCGGCGCGATCAGTACCCGCATGCGCCGAAGTATAGGGAGGTCTGCGAACCACGGCAGTACGGATCGCCTACGCTCGAATACGTGAAGTTGCCATGGAAGTCCAACGACGATTCGGCCGCGGCTGCCGCTGATGTGCCGGTCGCGGATGCGGTTGCGGACGAGGCGGCGACCGGCACCGACACCGCTACCAAAGGCAGCGCCCAGACCCCGGGCAAAGGCCGGCCCACTCCGAGCCGGCGTGAGGCGCAGGGCCGGCGACGCGGTCCCGTGTCGCCGCCGCCGACGACCCGCTCGGAGGCCCGCGCCCGCAAGAAGGAGATCAAGAGCAGCCTGTCCAAAGAGGACAAGCGCAAGCTCTCCGACGAGCGGCGCGCGTTGCGCATGGAGCAGCGCGAGAAGATGATGGCCGGCGACGAGAAGTACCTGCCGGCCCGCGACAAGGGCAGGGTCAAGCGTTTCACCCGCGACCTCGTCGATTCGCGGCGCAACTTCGCCGGGCTCTTCATGCCGTTCGCCATCGCACTGATCGTGGTCATGTTCGTCCCGGCCATCGCCGTCTACGCCAACTTCGTGCTGCTCGCGTTCGTCATCCTGATGGCGATCGACGCGGTCATCCTGGGCCGGCTGGTCAATCGGCGCGTCCGTGAGCGCTATCCCGACGTCGAGCCGACGGAGACCGGGTTCCGCCTCGGCTGGTACGCCTTCACCCGCGCGATGCAGCTGCGCCGGATGCGCGCTCCCAAGCCGGTGGTGTCGCCGGGCGACGAGGTCTGAGCACGGTGGTGTCTCGGGGGACACGCACTCTCGTCCTGGGCGGAGTGCGGTCGGGTAAGTCGTCGTTCGGCGAGGAACTGCTCACCGGTCATCCGCGGGTGCGCTACGTCGCGACCGGGCCGACAACCTCTTCGGATGCCGAATGGGTGGCTCGGGTCGCCGCCCACCGGGCGCGGCGGGGTGACCGGTACACCACCGTCGAATCCACCGACCTCGCCGCCACCCTGCGCGCGGAGACGGTTCCGACGCTGGTCGACGACCTCGGCAACTGGCTCGCCGCACACCTCGACGCCACCGCCGGCTGGACCGCCGAGGATCTCGACCTGTCGGCCGCTCACGCCGAAATCTGCTCGGCCATCAGTGATTTCGACGACGACCTGGTGATCATCAGCCCCGAGGTGGGCCTCTCGGTGGTGCCGCCGACCCCGGCGGGACGCCGCTTCCAGGACGAGCTCGGCGCCCTGAACGCGGCGGTCGCCGCGGTCTGCGACCGCGTGGTGCTGGTCGTGGCCGGCCGGGTGCTCGAATTGACCACGCCCCTGGCCGAACCCCTGACGCCGACCGCCACCGAGATCCCGACGGCCGCAACCACTCCTGTGCCCGCGGCAACCACTCCCGCGGCCACGGACACCGCTCCTCCGGTCACGGCAACGACTCCTCCGGTCACGGCAACCGCTCCTCAGCCCACGGCTACCGCTGCCGCCGTCACGGCAACCACTCTCCCCGCGGCAGCTTCCGACACCCCGCGTGCGGCCACTTCCGACACCCCGCCCGCGACAACTTCCGACACCCCGCCCACGGCAACCGAGCCACCCACACCGGCAGCCGATCTCGACGCCACCGACGCCGAGGTGTTCGACCCCGTCCCGGGCCCCGACTTCACCGCCGAGGCCGCCGCACGTGAGCGGCACGCGACCCTGACCAAACCGCCCGGCTCCCTCGGTCGCCTGGAGGAGATCGGCATCTGGCTGTCCGCATGCCAGGGCACATGTCCCCCACGACAATTCACGCAGCCGACGGTCGCGGTGTTCGCCGGCGACCACGGGGTGGCCCAGGGCGGCGTGTCGGCGTTCCCCCCGGAGGTCACCGCTCAGATGGTCGCGAACATCGCGGCCGGCGGTGCCGCGGTGAACGTACTGGCCCGCCGTGCCGGCGCGACCGTGCGGGTCTATGACATGTCCGTCGACGCCGACACCGCGCCCGAGGTGTCGCGATACAAGGTGCGCCGCAGCAGCGGCGACCTGCGGCACACCGATGCGCTGACCATCGCCGAGGCCCGGCAGGCACTGGCCGCAGGCCGGGCGATCGCCGACGGTCTCGTCGACAGCGGCGCGGACCTGCTGATCGCCGGCGAGATGGGCATCGGCAACACCACCCCGGCCACCGTGCTGATCGGCACCGTCACCCGGCGCGAACCCGTGGAGATCGTCGGACGCGGGACGGGGATCGACGACGCCGGCTGGATCCGCAAGACCGCCGCCATCCGCGACGGTATGCGCCGTGCCCGACGGCACCGCCACGATCCGCTGTCGCTGCTGGCCACCGTGGCCGGCGCGGACCTCACCGCCATGGCGGGTTTCCTCGCGCAGGCGGCGATCCGCCGGACGCCGGTGATCCTCGACGGGGTCGTCGTCACCGCGTCCGCACTGGTCGCCGACGAACTCGCACCGGGCGCCTCGCGCTGGTGGATCGCCGGCCACCGTTCGGCCGAGCCCGCCCACACCATCGCCCTCGAACATCTCGACCTGACGCCGCTGCTGGAGATGTCGATGCGGCTGGGTGAGGGCAGCGGCGCGCTCACCGCACTCCCGGTGGTCGCGTCGTCGATCGACATCCTCACCTCGATGGCCACGTTCGCCGAGGCCGGGGTCAGCGACCGCGACGACGCCGCGGCGCCCGTCTCGACCGGCGCCTGACACCCGGCGACGATGCCGCATCCGATCCGGGCCGTCCACGTGGCGGTGAGTTGGCTGACGGTGCTACCGGTCCCCCAACCGCGGGTCACGATGGACCGCAGCACCGGCGGAGCCGCCGTCAGCGCCACTCCGGTGGTCGGCGGTCTGATCGGATTGCTCTGCACTGCAATAGCTTTCGGACTCGACCAGACCGACCTGCCGAGCACGATGATCGGCGTCCTCGTGGTGGTCCTCCTGGCGCTGGTCACCCGCGGTATGCACCTCGACGGTCTCGCCGACACCGCCGACGGTCTCGGCTGTTACGGCCCGCCGGAGCGGGTGGCCGAGGTGATGCGCAGTGGCACCGTGGGACCGTTCGGAGTCGCCACGCTCGTCGCCGTGATGCTCGTGGAGGTCGTCGGGTTCGGCGCTCTCACCGATCGCCATGACTGGGCCGCGATCGCACTCGCCGTGATCGTCGGTCGGGTCGCCGCGGTGATCGGCGCCCGGCGCGGCCTGCCGCCGGCGCATCCGGACGGTTTCGGCGCACTGGTCGCGGGCACCCAGCGCATCGGCGTGGTCATCTGGCCGACGATCGCCATGGTGCTCGCGGCGTGCGTCGGAGGGTTGCGGGGCAACACCTTTGACGCGGCGTCGGCGGCGCAGTACGTCGTCGCCGTGGGCGTGGCGCTGGCGTTCGCGTGGCTGTTCACCTGCCACTGCGCGAGGCGGCTCGGCGGCATGTCGGGCGATGTTCTCGGCGCCGTGATCGAACTGGCGACGGCCATCACCCTCGTCGGTCTGCTGTTCTGACCCAAGAGCGCTCACAGCGCGATCACGCGTCAATAATTGACGCGTGATCACGCAGCGTGCGCGGTTGTGCGGGGCACCGGCGCGTCAGCGGCGGTAGAGCTCGGTCATCCAGCCGTGCGTGTCGGCGAAGGTGCCGCGCTGGATGCCGGTGAGCGTGTCGCGCAGCGCCTGGGTGACCTCGCCGGTGGTGCCGTCGCCGATCAGATAGTCCTCGTTGTCGCCCTTGACCCGGCCGACCGGGGTGATGACGGCGGCGGTGCCGCAGGCGAAGACCTCGCTGATGTCGCCCGACGCGACACCCTTGCGCAGTTCCTCGGTGCTGATGCGACGTTCCTCGACGGTGAAGCCGGCGTCGGTTGCCAACTGCAGCAACGATTCCCGGGTGATACCGGGCAGCAGCGAGCCGGACAGTTCCGGGGTGACCAGCCGCGCATCGGAGCCGGAGCCGAACACGAAGAACATGTTCATGCCGCCCATCTCCTCGATGTAGCGGCGTTCGATGGCGTCGAGCCAGACGACCTGATCGCAGCCGTTGGCGACCGCCTGCTGCTGCGCGAGGAACGCGGCGGCGTAGTTGCCGCCACACTTGGCGAAGCCGGTACCGCCGGGTGCGGCACGCACGTATTCGGTGGACAGCCACACGCTGACCGGCTTGATGCCGCCGGAGAAGTAGGCGCCGGCCGGCGAGGCGATCAGCGCGTAGATGTAGGAGTTCGACGGTGCGTTGACGCCGAGACCGGCCTGCGAGGCGAACATGAACGGCCGCAGGTAGAGGGCCTCTTCACCGCCGGCGGCCGGCACCCACTCGTTGTCGGCGTCGAGCAGCACGCGCAACGACTCGATGAAGACGTCGACGGGCAGCGGTGGCATCGCGAGGCGTTCCGCGGAACGCTGCAGGCGCAGCGCATTGGACTCGGGGCGGAACGCCGCGATCGATCCGTCGGGCTGCCGGTAGGCCTTGAGCCCCTCGAAGACCTCCTGGCCGTAGTGCAGCACCATCGCCGAGGGGTCGAGCGCGATCGGGCCGTACGGACGGACGTTCGCGTTGTGCCAGCCGCGGTCTACGTCGTAGTCGATCATCACCATGTTGTCGGTGAAGTACTTGCCGAATCCGGGGGCCGCGAGGATCTCGGCCCGACGGCTCTCGGACACCGGGTGGGGATGCTCGGTACGCGTGAACTGCAAGGTCATTGGCCAATCGTACCGCCGGGCGGCAAATGATTTCCGACCGGTCGATCGTGTGTCAGACGTGCGACTCGACGAACGGCAGCGCCACGATCTCGCAGGCCAGGTCACGCCCGCGCACGTCGACGATCACCTCGCCGCCCACCGCGGGGTCCGCGTCGGTGTCCAGCAACGCGAGCGCGATCCCCTGTTTGAGGGTCGGCGAGAACGTGCCCGAGGTGCACCGCCCGATCGGTGCGCCACCGGGGGAGGCGAGCACCGCACAGTCGGCGCGGGGCACTCCCCGACCGGTCGCCTTCAGACCGAACAGTCGCCTCGCCGGCCCGGCCGCCTTCTCCGCGATCAGCGCGTCGCGGCCGAAGAACTCCGGCTTCTTCCATCCGACGGCCCATCCGACGCGCGCCTGCACCGGGGTGATGTCGGTGCTCAGCTCATGACCGTGCAGTGCGTAACCCATCTCGGTGCGCAGCGTGTCGCGGGCGCCCAGGCCGGCCGGCTGTCCCCCGTGGTCGCTCACGGCGGCCAGCAGTGCGTCGAACACCGGCCCAGCATCGTCCCAGCGCGGCAGGATCTCGTAGCCCCGTTCCCCGGTGTAACCCGTGCGGCACACCCGCACCGGCCTGGGCCCGTCGGCGGTGGCCAGATCCGCGTCGGCGAACGCCATATACTCCATGTCGGTGGGTAAACCCAAGCCGGACAACACTTCCGGCGCGCGCGGCCCCTGCACGGCGAACACCCCGAACTCGCGATGCGCGTCGGTGACGGTCACGCCGTCCGGCGCGACGGCCGACAGCTGCGCGACGACGGTGGCCGTGTTGGCCGCGTTGGGCACCAGGAACACCTCGTCGTCGCTCACCAGGTAGGCGATCAGGTCGTCGACCACGCCTCCGGAGTCGTTGCAACACAACGTGTACTGCGCCTTGCCCGGCGCGATCTTGCCCAGGTCGTTGGTCAGGGTGCGGTTGACGAACGCCGCGGCACCCGGCCCGGCGACCAGCGCCTTGCCGAGGTGACTGACGTCGAAGATCCCGACCGCCTCACGGACCGCGGTGTGTTCGGCGACGGTGCCGGCGTAGGACACCGGCATGTTCCAGCCGCCGAACTCGGCGAAGGTGGCGCCGAGGGCGACGTGTCGATCGGCGATGGGTCCGGCGAGCAGTTCGGTCATGGGTGGAGGTTACCGAAGGCGCCGGGTGACTAGAGTTGTGCCCGTGACCAAGAACGAGAACGTCGACCGCGTGCGCGGCCCGGAACTGCAGCTGGCAAGCACCCTCGACAAGGGCGACAAGGCACTGGTGATCGGCCTCATCGCGCCGGACAAGAACGGCGACGGGAAGAACGGCGATCCCGACGCCGACCCGACCCTCTCGATCATCGACGGCATCCTCGACGACGCGCAGGCCGAGGCCGTCGCCGCCGCGGTGCATGCCCTCGGCGCGTCGGGATCGCACGGTGAGGTCACCCGGATCCCGGCCCCCGCCGGCCTCGGCGTCGACGTGGTCATCACGGTCGGCCTCGGCGGCGCCGACGATCTCGACGACGCCGACAAACTCCGGCAGGCCGCCGGCATCGTCGCCCGCGAACTCGACGGCGTCGCCCAGGCGGCGACCACCCTGTCCGCGGTGAACCTCGGCGCGGTCGCGGAGGGATTCTTCCTGGGCGCGTACCGATTCGATGCCTTCCGCTCCGACAAGACCGCCCCGAAGAAGTCGCCGCCGGCCCGCATCACGCTGCTCGTCGAGGACAAGGGCCGCGACGCCAAGGCCGAACTCACCCGTGCCGTCGCCGTCGCGGACGCGGTGGCGATCGCCCGCGACTTCGTCAACACCCCGCCGAGTCACCTGTACCCGGAGGAGTTCGCCGAACGCGCCCGCTATCTGGGCAGCACGGCCGGCCTCGCGGTGGAGGTGCTCGACGACAAGGCGCTGGAGAAGGGCGGCTACGGCGGCATCATCGGCGTCGGCAAGGGATCGTCGCGGCTGCCGCGGCTGGTCCGGCTGACCCACACCGGCAAGAAGGGCGCGAAGAAGGTTGCCCTCGTCGGCAAGGGCATCACCTTCGACACCGGCGGCATCTCCATCAAACCGGCCGCCAACATGGACCACATGACCTCGGACATGGGCGGCGCGGCTGCGGTCATCGCGGCCGTCATCCTGGCCGCCCGGCTCGACGTCGACGTCACCGTCGTCGCCACCGTGCCGATGGCCGAGAACATGCCGTCGGGTACCGCGCAGCGCCCGGGCGACGTGCTCACCCAGTACGGCGGGACCACCGTCGAGGTTCTCAACACCGACGCCGAGGGCCGGCTCATCCTGGCTGACGCGATCGTGCGGGCCGCCGAGGACGAGCCCGACTACCTCATCGACACCGCGACCCTGACCGGCGCGCAGATGGTCGCGCTCGGCTCCCGCACGCCGGGCGTCGTGGGCACCGCGGAGTTCCGCGACCGGGTGGCGGCTCTGTCGCAGGAGGTCGGCGAGAACGCCTGGGCGATGCCATTGCCCGCCGAGCTGCGCGCGGATCTCAAGTCCCGCGTCGCCGATCTGGCCAACGTCACCAACCATCGCAACGGCGGCATGCTCTCGGCCGGCCTGTTCCTCAAGGAGTTCGTCCCCGAGGGTGTCGGGTGGGCGCACATCGACATCGCCGGACCCGCCTTCAACACCGGCGGTCCGTGGGGCTACACGCCGAAGGGCGGCACGGGCGTTCCGGTCCGCACCATCGCGCGCGTGCTCGAGGACATCGCCGAGAACGGCTGAATCGGACCGGCCGTGAACGGCCGGATCCGAGGCGAGAACGGCTGCATCGGACGGGCCGTGAACGCCCGGATCCGAGGCGCCGTGAACGGCCGGATCCGACACCTCCGGATCGAGTTCGACACACGCCACGTCGGAGGTGACATGCCCGGGTAGGGTTACCGAAGGACGGTCGGCTCACCCGCCGCACGCCGTTCGTGCACCCGAGGCGCACACACCGAAGGCGCACAGCCCCCGTGACCACACGTCGAGTTCAGGAGTCAACAACAATGGCCTTCTCCGTCCAGATGCCCGCCTTGGGTGAAAGCGTCACCGAAGGAACAGTCACCCGGTGGCTGAAGGAGGAGGGCGACACCGTCGAGGCCGACGAGCCGTTGCTGGAGGTGTCGACCGACAAGGTCGACACCGAGATCCCCGCTCCCACTTCGGGTGTGCTGACGAAGATCATCGCCGCCGAGGACGACGTGGTCGAGGTCGGCGGCGAGCTGGCCCTCATCGGCGAGGAAGGCGAAGCGGCCCCGGCCGACTCCTCCGGTGACGACGAACCGGCCGAAGCGCAGGCCGAGGAGGAGCCTGCCGAGGCGCCCTCGACCGACACCGACGAGCCCGCGAAGAAGCCGGCGGCGGCGGCGACCTCCGGCGGCGGTTCCGCGCAGGGCACCGACGTCGTGATGCCCGAGCTGGGCGAGTCCGTCACCGAGGGCACCGTGACCAACTGGCTCAAGCAGGTCGGCGACGAGGTCGCCGCCGACGAGCCGCTGCTCGAGGTCTCCACCGACAAGGTCGACACCGAGATCCCGTCCCCGGTCGCCGGCACCCTGCTGGAGATCGTCGCGCAGGAGGACGACGTCGTCGAGGTCGGCGGCAAGCTCGCCGTGATCGGCGACGCGTCGGCGGCCAAGTCCGCACCGGAACCCGAACCGGAGCCAGAGCCGGAGCCCGAGCCCGAGCCCGAACCGGAGCCCGCTGCCGAGGCAGCGCCCGAGCCGGAACCGGAGCCGTCGAAGCCCGCACCCAAGCCCGCGGCCGCCGCGGCCAAGTCCGAGCCGCCGACCCAGGAGTCCACGCCGTATGTGACCCCGCTGGTCCGGAAGTTGGCCTCGGAGAACAACATCGATCTGAACTCCGTGAAGGGCACCGGCGTCGGCGGCCGTATCCGCAAGCAGGACGTGCTCGCGGCCGCGGAAGCCGCCAAGGCCCCCGCCGCCGCCGCGCCCGCCGCTGCGGCGCCGGCCGCCGCCGCCCCGGCCGCCGCGTCGTCCGCGCCCGAGGTGAAGCCGGAACTGGCCGAGCTGCGCGGCACCACGCAGAAGATCAACCGCATCCGGCAGATCACCGCGAAGAAGACCCGCGAGTCGCTGCAGACCAGCGCTCAGCTCACCCAGGTCTTCGAGGTCGACATGACCAAGATCGTCAATCTGCGCAAGGCCGCCAAAGAGCAGTTCAAGGCATCCGAGGGCGTCAACCTGACCTTCCTGCCGTTCATCGCGAAGGCCGTCGTCGAGGCACTCAAGCTGCACCCGAACGTCAATGCGTCGATCGACGAGGACAAGAAGGAGATCACCTACTACGACAAGGTGCATCTCGGATTCGCGGTGGACACCGAGCAGGGTCTGCTGTCGCCGGTGATCCACAACGCCGACGACCTGTCCATCGCCGGCCTGGCGCGCTCGATCGCCGACATCGCGGCCCGCGCCCGCAAGGGAGTCGGCGGCCTCAAGCCCGACGAGTTGGCCGGTGGCACGTTCACCATCACCAACATCGGCAGCCAGGGCGCGCTGTTCGACACCCCGATCCTGGTGCCGCCGCAGGCGGCGATGCTGGGCACCGGGGCCATCGTCAAGCGTCCGGTGGTCATCACCGGTGCCGACGGTTCGGAGTCGATCGCCGTCCGGTCGATGTCGTACCTGCCGCTGACCTACGATCACCGGTTGATCGACGGCGCCGACGCCGGCCGCTTCCTGACCACCATCAAGAAGCGTCTCGAGGCCGGAGAGTTCACGGCCGACCTCGGACTCTAGACCTCATGCGGGTTGTCGTAGCCGGCTCGCAGGGACTGATCGGTTCGGCCCTGGTCCCCGCCTTGCGCGGGGCCGGGCACGACGTCGTCCGCCTGGTCCGGCGCGAAGCGCTGTCCGACGACGAGTTCAGTTGGGACCCGGAGACTTTCGGAGTTCCCGACGAGGCTCTCGAGGGTGCCGACGCGGTCGTCGCGCTCGGCGGGGTCGGCGTCGGCAACCAGCGCTGGACCGGGCGGTTCAAGCAGGAACTCCGGGACTCCCGGATCACGCCGACGGTGGTGCTGGCCGAGGGCGTCGCGCGGGCGGGTGTGCCGATCTTCCTGTCCGCGAGCGCGACCGGCTTCTACGGCGACACCGGAACGCACGCCGCGACCGAATCCGATTCGGCCGGTGCGGGGTTCCTCGCCGGCCTGGTCACCGACTGGGAGCGGGCGGCCACCGAGAACGCCGGCGGGAAGACGCGGGTCGCGCTGTTGCGCACCGCTCCGGTGCTGTCCCGCAAGGGCGGACTGCTGGCCAAGCTGCGTCCGGTCTTCTGGCTCGGCGCCGGTGGCTCGATCGGCAACGGTAAGCAGTTCTTCTCCTGGATCACCCTGCCCGACGAGGTCCGGGCCATCGCGTATCTGCTGGAGTCGGACATCGACGGCCCGGTGAATCTGTCGTCGCCGGGCGCGTTGCCGTTCGGCGAGTTCGCGAGCGCGCTCGGCCGGTCCATGCACCGGCCGACCATCCTGTCGGTGCCCGGGGTGGTGGCCAAGACGCTCGGCGGTGAGATGGCCGAGGAAATGATTCTGTTCAGTCAGCGCGTTGCACCCTCTGTGCTCACCGAACACGGTTTCACCTTCGACCATCAGTCGATCAACGATGCTCTGGATTACATCAATGCGTGAGATTTCCATTCGGGCGTCGCAGGCGCCCATCGAGGTGCGCCGACTCGGCGTCGTCGACTACGTCCCCACCTATGAGCTGCAGCACCGGCTGGCCACCGACCGCGCCGACGGCGTGCTCGATCACGACGTGCTGCTCCTGCTCGAACACCCGTCGACCTACACCGCGGGCAAACGCACCGAGGACGGCGACCGGCCGACCGACGGTTCCCTGGTGATCGACGTGGACCGCGGCGGCCGGATCACCTGGCACGGCCCCGGCCAGCTGGTCGGCTATCCGATCGTCAAGCTCGCCGAGCCGCTCGACGTCGTCGAGTACGTGCGGCGGCTGGAAGAGGCGCTGATCGCGGTGTGCGCCGGCGTCGGCGTGACCACCGGTCGCGTCGACGGGCGCTCCGGCGTGTGGATCACCGGGGAAGCCCGGGAGCGCAAGCTAGGCCAGATCGGCATCCGGGTGGCGCGCGGCGTCGCGCTGCACGGGTTCGCCCTCAACATCGACCCGGACATGTCGGCCTTCGACGCGATCGTCCCGTGCGGGATCGCCGACGCCGGGGTGACGTCGCTGAGCCGCGAGACCGGCCGGCCGATCACCGTCGACGAACTCCTCGACCCGGTCGCCGCCGCCGTGTCGTCGGCCCTCGATACCCCTCATCGCGCGTCCGAGGCGCGCGCCACCGCGAGCGTAGGATCCGAACAGTGACAGCCTCCCCCTCCAGCGACCACTCCACCCCCACCGCCCAGGACGGCCGCAAGCTGCTGCGCCTCGAGGTGCGCAACGCGCAGACCCCGATCGAACGCAAGCCCGGCTGGATCAAGACGCGGGCGACGATGGGTCCGGAGTACACCGAGCTCAAGGGGCTGGTGAAGCGCGAGGGCCTGCACACGGTCTGCGAGGAGGCCGGCTGCCCCAACATCTACGAATGCTGGGAGGACCGGGAGGCCACCTTCCTCATTGGCGGCGAGCAGTGCACCCGGCGCTGCGACTTCTGCCAGATCGACACCGGCAAGCCCGCCGAGCTCGACCGCGACGAACCCCGCCGCGTCGCCGAGAGCGTGCAGGCGATGGGCCTGCGGTACTCGACGATCACCGGCGTCGCCCGCGACGACCTGCCCGACGAGGGCGCCTGGCTCTACGCCGAGACCGTCCGCGCGATCCACCGCCTCAACCCGGGCACCGGCGTGGAGAACCTGATCCCCGACTTCCACGCCAAGCCGGACCTGTTGGCCGAGGTGTTCGACGCTCGCCCCGAGGTTCTCGCGCACAACCTGGAGACCGTGCCGCGGATCTTCAAGCGCATCCGCCCGGCGTTCCGCTACGAGCGGTCCCTCGACGTCATCACGCAGGCCCGCGACTTCGGCCTGGTCACCAAGTCGAATCTGATCCTGGGCATGGGTGAGACCCCGCAGGAGGTCCAGTCGGCGATCGTGGATCTGCACGAGGCGGGCTGCGACATCCTCACCATCACCCAGTACCTGCGGCCCTCGCCGCGGCACCATCCGGTGGAACGCTGGGTCAAGCCCGAGGAGTTCGTCGATCACTCCGACTTCGCGGAAGAACTCGGCTTCGCCGGTGTGATGGCCGGTCCGCTGGTCCGGTCGTCCTATCGGGCCGGGCGGCTCTACGCGCAGGCCATGGCCCGCCACGGCCGCGAACTCTCGCCGGCGATGGCTCATCTCGCCGAGGAGGGCTCGGCCAGCCAGGAGGCGTCGAGCCTGCTGGCACGGCTCGCCAAGTAGCCTCCGTTCGCCCGGGCCGATCACCTCAGTTCGGCTGCGGGAGACGCCACATCGCCGGATCCCAGGCCGCACGACGATCCGCCGGTTCCGGCCGGCGCAGCGACGGGCGGGTGGACGCCGCATGCAGATGGGTCGTTCCGTCGGTGACGACAAGGTCGACGTCCGCCGACAGCCTGCGGTGCAGGGTTCTCGCGAGGCCGCCCGGTCGCCGGCCGCTCATCCCGAGCACGACGACCGACGCACCGACCTCTGCCGCCACGCCCGCCAGCACCGCCGAGGGACTTCCGGTCCCCCTGCGCACGTCGACCGACGCGGCACCCGCGGCGTGGGCCGCCTCCCGCCCACACCGCAACAACTCGTCGATGCCCGCCGACGCGGTCAACAGATACGCCTCGGACTTCAGGGCGTCGTGCAGTGGGGTTGCCGGCCCGTCGCTGCGCCGTCGCACCGCACAGACCAGAACGATGTCGTCGGCCGGCGACGCCGTCGTCAGCGCCGCCCGCAGCGCACGGCGTGACGCGTCGCTGCCGCTGTAGCCGATCACCAGCCGCCGGCCGGTGCGCCCGCTCACCGCGGCACCCTCTTCCCAGTGGACCCGACAGGGCCCGATGTCGATGGTCACGATGCCTCCTTCCCATGTCGAAAGATGTTCGGATCATTCACCTTTGACGGTAGGGACACGGCCACACCGAATCCGCATGCCAGGGAAGGGTGCGTCCTCCACCCGTGGGTGGAGGACGATGTCAACCACGGGGCGGATGAACCGGGGCGAAACGGCCATATAGTGGTCACGTGGCGGGTATTGCGGCAACCGTGCGGCACCGGATCATGCTGGCCGGTGGCGACTATCCACCCCTGTATCCGGCCATCGTGATGTCCAGCTGTTTCGGTGTCACGATCGCCGCTGTCGTACAACGCTTTCCGTTCGCCAACCCGTGGTGGGTGGCGGCCGGCCTCGTGTTCGCCCTGACCTCGTTGGCGCTCGATCTGATCCGCCCCGGAGCGGTGGTGTGCGGAGCACCGATGATCGTCGGCACCGCGTGCTTCCTGATGACACCGGTCGGCACCGACGTCGCCCCGTTGTCGCTGGCACTGGTCACCGCGATCGGGGCTGCCATGCATTCACTGCGTACGGGACTGATCATCGCGGCGGTGTCGGCGACGGTGATCGTGGTGTTCGGGCTCGTCGGCAATCTGGCGTCGCCGGCCGCGTACCTGCTCGGTGTCGCCTGCGGATGGCTCGTCGGGTACATGGTGCTGATCCAGAAGCGGTTGGCCGACAACCAGGCCCGGGTGCTGCGGGCCCGCGCCGACCGTGCGGCCAGCGACGAACGACGACGCATCGCGCGGGAGATCCACGACGTGATCGCCCATTCGTTGTCCATCACGATGCTCAACATCACCGCCGCCCGGCATGCGCTCGCCCACGGTGACGATCTCCCCGAGGCCCTCGACGCACTGTCCGACGCGGAACGCCAGGGGCGGCAGGCGATGGCCGAGATCCGTCACATCGTCCATGTCCTCGGCGCCGACGACGACACGCACGCCCCGACGCCCGGAGCCGACGACCTGTCACCGCTCGTCGGCGACTACCGCCGCGCGGGCATCGACATCGACTACCGGATGACCGGACCCGTCGATCGGCTCCCCACCCCGGTCGGCGCGGCGCTGTATCGGATCGTCCAGGAGTCGCTGTCCAATGTCGCCAAACACTCTGCTGCGCAACGTGCCTCGGTGAGAATCGACGTGCACGACGACGAGGTGACGGTGCGGGTGGACAATCCGTACACGGCGATCGACGCGGCACCGTCGGCGGATGCCAGCGGGATCCGCGGCATGACACACCGCGCTCGCACCCTCGGCGGGCGCCTCGAGGTCATTGCCCACGGCGGTGTCTGGTCGGTGCGCGCAGTCCTGCCGACCCGGGTCGTCGCCGATCAGGAACTGACCTCGTGACGGCCCCGTCATGAGCACGGCCGGCCACGACGAGGCGTCGGCGTCGCCGATCCGCGTGCTGCTCGTCGACGACCAGGAACTGATCCGCACCGGGCTGCGCCGCATCCTGCGCCCCCGGGACGGCTTCGAGATCGTCGGCGAGTGCGCCGACGGCTCCGAGGTGCTCGCCGCGATCGCGACGAGCACACCCGACATCGTGGTGATGGATCTGCGGATGCGCAATGTCGACGGCATCACCGCCACCGCCATGGTGCGCACGCTGCGCACGCCTCCGCCGGTGCTCGCGCTGACGACCTTCGACGACGACAAGCTGCTCTCCGGCGTCCTGCGCGCCGGTGCGGCCGGGTTCATCCTGAAGGACTCGTCGGCGGAGTCGCTGATCTGGGCGGTACGTGCGGTGGTCCGCGACGGCGCCTTCCTCGATCCCGCGGTCACCGGCCGGGTACTGCAGGGATTCCGCGATCCGGCCGCCGGCCGGGCGCGCGCGGCCTCGGCGGAGCTCACCGACCGCGAGGCCGACGTCCTGCGGCTGATGGCTCGCGGCAGCTCCAACGCCGAGATCGGCGCAGACCTGCAGATCTCCCAGGTGACCGTCAAGAGCCACATCAATCACATCTTCACCAAACTCGATCTCCGCGACCGGGCGGCGGCGATCGTGTACGCCTTCGACCACGGCCTGGTGCTGCCCGAGTACGACCGGGACTGATCGTCCGCGGCACGAACCGGGCGCCGTAGACTGATCGCATGGCAAAGGCGCAGTCATCGGTAAGCAAAGAGGCGAAGGCCGAAGCGAAGAAGGCACGGAGGGCCGCCTCGAAAGAGCGGCGCCAACAGCTGTGGCAGGCCTTCCAGATGCAGCGGAAGGAAGACAGCCGCCTCATCCCGTACATGGTGGGCGTCCTCCTGCTCGTCGTCGCCGTGTTCGTCGTCATCGGTCTGCTCATCGGGCACGTCTGGTTCCTGCTGCCGATCGGCATCGTGCTCGGTCTCCTCGCGGCCTTCGTGCTGTTCGGCCGGCGGGTGCAGCGATCGGTGTACACCAAGGCGGAGGGCCAGCCCGGCGCCGCGGGCTGGGCGCTGAGCAACATGCGCGGACAGTGGCGGGTCAAGCAGGCGGTCACCGGCAACTCGCATCTCGACGCGGTGCACCGGGTGATCGGCAAGCCAGGCGTGATCCTGGTCGCCGAGGGCTCCCCCACACGCGTGAAATCCCTTCTGTCACAAGAGAAGAAGAAGGCCGCCCGGATCGTCGGCGACACCCCCATCTACGAGATCATCGTCGGCAACGACGACGGCCAGGTGCCGCTGAGCAAGCTGGAACGCCACATCAACAAGCTGCCGTCGAACATCGACGCCAAGCGCATCGACACCCTCGACGGACGCCTGGCCGCGATCGGCGGCCGCCAGCCCGGTCCGGGCATGCCGAAGGGACCGATCCCCGGCAACGCGAAGGTCCGCGGCATGCAGCGCACCGCCAAGCGCAAGGGCGCCTGACTCAGCACCTGCGCCCAGCCGCCGGCGCCCGGCCGCAGCGTCGCTCAGTCCAGGAATCCGTGGAGGAGCGTCGCGGTCCCTTCGACGTGCGTGCGCATCGCGTCGGCGGCACCGTCGGCGTTGCCCGCCAGGATCGCGATGACGATGGCCTCGTGTTGTTCCTCGGAGTGCGCCAGGTTGGGTTCGAGGAGCGGAATCCGATCCAGCAGCCGATTGATCCGCATCCGGTTGTCGGCCACCAGCGTGACCAGCGAGGGCGCCCCGGCGGCCTCGGCGATCGCCAGGTGCAGCCGGGAATCCAGGCGCCGGTAGTCGTCGCCACCCACCCCGCGGGTGTCGGTCAGCCGACTCCACAACAGCTCGCGCTCGGCGGCGCTGAACGTCCGCCCCGCGGCCATCCGCGCCGCCCCCACCTCGAGGATCTCCCGCACGCGCAGGGCGTCGTCGACCTCGGCCGGGGTGATCGGCTCGGCGTGTGAGCCCACTGCGAGTCCGGCCGCGGATCCTGCCGACGGCAGCTCCTCGGCGAGGAATGTGCCGCCGTAGCGGCCGCGGCGTGACACCAGCAGACCGGCGTCGGCGAGTGCCCGGATGGCCTCGCGGACGGTGTCCCGGCTGACGCCGAGACGGACCGCGAGATCGCGCTCGGGCGGGATCGCCTCCCCGGGCGCGCACACGCCCAGCCGGATGATCTGCAGCAGCCGTCCGACGGTTTCCTCGAACGCGTTGGCCGGGCGGACCGGTGCGAGCAGGGTGTCGGAGAGGTCGGCGATGCGCGGGGCGGTCGTCATGGCACTACAGCGGCGTCACATACGCGGAGCTGATCCCGCCGTCGACCAGGAACGTCGACGCGGTGATGAAGGAGGCGTCGTCGCTGGCGAGGAAGGCCACGGCGGCGGCGAGTTCCTCGGGCTCGGCGAAGCGGCCCACCGGGACGTGCACCAGCCGGCGCGCGGCGCGTTCGGGGTCCTTGGCGAAGAGTTCGGTCAGCAACGGCGTGTTCACCGGCCCCGGGCACAGGGCGTTGACCCGGATGCCCTGCCGCGCGTACTGCACCCCGAGCTCCCGCGACATGGCCAGCACGCCGCCCTTCGAGGCGGTGTAGGAGATCTGCGAGGTGGCCGAACCCATCACCGCGACGAACGACGCGGTGTTGATGATCGATCCGCGGCCCCGTTCGGTCATGTGCCGGAGCGCGGCGCGGCACGAGAAGTACACCGAGGTGAGGTTCACCGTCTGCACCCGATCCCAGGCGTCGAGATCGGTGGTCTCGATCAGGTCGTCCTCCGGCGGGGAGATGCCGGCGTTGTTGAAGGCGATGTCGACGGCGCCGAAGCGGTCGGCGGCGGTGTCGAAGAGGTCGTCGACCTGTTCACGGTCGGCGACATCGACCGCGACGAAGAGTCCGCCGACCTCGTCGGCCGCCCGCTTACCCGCATCCGGGTCGAGGTCGCCGATCACCACGGTCGCCCCCTCGGCCCGCATGCGTCGCGCCGAGGCGAGTCCGATACCGCTGCCACCCCCGGTGATCACGGCCACCCGGCCGGCCAGGCGCTGGGTGAGATCGACTGTGCTGCTCATGATGTCCCTTCGGGGTCGACGGCGAGGAAGACGTTCTTGGTCTCGGTGAAACCCCACGGCGCATCGGGGCCGAGTTCGCGGCCGAGCCCGGACTGTTTGAACCCGCCGAACGGGGTGGTGTAGCGGACCGACGAATGCGAGTTGACCGACAGGTTCCCGGCGGCGACGGCCCGCGACACCCGCAGTGCCCGCGACAGGTCGGTGGTCCAGATCGATCCCGACAGGCCGTAGTCGGTGGCGTTGGCCAGCCCGATCGCGTCGGCCTCGTCGTCGAACGGCAGAACCGTGACGACCGGCCCGAAGATCTCCTCGGTCACCGACCGATCGGTGCGCGGTGGGGTGAGAACCGTCGGGGGGAACCAGAAGCCGGGCCCGTCGGGGGCACTGCCGCGGAACGCGACGGGCGCGTCGTCTCCGACATACGAGGCGACCTTGTCCCAGTGCGCCCGCGACACGAGCGGACCCATCTCGGTCTGTTCGTCGGCCGGATCACCCACCCGCACCCCGGCCACGGCCGGCTCCAGCAGCTCCATGAACCGGTCGTAGACACTGCGCTGCACCAGGATTCGGCTGCGCGCACAGCAATCCTGACCGGCGTTGTCGAACACCCCGTACGGCGCGGTGGCCGCCGCACGCTCCAGATCCGAGTCCGCGAACACGATGTTGGCGCTCTTGCCGCCGAGTTCGAGGGTCACCCGCTTCACCGAATCGGCCGCGCGGGCCATCACGTGCTTTCCGGTGCGCGTCGACCCGGTGAACACGATCTTGCCGATCCCCGGATGGCCGAGCATCGCCTCCCCGACGACGTCGCCGCGACCGGGCAGCACGGCCAGCAGACCGTCGGGCAGTCCGGCCTCGACCGCGAGTTCGGCCAGCCGCAACGACGTCAGCGGCGTCGGCTCGGCGGGCTTGAGCACCACCGCGTTTCCCGCGGCGAGCGCCGGCGCGAACCCCCAGGAGGCGATCGTCATCGGGAAGTTCCACGGGGTGATCACCCCGATCACCCCGATCGGTTCGCAGAACGTGATGTCGATGCCGCCGGCCACCGGGATCTGCTTACCGGACAAGCGCTCCGGGGTGGCCGCGTAGAAGGTCAGCACGTCGCGGACGTGCTCGGCCTCCCAGCGCGCCTGCCCGACGGGATGACCCGAATTGGCGACCTCGAGGGCGGCCAGCTCGTCACGATGCCGTTCGACGACGGCGGCGAACGCCCGCAGTCCGGCGGCCCGCCCGGCGGGCGGCAATGCGGCCCACACCCGTTGCGCGGACGCGGCTTTCGCGACGGCATCGGCGACGGCGTCGGCGTCGAGCAGCTCGACGGTGTCGATGGTCTGCTCGGTGGCGGGGTTGATCAGGTCGACGCTCGTCATGAGAAATAGCCCTTCGTGGCCCCCACCATCCGCACCCGCGCGGCGTCGACCACCGCCTCGAACAGCCGCAGGTCGTCGAGGCGTTCCTCCGGATGCCATTGCACGCCCACGACAAACGGCTCCCCCGGCACCTCGACCGCCTCGACGAGTCCCTCCTCGTCGCGGGCGCTGACGACCAGGGGCTCGGCCACCCGGTCGATGGCCTGGTGGTGATAGCACTCCGCGTGCAGGTGGTCGCCGACCAGTGCGGCGAGACGGGTGCCCGGCGTGACCGTGATGTCGGTGGTGGAGAACACCGCGTTGCCTGCCCGATGCCGCGAGTGGCCGAGCACGTCGGGCAGATGCTGGTGCAGCGTCCCGCCGAGCGCGACGTTGAGCACCTGGATGCCCCGGCAGATGCCGAGCACCGGGAGACCGCGGTCCAGCGCGGCCTCGAGTAGCGCGAACTCCCAGGCGTCGCGCACCGTGTCGGGGGTATCGGTCTGCGGATGCCGGTCCTGGTGGTAGGCAGCCGGATTCACGTCCATCCCGCCGGTCAGCACGAGGCCGTCGAGTCCGTCGACCACCCGGGCGGCCACCGCCGGATCCACCGGCTGCGGCGGGAGCAGCACCGCGATGCCGTCGGCGCGGGCGACTCCGTCGAAGTAGACGTGCGGCAGGAAACTGGCATGGACGTCCCACACCCCGGTCTGCGCCTGCTGGAGGTACGTGGTCAGCCCGATCACCGGCCGGTCCGTGCGGACATCGGCGTCACGCTCACAGTCGCTCAAAGCCCCGCACCCTCTCCCAATCGGTCACCGCCGCACCGTAGGCGGCCAGTTCGATCCGGGCGTTGTTGAGGTAGTGCTCGACGACGTCGTCGCCGAACGCGCTGCGCGCCAACGCGGAACCGGCGAACAGGTCGGCCGCCTGCGCGAGCGAGGTCGGCAGCCGTTCCGCATCGCCGAGATACGCGTTGCCGGAGGCCTTGGGCGGCAACGCCGATTCCCGGTCGATGCCGTCGAGTCCGGCCGCGATCAGGGCGGCGACGGCGAGGTATTGGTTGACATCGCCACCCGGGGCACGACATTCGACTCGCATCCCGGGCCCGTGCCCGACGACCCGCAGCGCACACGTGCGGTTGTCCATGCCCCAGGCGACCGCCGTGGGCGCGAAGCTGCCATCGACGAAACGCTTGTAGGAGTTGATGTTCGGCGCGAAGAACAGTGTCAGTTCGCGAAGCGAGGCGAGGATGCCGGCGACGAAGTGACCGAACATGGCCGACATGCCGTCGGGTGCGTCATGATCGGCGAACACCGGGGTGCCGCCCTCGCCCCGCAGCGAGATGTGGATGTGGCAGCTGTTGCCTTCTCGCTCATCGAATTTCGCCATGAAGGTGAGGCTCTTGCCGTGCTGGTCGGCGATCTCCTTGGCGCCGTTGCGATAGATGGTGTGGTTGTCGCAGGTGACCAGCGCCTCGTCGTAACGGAAGGCGATCTCCTGCTGGCCGAGGTTGCATTCCCCCTTCACCCCTTCGCAGTACATCCCGGCACCGTCCATGGCGAGCCGGATGTCGCGCAGCAGCGGTTCCATCCGGGTCGAGGCGAGCATCGCGTAGTCGACGTTGTAGTCGGTCGCCGGGGTGAGATCGTGGTATCGGCGGGTCCATGCTTCGCGAAAGGTGTTGTCGAACACCATGAATTCGAGTTCCGTTCCCACATAGGGAACGAGGCCCCGCTCGGCGAGCCGATCGATCTGCCGGCGCAGGATGCTGCGCGGGGCCGCCGCGACCGGGGTTCCGTCGGTCGCCGAGAGATCCGCGATGACGAGCGCGGTCCCGGGCAGCCAGGGCACCCGGCGCAGGGTCGTGAGATCCGGTGTCATCACCATGTCGCCGTAGCCGGTGTCCCAGCTCGACATCGCGTAGCCGTCGACGGTGTTCATCTCGACGTCGACGGCGAGCAGGTAGTTGCAGCATTCCGAGCCATGTGCGGCGACGTCGTCGAGGAACAGCCGGGCCGACACCCGTTTGCCGGTCAGTCGCCCCTGCATGTCGCAGAACGCCACGATCACCGTGTCGATGTCGCCGGCGGCGACGAGCCCCTTGAGGTCGGTCAGCGTCAGCATGACGACAAGTCAACCATTGGACGTTCGACTCACTCGTGGCGACCGGTCGATTTAACCGAATTGTTTCGTTTTAAAGGTAGTTAGACCGACCTTTGAACTCCTACTCTTACGCAATGACCGACACTCCGCGATCCGCCATGAAATCGTCCGGCGCGACCTACACGCACGCCGAGGACGGCTACTTCGAGAAACGCCAGCTCAAACGCAGCGCCGGATTCTGGGGCATCTGGGGCATCGGCATCGCCGCGGTCATCTCGGGCGACTTCTCCGGCTGGAACTACGGCATCGGGCAGGCCGGCTGGGCCGGGCTGGGCATCGCCGCGCTGATCATCATCGTCATGTACTTCGGCATGCTGTTCTCCATCGGCGAGATGTCGGCGGCGATGCCGCACACCGGCGGCGCGTACTCGTTCGCCCGTGCGGCGATGGGGCCGTGGGGCGGGTTCGTCACCGGCTTCGCCGAGACCATCGAGTATGTGTTCACCACCGGCGTGGTGGTCTATTTCTCCGCGTCGTACGCCAACGCGATCACCGACGACCTGTTCGGGCTGAACATGCCCGCCTGGGTGTGGTGGCTGATCCTCTACGCCGTCTTCATCGGCCTCAATTCGTGGGGCGCGGAGGCGTCGTTCAAGTTCGCCATCATCGTGGCCATCGTGTCCATCGCGATCCTGGTGCTGTTCGGCATCCTCGCCATCGCCAACGGGGCCGTCGACTTCGGCAAGCTGCTCGACATCGATCCCGACCCGGCGAAATCCGGCTCGAGCGACGTCCTGCCGTTCGGCTGGCTCGGGATCCTCTACGCCCTGCCGTTCGCGATGTGGTTCTTCCTGGGGATCGAGGAACTGCCGCTGGCCGCCGAGGAGGCCCACGAGCCCACCAAGGACATCCCGCGGGCGGGTATCTGGGGCATGGTCTCGCTGGTCGGCTGCGCCGCGATCGTCTTCTTCCTCAACCCGGCCGTCACCGGCTCGCAGTCACTGGGCTCGTCGGACGAACCGCTGCTCGACGGGTTCCGCGCATTCCTCCCCCCGGGGTGGGCGTCGGTGCTCTCGGCGTTCGCGCTGATCGGTCTGCTCGCCAGCCTGCAGGGCATCATGTACGCCTACGGCCGGAACCTGTATTCGCTGAGCCGGGCGGGCTACTACCCGAAGGTGTTGTCGCTGACCGGTTCCCGCCAGACCCCGTTCGTCGCGCTGCTCGCCGGCGCGGTGATCGGTTTCGTCGCACTGCTGATCATCGAGTACTGGCTGACCGGCGCCGGCGCGATCGTGCTGAACATCGCGGTGTGGGGTGCAGTGCTCGCCTACATGCTGCAGATGGTGTCGTTCGTGATCCTGCGCCGCAAGTTCCCCAACGCCCGGCGGCCCTACATCAGCCCGACCGGTGTCGGCGGCGCGGCCGTGGCCTTCGTCATCGCGGCCATCACCTTTGTCGGTGTGCTGATCAACCCCGACTACCGGTCCGCGGTCATCGCGATCGTCGTGCTCTATGTGATCGGATTGTTGATCTTCGGGTTCTACGGACGCCACCGGCTCGTGTTGTCACCGGAGGAGGAGTACGCGGTCAGCGGCGGTCTGCACGGCTACGACCCGGAGACCGAGGGGCTCGGCGGCACCATCGAGGACGAGATCCTGAAGGGCCACACCGAGTGAGGCTTGCCGATCAGCGCGACCGCACGATGGCGGTGCCGGTCGCGCGATCGTGCAGGGCACGTCCGTTGTAGTCGTTCATCAGCGCGGGCACGATGAACACGATGAGCAGTTGCCGGGCGAACGCCCGCACCGGCCCGACCGCGGCGAACGGCACCTTGCCGGTCACCTCCGCGGTCACACGGTCGGGACCGTAATCCACCCGCGCGGTGCGCAGGCCGAGGGCGAACTGGCCCGGGGTGAAGCCGAAGAAGGTCACCGATGCCAGACCGATGACGAACCAGACGGCGAGCACCCAGGTACCGAGCGAGGGCGATCCGAAGCGGACGAACAGCAGGGTGACGCCGCCGGCGAGCAACCAGTCGACGAGCAGCGCGGCCACCCGCGGCCACCCGCCGGCCAGCGAACCGGGCCCCGATTCGGACAGGCCGAGGTCCTCGCCCCGGTAGGCGTTGTCGGTGTCGACACCCATCTGCGGTCCGGACAGCCACGATCCGGCCGCGCGTGCCATCGAAGAATCCCGGTTCGGTCGAGCCATATGGCCATGGTAGTGCCCGACGAGGTGGAGGCTTTTCACCCATGCGCGTGGTGCGGTAACCGAGGACATGGCATCGTTGCTGATCGGGTGACGAGTGTCCCGGGCTTCGGCCGCGTGTAACACAGGAGAAACACCGACTTGACGCACGGGCAACGTCGCATCCATACGGTTCTCGCTGAGATCCGCTGCTGAATCTCGGTGGCGGATTCGAGGCGCGCCAGAGTATCTGGCACCCCGATCAAGTGAAGGAGTCACCGGACGGTGTACAGCAGTAACGAAGAACTACTCGAGGGCATCAAGAAGGAGGGTGTCGAGTACGTCGACATCCGTTTCTGCGACCTGCCCGGCGTGATGCAGCACTTCTCGATCCCGGCCACGGCATTCGACGAGTCCGTCTTCGAGGACGGCCTGGCGTTCGACGGTTCGTCGGTGCGCGGCTTCCAGTCGATCGACGAGTCGGACATGATGCTGCTGCCCGACCCGGCGACGGCGCGCATCGATCCGTTCCGCAAGGCCAAGACGATGAACGTCAGCTTCTTCGTCCACGACCCGTTCACCCGCGAGGCCTACAGCCGCGACCCGCGCAACGTCGCCCGCAAGGCCGAGGACTACCTGGCCTCCACCGGAATCGCCGACACCTGCTTCTTCGGCGCCGAAGCCGAGTTCTACATCTTCGACTCGGTCTCCTTCGGCTCGGAGATGAACGGCACGTTCTACGAGATCGAGTCGGAGTCGGGCTGGTGGAACACCGCCTCCCCGACCGACCCGGACGGCAGCCCCAACCTGGGCTACAAGGTGCGCCCGAAGGGCGGCTACTTCCCCGTCGCGCCGTACGACCACTACGTGGACCTGCGCGACGAGATGTCGACCAACCTGGTCAACGCCGGCTTCGAGCTCGAGCGCGGCCACCACGAGGTCGGCACCGGCGGCCAAGCCGAGATCAACTACAAGTTCAACACCCTGCTGCACGCGGCCGACGATGTGCTGCTGTTCAAGTACATCATCAAGAACACCGCGTTCCAGAACGGCAAGACGGTCACCTTCATGCCGAAGCCGCTGTTCGGCGACAACGGCTCGGGCATGCACGCGCACCAGTCGCTGTGGAAGGACGGCAAGCCGCTGTTCCACGACGAGGCCGGCTACGCGGGCCTCTCGGATCTCGCGCGCTACTACATCGGCGGCATCCTGCACCACGCGCCGTCGCTGCTCGCGTTCACCAATCCGACGGTGAACTCCTACAAGCGTCTGGTCCCGGGCTACGAGGCCCCGATCAACCTGGTCTACAGCCAGCGCAACCGCAGTGCGTGCGTGCGTATCCCGATCACCGGCAACAACCCGAAGGCCAAGCGCCTCGAGTTCCGTTGCCCGGACAGCTCGGGCAACCCGTACCTGGCGTTCGCGGCGATGATGATGGCCGGACTCGACGGCATCAAGAACAAGATCGAGCCGCACGAGCCCGTCGACAAGGATCTCTACGAGCTCCCGCCGGAGGAGGCCAAGGGCATCCCGCAGGCACCGACCTCGCTGTCCGCGGTCATCGACAAGCTCGAGGAGGACCACGAATACCTCACCGCCGGTGGCGTGTTCACCGAGGACCTCATCGAGACCTGGATCGCGCTGAAGCGCGAAAACGAGATCGAGCCGGTGCAGATCCGTCCGCACCCGTACGAGTTCGCTCTCTACTACGACGTGTGATCCGACACGTGAACGAATATCGTTGACGCCGAAGGGCGGTCGAGAACACCGGTTCCCGACCGCCCTTCTGCTCTTGTTCACGTGATTGACATCACCAAAAGGGCTTTGTACCCTGCCGTTTCACATCCGTTGCCCTTAACTTTGAGGAATGAGAACCATAGTGGGTACCAGACATGTCGAAGACCTTGCCCCCGGCGATCGCATCAGCGTCGACGGCCTTCGGGCCGTTGTCCGTAAGGCCGTTCCCGCCGAGGGTGGCGAGTTCGTGATCCAGCTCGTCAACAGCAGCGACGAGAGCCGCACCGAGCTGCGTCTGGCCGGAAGCGCCAAGGTCGAGATTCTCTAGACACCCAAATCTGGCACGCCCGTTATCAAACGGGGCTAGCCTGCGGTCAGGAGGTGTGTCATGAGCATTGGAAGTCTGATCGCTGCACTGTTGTTGGGACTGGTCGCGGGCGCCATCGGGCGCGCCTTGGTCCCCAACGACGCGTTCCGCGCCATGAGCGGATGGAAGTCATGGGCGGCGTCCACGGTTCTGGGACTGTTGGGCGCCCTTCTCGGGTACTGGATCTTCACCGGTCTCCTCGGGATCGGCGACGCCGACAAGTTCGACTGGGGCGGCATCATCGGAGCCATCATCGGTGCGGTGATCGTGGTCGCGATCGGTTCGGCGATCATCAAGCGCACCGGCGCGCGCAGCGTCTGAGCGGCCGGCCGGCCCCACGAGAGCCCAGCCGGCCAGCACGGCCGAGGCCACCAAAATCGCTGTGCCGCACCATGCGGCGGCGGTGAGTCCGTCGACGAACGCGCCGCGCGCGGCGTCGAGGACCGCGTGTGACCGTGCCGCGCCCAGTCGGGGTACCGCGGCGACCGCCGCAGCCAGACTGCGCAGGTCCTCCCCGCCCGCCAGGTCCGCCGGGAACCGTGCCGCGAACACCGCGTTGACCACGCTGCCCAGCACGGCGATGCCCAGCGCACCGCCCAGTTCGCTGGAGGTCTCCAGCAGACCCGACGTCGCGCCGGCCCGATCGGCCGGAGCCACCCCGACGACGTAGTCGGCGATCATCGACGTCGTCGCCACGATCCCGCACGCGAGCAGGGCGGCGCCGACCAGCACGCTCGCCAGCGAATGCACCGTGGTGAATGCGCCGAGTACCGCGAATCCGCTTGCCCCGGTGAGTAGTCCGCAGATGATCACCGGCGGCCGACCGACGCGCGCGGCGACCGACGCGGACAGTGGCGCCACCGCGGCAACCGCGACCGTCGGCGCCAGACTCCACACGGCGGCGCGCAACGGCGAGAAGCCGAGCACCGACTGCAGATACTGCGTCATCAGAACGGCGTTGCCGAGCAGGGCGAACATACAGATGAGATTCGTCCACACCGAGACGGCGAACCGCCGTTCCCCCAACAGCCGCAGGTCCAGCAACGGGTCGGCGAGCCGTCGCTGCCGCACCACGAAAACCCCTCCGGCACAACATCCGAGGAATGCCAACCCCAGCCGGGACAGCGACCAGCAGTCGGCCGCGACGTCCTTGACGGCGGCGACGATCGGCAGCACCGCCGCCAACACCAGTGCGGCACTGAGCACATCGACTCGACGCCCGGCAACCCCCGTGTCGCCCGGCAGAACCAGAGGCGCCACGATCACCAGCGCCACCATCACCGGGACGTTGATCAGGAACACCGATCCCCACCAGAAGTGTTCGAGCAGCAGGCCGCTGATGATCGGTCCCACGGCCACGCCACCCGCGAGCACGGCGTTCCAGATCGCAACGGCCTTGGTGCGCAATTCCTCGTCGTCGAAGATGTGCCGGATCAACGCGAGCGTCGAGGGCATCAGTGTGGCGCCCGCGACCGCGAGCAGAGCGCGCGCCCCGATCAGCATGGTCGCCGAGGTGGCGAACGCGGCCAGCAGCGACGCCGCACTGAACCCGGCCGCGCCGATCAGCAGCAGACGACGATGCCCGATGCGGTCGGCGACCGACCCCATGGTCAACAGCAAGCCGGCCAGCACGAAACCGTAGATGTCGAAGATCCACAACTGTTGCGTCGGCGTCGGGGCGAGGTCGGCGGCGATGTAGGGGACGGCGAAGAACAGGACGGAGACGTCCATCGAGACGATCAGCACGGGCAGGCACAGAACCAGGAGTCCGAGCCATCCAGAGGTGGGTTTCATCGGTCACCCTCATTTGCGTATGAAATAGACTGTTTATTGTGCACACAGATAGTAGATCTCAACGGTGTACACCACAAGCAGTTAGTACGATCTGGTCATGACCACGTCGGACGCCGCTGCCGGATCGCCGAAGATCCCGCGTTACATCGCACTGCTGTGGGGCCGCACGGACCCGTCGCCCCGTCGCGGTCCGCGGCCCACCCTGTCCATCCACGACATCGGCGACGCGGCCGTGGCCATCGCCGACGACGCGGGCTTCGACGCGGTGTCGATGAAGGCCGTCGCATCGCGCCTCGGACTGACGACGATGTCGCTCTATCGCTATGTCGAGAGCAGGGACGACATGCTCGAGGTCATGGTCGACGCCGCCTATGGTCCGGCCGACCGCGGACTGACCGCGTCGGGCGGCTGGCGCGACCGGATCACCGCATGGGCGCTCGCGGTGGTCGACGGTCTGCGCGAGCGTCCGTGGCTGGCGACGGTGCCGTTGCGTCGGCCGCCGGTCGGACCCAATGTGCTCGGCTGGACCGACTGCGGGGTGCAATCCTTTGCCGACACGCACCTGACCGGCCAGGAGAAGCTGAGTGCGTTGCTCCTCGTCGACGGATTCGTCCGGCACCACGTCCGGCAGTCCGGCCAGATGGGGCTGCTCGAGTCGCACGCCGGCGCCGACGACAGGCCGCCCTACGAGACCCTGGTGGCCGAACTCGCAGACGCGTCACGCTTTCCGAGCCTCGCCGAGGCGGTCGCGTCCGCGCAGTGGGACCCCGACGACGACTTCTTCATGACTGAGCTGTCGTTCGGGCTCTCGGTGATCCTCGACGGCCTGCACATGCTGATCGAGTCCCGCGGTCCGGGAGATCTCACGAGCAATGGGTGACCGTGTTGCCCCCGAATCGTGACCGGCTGAGCTTACGATGAGCACATGATCCGGATACTGATCCGCACGTTGGTCTTTCTGCTCTCGGCAGCCATCGGGATTCTCGTGGCGACGGCACTGCTGGACAAGATGACCGTCCACTGGGCCGGGTTCATCCTCGCGGTGATCGTGTTCGCCGCTGCGCAGCTGATCCTGGGGCCCTTCATCACCAAGTTCGTGCACCGCAACGCCGAGGCGTTCCTCGGGGGTGTCGGGCTGGTGACCACGTTCGTCGCGCTGCTGCTCGCCACGCTCCTGGGCAGCGACGGCATCTCGATCAGCGGTGCCGGAACCTGGGTCGCCGCAACGGTCATCGTGTGGGTGGTGACCGCCGCGGCCACGCTGATCGTGCCGTGGCTGCTCGTCAAGGCGGGCGTTCAGCACGCCCGTGAAGAGCGCGCGGAGAACGCGCAGTAGCGCGCCCAGTCCCTGGTCGGGTCAACGCGGCGACGAGGGAGCCGAGCGCATCTCGGGGCCGAGATCAGCGAAGCGACGACAATTCGGCGAACAACCGCTCGTTGTGGCCGAACGCCGCAACCGCCTCGTCGACCAAAGCATCGCCCTGCGCGTCGTCGAGCGCCAGCCCGTCGAGCGTGTCGCGGTAGGCGTCCTTATAGCGCTTGAGCTTTGCGATGTCGAACACGTAGAAGCTCAGTGCGTCGTCGGCGAGTCCGTAGTGCAGCTTCATCCGGCTGCGGATCACCTGTCCCCCACTGAGATCACCCAGATAGCGCGTGTAATGATGCGCGACGAACCGCGCCGGGTCGGTGCGGGTGGCCTCGATCGCGGCGACATAGCCGACCACCGCGGGCATCGGTTCGACGGTGTTCGGGTCGATGCCCAGCACGGCGAGATCCGACGCGAGATACGGGAGCCGACGCAACCGTTCGTCGACCACCGGGCCGGCCACCGGGTCACCGGACAGCTCGTCGCCGACGGATTCGAGTGCGCGATAGACGAAGTAGAGCTGCGACGCCATCACGGCGTACGCGGTGGCGTCGAGCCGGCCCGACATCAGGTCGTCGACGAAGGTCGCGTTCTCGGCCCGGTCGTGTGCGACGGCGGTCGCGCTGCGCAGACTCTCCGAGAGGGCGGGCCGCGACACGGGATCGGTGGTCATCGCCGGCTCACGCTCCGAACACCTTGCGCACCACCGTTTTCGCCCGGCGGGTCACCCGCAGGTAGTTCTCCAGGAACTCGGCGGCCTCGTCCTCGGGCCATCCCGCGGCGTACGCGACGGCACGCAATTGCTTTCCGGGACCCGGCAATTGGTCGACCGGCTTGCCGCGCACCAGCACCAGCGCGTTACGCGCCCTGGTGGCGGTGAGCCATGCCTCCTTCAGCAGCGACACATCGTTCTCGCTCAGGAGTTCGGCGGCGCCGATCGCGTCGAGAGACTGCAGCGTCGACGTGTTGTGCAGCGACGGATGACGATGCGCGAACCGCAGCTGCATCAGCTGCACCGTCCACTCGACGTCGGCCAGACCGCCACGGCCGAGCTTGGTGTGCGTGGCCGGGTCAGCGCCGCGCGGCAGACGTTCGGAGTCCACGCGGGCCTTGATGCGCCGGATCTCCTTGACGGCATCGGCGGACACCCCGCCCTGCGGGTAGCGGATGCGATCGGCCATGTGCAGGAAGTCGATTCCGAGATCCTCGTCGCCGGCCACCTGATGCGCCCGCAGCAGCGCCTGGATCTCCCAGGGCTGTGCCCACTGGTCGTAGTAGGCGGCGTAGGCGGCCAGCGTGCGGACCACCGGACCGTTGCGTCCCTCCGGCCGCAGCCCGGTGTCGACCTCGAGCGGCGGATCCTCGCTGGGCGAGCCGAGCATCGAGCGCACCTGCTCCGCGATGGTCTGCGCCCAGCGCACGGCCACGGTCTCGTCGGCGCCGTGTTCGGGCTGGCAGACGAACAGCACGTCGGCGTCCGAGCCGTAGCCGAGTTCGCCGCCGCCGAGTCGACCCATGCCGATCACCGCGATGCGTGCGGGTGCCCGTTCGCCGCGCTCGGACTCGGATTCGGCGATGACACGCTGCAACGCGGCGTTGAGCACCGACGCCCACACGCTCGACAGTGCCCGGCACACCGTCGGCACATCCATCATGCCGAGGATGTCGGCCGAGGCGATGCGCGCGAGTTCGAACCTGCGATGCGAACGTGCCGCGGCCACTGCGCGTTTCAGGTCCGGCTGTCGGATGGTCGACGCGATCAGCCCCTTGGCGACATCCTCGGGCTGGGACTCGCACAGCTTCGGCCCGTCGGGTCCGTCGGAGTAGAGGTGGATGACCTCCGGCGACCGCATCAGCAGGTTCGCGATGTACTCCGACGTGCCGAGCACGTGCATCAGGCGTTCGGCGACGACGCCGTCGTCGCGCAGCAACCGGATGAACCACTCCTCGCTGTCCATCACGTCGCACAGCCGCCGGTAGTTGAGCAGGCCGGCGTCCGGATCGGGGGTGTTGCCGATCCATTCGAGCAGCGACGGCAGGATCAGCAGCTGAATCTGGCCGCGCCGCAACGGCGCCGACGCTAGCGCGCGGATATGGCTCAGCGCCCGATCGGGTTTCGCGTAGCCCAGTGCCGACAGGCGCCGTTCGGCGGACTTGTCGGACAGGGTCAGCTCGGAGCGCTCGAACCGGATCGCGGCATTGAGCAGCGGCCGGTAGAAGAGCTTCTCGTGCAGCCGGCGGATACGGGCGCGCTGCCTCTTGAGCTCCTCGCGCAGCGTGCCGGTGGCGTCGAGGTCACCCTCGGAACGGATGTGCGCCGCCCGCGCGAGCCAGCGCATGGTGTTCTCGTCGTCGAAGGCCGGCAGCAGGTGGGTGCGCGAAAGGCGTTGCAGCTGCAGGCGATGTTCGAGCAGCCGGAGGAATTGATAGGACGCGGTGAGATTGGCGCCGTCGTCACGACCGACGTAGCCGCCGGCCGTCAGCGCGCTCAGCGCGTCGACGGTCGCCTTCACGCGCAGGTCCTCGTCGACGCGTCCGTGCACCATCTGCAGCAGCTGCACGGCGAACTCGACATCGCGCAGGCTGCCGCTGCCGAGTTTGAGGTTGCGGTCCCGCAGTTCGTCGGGCACCAGCGATTCCACCCGGCGTCGCATCGCCTGCACCTCCGGAACGAAGTCGTCCCGTTCGGCGGCGGTCCACACCATCGGACTGACGGCGTCGATGTAGGCGTCGGCGAGTTCCATGTCCCCGGTCATCTGCCGCGCCTTGAGCAGTGCCTGGAACTCCCACGTCTTGGCCCACCGGTTGTAGTAGGCGATGTGCGAGTCCAGCGTGCGGGTCAGCGCACCCGCCTTCCCCTCCGGCCGCAACGCGGCGTCGACCTCGAAGAACGCCAGTGATCCGACGCGCATCATCTCCCCCGCGATGCGCGCGGACATGCCGTCGGCGGGTTCGCTGACGAACACCACGTCGACGTCGCTGACGTAGTTGAGTTCGCGCGCACCGCATTTGCCCATCGCGATGACCGCGATCCGCGTCGGGATGGGCTTGTCGCCGCACACCTCGCGGAAGGCCACGGCCAGCGCCGCGGTGAGTGCCGCGTCGGCCGCGTCGGCCAGGAATCGGCCGACCTGCGGCAGGTAGAGCACGGGCTGGTCCTCGACGGTGGCGGCCAGGTCGTGAGCGGCCAATTGCAGCAGCAGGTTCCGGTAGGCGAGCCGCAGGGCGACGACGGCCTTCGGGCCGGAGAAACCGGCCCGGTAGATCTTGTTGCCCTTCTCCGATTCGCCGGGTTCGGGCACCGCGTCGACCGCCGCGAGCATCCGCTCGTAGATCTCCTCGACGGTGGGCACCTCGTCCGCGGTGAGCATCCGCCAGCTCGACGGTTCACCGACGAGATGATCCCCGAGGGCATCCGAGCCGCCGAGCGCCCCGAACAGCCGGCCACGGAAACCCTTGTCGGTGCGGATCAACCGGTCGATCTCGCCCCAGTCACCGGGTTCGACGACCGATTCGAGCCGGACGAGTGCGCGCAGCGCGAGGTCGGCGTCGGGCGCACGGGACAACGCCCACAGGACGTCGACGGAGTCTTCGTCGGCCCAGCCCAGGTCCGCGAGCTGGCCCGGCGCGGTCTTCTCGAGCAGCCCCAGCCGCCCGGCGCTCGGTACGCGCCCGCGTCCACGAAGTGATGTCACTCCCCAAAAGTAGCGGGTCGGCCACCGCCTCTAGAGCGGCAGGTAGTTCTTCAACTCGAACGGCGTGACGAGGCTACGGTAGTCGGCCCACTCGGCCCACTTGTTGCGCAGGAAATAGTCGAAGACGTGCTCACCGAGGGCCTCGGCGACCAGTTCGGAGCGCTCCATCTCGACCAGCGCATCGGCCAGACTGCCCGGGAGTTCGCGGTATCCCATGGCGCGCCGCTCGGCCGGGGTCAGCGCCCACACATCGTCCTCAGCCTCGTCGGGCAACTCGTACCCGTCCTTGATCCCCCTGAGGCCCGCGGCGAGCAGGACCGCGAACGTCAGGTACGGATTGCACGCCGAGTCGGGGCTGCGGACCTCGACGCGACGCGACGACGACTTGTTCGGCGTGTAGAGCGGCAGCCGGATCAGTGCCGAGCGGTTCGCGCTGCCCCAGGTGGCCGCCGTCGGCGCCTCACCGCCGTGGATGAGCCGCTTGTAGGAGTTCACCCACTGATTGGTGACGGCACTGATCTCGCTGGCATGGTGCAGGATTCCGGCGATGAACTTCTTTCCGGTGTCCGACAGCTGGATCGGGTCGTCGGGGTTGTGGAAGGCGTTCGCGTCGCCCTCGAACAGGCTCATGTGGGTGTGCATCGCCGAGCCGGGATGCTGGCTGAACGGTTTGGGCATGAAGGTCGCGTTGACGCCCTCGCCGATCGCGACCTCCTTGATGATGTAGCGGAAGGTCATCACGTTGTCGGCCATCGACAGCGCGTCGGCGTAGCGCAGGTCGATCTCCTGCTGCCCGGGTGCGCCCTCATGGTGCGAGAACTCGACCGAGATCCCCGTCGACTCGAGCGCCTCGATGGCGTGCCGGCGGAAGTTCGGTGCGGCATCGTGCACCGCCTGGTCGAAGTAGCCGCCCTCGTCGGCGGGTACCGGGACGCTGCCGTCGAGCGGGGCCTCCTTCAGCAGGAAGAACTCGATCTCGGGGTGGACGTAGCAGCTGAAGCCCTGGTCGGCGGCCTTGTTCAGCTGGCGCCGCAGCACGTGACGCGAGTCCGCCCAGCTCGGGGTGCCGTCGGGCATGGCGATGTCGCAGAACATGCGCGCCGAATGGTGGCGGCCACTCGAGGTGGTCCACGGCAGGATCTGGAAGGTCGACGGGTCGGGCTTGGCCACCGTGTCGGCCTCGGAGACGCGGGAGAAGCCCTCGATGGCCGATCCGTCGAATCCGATACCCTCGGCGAACGCGCCCTCGAGCTCCGCCGGTGCGATCGCCACGGACTTGAGATAGCCGAGAACGTCGGTGAACCACAGCCTCACGAATCGGATGTCGCGCTCTTCAAGGGTCCGGAGCACGAATTCCTTTTGGCGATCCATGCCACCGGACGATAGGAGGGAGCTGTTAAATCCGTGTTACATCCGGAAGTCGAATCCGTCTTCCTGCGGTTTCCCGCAGCGAATCTCAGCATGTGAGAACCCGGCGCGGTGCTGTGGGATGGCGCAGGAACCCGTCGACCGCGCGGTCGACGCATGCGTCGCCCCTGAACACCGCGGTGTGGGAGTTCGCGGGCACCGTGACGAGCGCGGCACGCAAGCGCGATGCCATCCGCACACCCGTCGCATACGGGGTCGCCGGGTCGCCGCGGGTGGAGACGACGAGGGTCGGCGGCACCACCGGCGCCGACGACCCCGCCCCGTCGGGATCGGGTGCGGCGGGCGTCCAGAACTCGCAGACGCCGAGCGGTGCGCGTCCGGTCCCCCGGCCGTCGTCGCGAAACTGCGCGACCCGGCGAGCGGCCGTGTCGAACATGTCGTAGCGGCGACGGTCCGGGGTCCGGGCGTCATCGGCGCAACCGATCGCCAGCAACGCGTCCTGGCTCCCGTCGTAGTGGCCGGCGACGTCGCGGCCCTCCAGCGAGTCGGCCAGCCGCAGCAGCGCCTCGCCCCGCCCGCGCGAGAGATCGGCCAGCGCACCGCGCAACTGTGGCCACCGCGACTGTTCGTAGAGCGCGAAGACCGTCCCCGTCTCGGCGTCGGACGCGGTGAGCGATCGCGCGCCCACCGCCACCGGCCGCCGCAGCAACGGGTCCACGAGCGATCGGTAGCGGCGCACCGCGTCGGCGCCGCGGTCACCCAGCGGGCAGTCACCGCGAGCGGCGCAATCGGTGGCGAACGCGTCGAACGCGTGCCCGAAGCCGGCGAGTTGCGCGAGCGAGGCATCGACCGGACTCTCGGCGGGATCGACCACACCGTCGAGGATCAGGGCCTGCACGTGGCGGCCGAACCGACGCGCGTACTCGATGCCCACGCGGCTGCCGTACGAGTAGCCCAGAAAGCCGATGGTGTTCTCGCCCAACGCAACCCGAACACGGTCGATATCGCCGACGACGTAGTCGGTACCGGCCCGCGCCAGAAACGCGGCACCGACGCGGGCCCGGCAGCGGGCGGCGAGGTCACGGTAGAACTCCTCGACGAGGGCGATGCCGGCCAGCGTCCGGTCGCCGAGATCCATCCCGCGTTCGGCATCGCGTTCGCCGTCGGTGCGGCACCGCAGCGACGGCCGCGACGCGCCGACCCCACGCCAGTCGACGCCGACGAGGTCGTAGGACGCGGCGATCGGTTCGGCGGCGAGCGAGGCCGCCGCAGCGGCGAGATGGGCGACGCCGGACCCGCCCGGACCGCCCGGGTCCACCAGCAGCGTCCCGGACCTCCGCCCGGCCGCCACCAGGCGTGCGATCACCACCGACACCGTTCCGAGACGCGGCCGGGTCGCATCCATCGGCACGGCGAGCCGCCCGCACGACAGACGGGCAGCGACATCGGCCGGGATCGCCGACGCATCGACGCCGTCGTCGGTTCCGCACGGATGCCAGTCGATCGCGTCGTCGCCGGCGCCGCCGAACGGTCCGCGACACCCGCTCAGCACGGCGGCCACCACGACGAACACGGCGAGCAGCGCACCGCACCGCCGTCGCAAACGCGTGCCCGCCATGGCGCGATCCTACGTTCCACCGACGCCGTACCGAGCCGCCCATTGTGAGGAAAGCCACAGGTCAATGCGTCGATTCGGTCATCGGGCGGTGCGACAATGGACAGGTCCCAACCACCCGGGTACCTGCTGAGCAGGACTCGAGGCAGAAAAGAGACAACGATGTCCGAATCCTCGGTGTATGGCGGGTCCGTTCCGGCCGCCGATTCCGCCCCTCGCCGCCGCGCCACCCGCGTGCAGCACCTCGCGCAGATGAAGGCCGAGGGCGAGAAGTGGGCGATGCTCACCTGCTACGACTACTCCACCGCCCGGATCTTCGACGCCGCCGAGATCCCGGTGCTACTCGTCGGAGACTCCGCGGCCAACGTCGTACTCGGCTACGACACCACCATCCCGGTCACCGTCGACGAGCTGATCCCGCTGATCCGTGCCGTGGTCCGAGGCGCCCCGCACGCGCTGGTCGTCGCCGACCTGCCCTTCGGCAGCTACGAGGCCGGCCCCCAGCAGGCTCTCGAATCCGCGATCAAGGTGTTCAAGGAGACCGGCGCGCACGCCATCAAGATCGAAGGCGGCGAACGGGTCGCCGACCAGATCGCAGCGCTCACCGCCGCGGGCATCCCGGTGATGGCGCACATCGGCTTCACCCCGCAGAGCGTCAACGGCCTCGGCGGCTACCGCGTGCAGGGGCGCGGTGACGGCGCCGACCAGCTCATCGCCGACGCGATCGCCGTCCAGGAGGCCGGTGCGTTCGCCGTCGTGATGGAGATGGTCCCCGCCGACATCGCCGGTCAGATCACCCGCAAGCTCACCATCCCGACCGTCGGTATCGGCGCCGGGAACGAGACCGACGCTCAGGTGCTCGTCTGGCAGGACATGGCCGGGTTCACCCACGGCAAGACCGCCAAGTTCGTCAAGCGTTTCGCCGACGTCGGCAGCGACTTGCGTTCGGCGGCAACCCAATACGCCGACGAGGTACGCCGCGGCGTGTTCCCTGCACCCGAACACAGCTACTGAGTCCCACCCGGCGGCCACCCGAGCCGCCAGGCGGGGGTGTGTCGAAGCCCGCTGCCGCATAGGCTCGGGGCCATGCGCGATTTCTACCCGGCCATCGAACCGTACGACCAGGGACATCTCGACGTCGGCGACGGCCAGCAGGTCTATTGGGAGACCTCCGGGAACCCGACCGGCAAGCCCGCGGTCTTCGTGCACGGCGGGCCCGGCGGCGGCACGTCGCCCGACCAGCGCAGGTTCTTCGATCCCGACCGCTACCGCATCGTGCTGTTCGACCAGCGGGGCTGCGGCCGGTCGCGGCCGCACATCGCCGACGGCGCCGACCTGTCGGTCAACACCACCGATCGCCTCATCGCGGACATGGAGAAACTCCGCGAGCATCTCGGTATCGACCGCTGGCAGGTGTTCGGCGGCTCGTGGGGCTCCACCCTGGGCCTCGCCTATGCGCAGACACACCCCGAGCGGGTCACCGAACTGGTGTTGCGGGGCATATTCCTGTTGCGGCGCAGCGAGATCGACTGGTACTACAACGGCGGCGCCGCCCATATCTACCCCGACCTGTGGGAGGACTATCTGGCGCCCATCCCGGCCGACGAACGCGACGGCGATCTCGTCGCCGCCTATCACCGGCTCCTCACCTCCGCCGATCCGGCGATCGCCCAGACCGCGGCGTCGGCGTGGACCGGCTGGGAACAGAAGACCAGCTACCTGATGCCCAAGCCACCGGAGCACTCCGACGAGGGACCCCGCTTCGACCTCGCGTTCGCCTCGATCGAGAACCACTACTTCGTCCATCACGGATTCCTCGACGACGGCCAGCTGCTGGCCGACATCGACCGGATCGCCCACATCCCCGGGGTCATTGTGCAGGGTCGCTACGACGTCGTCTGCCCGATGCGCAGCGCGTGGGATCTGCACCGCGCCTGGCCGGGCGCCGAGCTGCACATCGTCGACGACGCAGGTCACGCCTCGTTCGAGCCCGGGATCAAACATCAGCTGATCTGCGCCACCGACAACTTCGCAAATCGGACCGCATAGACTCGGAACCCCGAGGTCGAGTACAGGAGGATTGGTGGCCGCATCCGAGCAGGTCGAGGTGGAGTTGAAGTTCGACGTGGACGCGGGTCACACAGCCCCCGACCTGCGCGCACTACCCGGTGTCGTCGGCGCGATGGAACCCGAGACCTTCCAGCTCGACGCCACCTACTTCGACACCGAGAACCTCGACCTGGCCGGCAACAAGATCACCATGCGGCGCCGCACCGGCGGACACGACGCGGGCTGGCACCTCAAGCGGCCCACCGGCACCGTCGGCGCCCGCCGCGAACTGCAGGTGGGTTTCGACGACGCGCCGGCCGACGGCGACGTGCCCACCGACCTGATCACTCCGGTGATCGCGCTGACCCGCACCCGCAAACTGATCCCCGTCGCGGCGCTGTCGACCACGCGCACCATCACCCGGCTGCTCGGGGTCGACGGTGCGCCGGTCGCCGAGTTCGCCGAGGACCTCGTCACCGCCCAATCCCTGCTTCCCGGTGGGCATTTCCAGGAATGGGCGGAGTGGGAGTTCGAGCTGATCGGCTCCGGCGCACACCCCAAGCTGCTCAAGGCGGCCGAGAAGCTGCTGCGCAGCGGCGGGGGCCGGGCACCGTCGTCGGCGTCGAAGCTGGCCCGCGCGATCGGCGCCACGCCCTCGGTGCGCGAACCGCAGCTGGGCAAGTATCCGACGGCGCTCGAGCTGGTGATCACCGACATCGCGATCCACCGCAACACGCTGATCGCCCACGATCCCCTGGTCCGCATCGACGCCGAGGACGCCGTGCACCAGATGCGGGTCGCCTGCCGCCGACTGCGCAGCGTGTTCTCCGGCTTCCCGACCGTTCTGGACGAGGCCCGCACCAGCCACCTGAGCAACGAATTGAAGCTTCTCGCACGGATTCTCGGCGATGCCCGGGACTCCGAGGTGCAGCTCGAGATCGACGAGTCCATCCTGCGCGGCGAGAACGCGTCACCGGGCCTGATCGCCGCGCTCGCCGGCACCGAGTCCGCCGTGCACGACCGGGCCATCAAGGCCGCCCACGCCGCGATGAACTCCGATAGGTACTTCGCCCTGCTCGACGCGATCGACGAGCTCATCGCCTCTCCCCTGCCCGGCCCCGACGCGGAGATGCCCGCGGTGGATGCGGTCGACAAGGCCATCACCAAGAGCCGCAAGCACATTCGGACCGCGCAGAAGAAGCTGGCCGCGCTGCCCGAGGGGTCGCCGGAGTGGACCGTGCAGATGCACACCATCCGCAAACGCGCCAAGCGCCTGCGCTACAGCACCGATGCGGCAGAACCGTTGAACAAGAAGCGGTATCGCGCCGTGGCGAAGGTCGCCAAGGACATCCAGTCCACGCTCGGCGACGTGAACGACATCCACATCAACCGGGACCGCCTCGCCGAGGTGGCCGCGTCCGGTGAGGTCACGGGGATGGACATGTTCGTGCTCGGCCGGATCGACGCCCGAGCCCAGGCCGACGCCCAACGCGCTATCGCCGCCTACCGCGCCGCCGCCAAGAACCTCTAACTATCTCGCTGATCGGGTCACGCCGGCGAAAACCGCACCGCCCGCGTCACCGGGTCGGCCTCGGCCAGCACCACGCGCAGCCGCGCGCCCTGCTCCGGCGTCCCGTCACACGATGCGATCACCGCGAGTTCGCCGAGGAAGATCTGCGCCGCACGGTGTTCGGTCGCCTGATGCAGGACGACGGCGTCGAACCGGTCACCGACCCGGCCCGCGAGCAACACCGCCTCGGCCAGGTCGATGCTCGCCCGGTCGGCCGACGCCGCCAGCGAGTCGGCCGACCGGAGCAGCTTCGGCATCGTCGGCAGTGCGCGGGTCACCCAGTCGGGCAACGAGTTTCCGGATGTGGCCGCCAGACACACCTCGGTCGCGAAACGATCGCCGAGGCGCCGCAGCGGCGCGGTCACGTGCGCGTACACGCCGCCGATCGCGGCGTGCCGCATCTTCGTCGGCGCGGGCGGCGGGGCGGGTGGGGGCGGCGGGGCCGGCGGGGCGGGCGCGGCCGATGGGTCCGCCGGGGCCGATGGATCGCCGACCCCGAAGGCGAGGTAATCGGCGCCACGCATGAGTGTCGCACCCAGCGACATCAGCGCCAGGGTGCTCGGGTGATCCGGCGGCAGGCTCGCCAGGAACTGCCCGACGGTGACCCCGTCGGGCCAGGCCACCCCGAGCGTGTGTGCGGCGGTCCGCAGGCCCGCCACCGACGCGGGGTCCGCGGGCGGCAGCGTCCGCAGCAGCCCGACTCCCGCCGCGGCCATGATCGCTCCCGCAGCCATCCCGGTGAGCAGCGACAGCTGCGAGTTCCACATGTCGGCCGGGGTGTGCGGCGCGAGCGCGAGATGCCAGCCGCCGTCGCCGCGGACGACCTCCTGATCCGGCAGGTCGAGTTCGACGGCGCCACGGCCGAGCGCTACCCGACGCCGCAACTCACCGAACGCCGGCAGCGCGGTGATCGACGGATGCAACCGTCCGGCGGCCGCGTCGTCGGACACGCCGGCGTAGCTGAGCTTGGCGACCGAGCGGACCGTCGACCGCCGCACCGCGACATCCCCCGTCGAGCCGTCGGGGTGGACGCGGATGGTCCACAACACGCACGGCCGCGTCTGATCGGGCAGCAACGACCCGGCACCCTCCGACAACGACCGCGGATGCAGTGGCACCGAGCGGTCCGGGAAGTAGATCGTGGTGCCCCGGCGCCGACTCTCGGAATCCAGCGCACCCTCCGGCGGCACAAGGGCGGCGACGTCGGCGATCGCGTAGTGCACCAGGAAGCCGTCGTCGTCGGCGGCCAGGTACACCGCCTGGTCGAGATCCATCGACGACGGCGGGTCGATCGTCACCACCGGCAGGTCGGTCCGGTCCTCCCGCTCGTCCGCATACCGGTCGACGGGGTGATCGGCCTCGTCCTGGGCCGCCGCCCCGTAATCCTCGCTGATCCCGAGTTGGGTGCGGATGGCGTCGAAGTCGATATCGGGTGCCGACAGAATCCGTTGCACCCCACCGACCCTATCGAGACCGGGGCCGGCCGATGGGCGAACGAGTCGGCGTGTAAGCCGGATCCTGTCCCGGCGTCGCGGTGAACCGCGACGCCGGTGGCGACCATCCATCTGGGTAGCCCGTCGCCGGGTACCTCGAGCGGCCCACCCGCGGGCTCGGGCGAGCAGCCCTCGAACACCCGCGCACGTGCACTCCCGGATCGCTCCGGGTGCACGCTTCGGCCTTGCTCCGGGTGGGGTTTACCAAGCCGGCGCGGTCACCCGCGTCGCTGGTGCGCTCTTACCGCACCGTTTCACCCTTACCGCCCCGACGCAGGTCGTGGCGGCGGTCTGTTCTCTGTGGCACTGTCCCGCGGGTCACCCCGGGTTGCCGTTGACAACCACCCTGCTCTTCGGAGTCCGGACTTTCCTCGGCGATCGGCGTGCCCGGTGACCCGGACCGTTCCGCGCGCCGCGGCCGCCCGGCCGACTCGTTCGCCCGTTCAGGATAGATGACCGGTGTCGTTGACCAGCCGGACCACCGACCCGCCGTCGGGGTAGAACTCGGCGATCGATATCGACGCCAGGTCCAGATGCAGCCGGAAGAGGAGTTCCGGGCCGCTGCGCAGGGCGTCGCGCAGTAGCGTCTTGATCGGCGTCACATGTGACACCACCAGGACGGTCTGTCCCGGATAGCGTTGCAGTAGTTGGTCTTTCGCCTCGAGTACGCGGTCGGCGACCTGCGCGAAGCTCTCCCCGCCGGGTGTGGGGACCTCGATGTCGCCGAGCCACCGGCGATGCAGGTCCGGGTCACGCCGCGCGGCTTCGGTGAACGTGAGGCCCTCCCAGTCGCCGAAGTCGGCCTCGATGAACCCGTCGTCGATCTCGACCTCGATGCCCAGCCGGTCGGCGACGGCTTCGGCGGTGGCCGTGGCCCGCTGCAGCGGGGACGAGACGACGGCGCCGATGCCGGTGTCCGCGCCGAGCCGTTCGGCGGCGCCCTTGGCCTGCTGCAGGCCGAGATCGGTGAGCGCGGGATTGCCCCGCCCGGAGTAGCGGCGCTCGACCGACAAGGGCGTCTGCCCGTGGCGCAGCAGCACCAGCCGGGTCGGCGCCAAGCGCTGTCCCTGCCAGGTCGGCGCAGCCGTCGACGTCACCGGTTACAGCCCCGACTCGGCGGTGCGCACCAGGATCGCGCCGCACTCCTCGCACCGCACCACGACGTCGGCCGGTTGCGCGGCGATCGACGCCAGCGTGCCGCGGTCGAGTTCCATCCGGCACGCCCCGCACCGCCGGGCGCGCAGCAGGCCGGCGCCGACACGCCCGCCGACGCGCTGTTTGTCGTACACCGCAAGCAGTTCCGGCGTGATCTCACCGGCCAGGGTGTCCCGTCGGGCGGCCACGACGGCCCGGTCGGCGGTGATGGTGTCGGCGGCCGCGGTGCGTCGTTCGCGGGTGGCGGCCAACTCGGAGCTGAGGTGTTCGATGGTGGCGGCGGCCCGCTGCTGTTCGGCGCCGACGGCCTCCTGCTGCTCCATGATGGCGAGCAGATCGTCCTCGAGCACACCGCGCCGCCGGGCGAGTCCGGTCAGCTCGTGCTGCAGCTCGGACAGTGCCTTGGCGGCCAGCCCACCGGCGGTCAGCAGCGCCGAGTCCTTGGCCTCGCGCGCGGCCATGCCGGTGACCTCGCCGTCGATGCGGCGGTATTCGCGGGTCAGATCTTCCGCGGAGATCTCGGCGCGGACCAGGTCGTCGCGGGCGGTGTCGATCTTGCGTTCCAGCTCGCCGATCTCGGCGTCCTCCGCCAGGTTCTTCCCGCGATGGTCGAGCCGGACGAGTTCGGCGTCGGCGTCGGCCACGTCCAGCAGGACCCGCTGCATCCCGGGATCCACGTTCACTCTCGCCACCTCCGCGTCACACTGTGTTGTTTTTCGGGTTGTTCTCGCGTCAACCGTACGCGACGACCCGGAACGGATCGGTCGGTGTCGAGTACACCGTCGCCGACACCCCCGCCGATTCCGTCAACAGCGCCGCGGCCTGCGCGCACCACGGGAATTCGGTGGCCCAGTGGCCCGCGTCGACCAGCACCGGAGAGCCGCGGCGACGGGCCTCGTCGACGGGGTGATGCCGCAGATCCCCGGTGAGATAGAGGTCGGCGCCGGCCGCGGCGACCGCGTCGAGCAGCGAGTCGCCGGCCCCGCCGCAGACGGCGACGGTCTCCACGAGCTGATCCGGGTCGCCGGCGGCGCGCACGCCCCACGGGCTGCGCAACTGCTGTGCGGCATGTTCGGTGAACTCCGCGACGGTGATCGGCCGCGCCAGCCGGCCGATCCGGCCGAGGCCGAGATCGCTGTCGAGGTCGGCGAGTTCGAGGATGTCGAAGGCCGGCTCCTCGTACGGGTGCGAATCGCGCAGGGCGGCCAGCACCGTGCGGCGCAACGGACGGGCGGCGACCATCTCGACGCGGTCCTCGTCGACCCGGGCGAGTTCGCCGATGGTCCCGATGGCCGGGTTGGCGTCGGCCTGGGCGAGGAACTGCCCCGTACCCACCACCGACCAGCAGCAGTCGCGGTACTCGCCGATCGCGCCGGCGCCGGCCGCGAACATCGCCTCGCTGACCTGTTCGGCGTTGCCCTCGGGCACCATCACCACCCATTTGTCCATCGGCGCAACCGGTTTCGGCTCGATGGGGACGGTGTCGAGTACCCCGAGGGCATCGGCGAGTGCGTCGGAGACACCAGGGCGGGCGCTGTCGGCGTTGGTGTGCGCGGTGAACAGCGCGACGCCCGACCGGATGAGGCGATGGATGATGCGGCCCTTCGCGGTGTCGGCGGCCACCGAGCCGACGCCGCGCAGCAGGAGCGGGTGGTGGGCGAGGATCAGGCCCGCACCGGACTCCACCGCGGCATCGACGACCTCGTCGGTCACGTCGACGCACACCAGCACCGACGACACCGGGTCCGCCGGATCGCCGCACACCAGGCCCACCGAGTCCCAGGGCTCGGCCAGGCGTGGCGGATAGGCGTCGTCGAGCATCTGTATCAGCTCCGACAGCCGGACCGTCATATCCCGATCTCCTCTCGTGCCGCGACGATGGCATCGACCAGCGTCTGTGTGGTGTGCGGATCCCGCACCGCGATCCGCAGGTGGCGGTCGTCGAGGCCGACGAAGTTCGCGGCACTGCGGACCGCGAACCCCTTGTCGCGCAACAGCCGCTTGATCTCGAGGGCCTGCGGCACGGCGATCAGCACGTACGACGACTGCGGCGCCGCACACACCTCGATGCCCGCGGCGTGCAACTGCGCGACCAGCCGGGCGCGGTCGGCCGCGACGATGCCGGCCTGCTCATGCGCGTACCGCTGCCCGGCCGGCCCGGCGCATTCGGCCAGCGCGGTCAGCGCCAGCGTGCCCAGCGCCCACGGCCGCCGGCCCCGGGTCAGTCGCCCGATGAGGTCCGGATGCGCCAGCAGATAACCGGCGCGCAATCCGGCAAGCCCGAATGTCTTTGTCACGCTGCGGATCACGATGATGTCGTCGTCGGCGGAGGATGCCAGCGAGGCCGGTTCGGATCGGCCGCTCACCGGGTCGACGGTGATGTCGGCGAAGGCCTCGTCGACCACCACGATGCGTCCCGGGCGGCGCAGCCGGCGGATCCGTTCGGTCGGGTGCAGTACCGACGTCGGGTTGGTGGGATTGCCGACGACCACCAGGTCGGCATCGTCGGGCACCAGCCGCGGCTCCAGTCGCCACGGCGGCGGCAGGACGACGTCGGTGATCGGGATGCCGGCGGCGCGCAGGGCGAGTTCGGGTTCGGTGAACGACGGCTGGACGAGCGCGGCCCGTGCCGGTCCCAGTCGGGGCAGGAGTTCGAATCCCTCGGCGGCGCCGGCGAGCAGCAACACCTCGTCGGTGCGGCGGTCGTGTGCGTCGGCGATGGCCGCCACGGCCCGCGCCTCGTCGCGCACCGACGGATAGGCGGCGAGATCGTCGAGCCGGGCGGCGAGCGCCGCACGCAAGAACTCCGGCGGCCCGCCGCGGACGTTCACCGCGAAGTCGACGAGCCCCGGTTCGGCGTCGATGTCGCCGTGCCGGTCCCGCTCGTGCAGCCCCGATGTCATAGATCATCAGATTACGTGCACGATAGAACCGTGACCGAAACGACCGATATCCCGGACGACGCCACCACCCATCCCGATCCGACCGACCCGTCGACCCGGTTGCTCGTGGATCTCGACGGAACCATCACCGACAGTTTCGCGGGGATCGCCAACAGCTTCCGGCACGCGCTGGCCGCCGTCGGCGCCCCCGAGCCCGACCCCGATGTGGTGGCGGGGATCGCCGGCCCGCCGATGATCGACACGTTGATCGGGCTGGGCCTCGACCGCCCCACCGCCGACGCGGCGATGCGCGCCTATCGGGAGCGCTACACCGAGGTCGGATGGCTGGAGAACTCGGTGTTCGACGGCATGGGTGAGCTGCTTGCCGATCTGACCGCCGCGGGCCGCACCCTGGCCGTCGCGACGTCGAAGAACCAGACCACCGCCCGGATCATCCTCGAACACTTCGGGCTGGCCCAGAACTTCGCGGTCATCGCGGGCGCCAGCGACGACAGCTCGCGGCGCGCCAAATCGGACGTGATCGCGCACGCGCTCGACGGGCTCGGCGTGACCGCCGACACCGATGGCCGTGTGACCTCGGCGCCGGTGGTGATGATCGGCGACCGATCTCACGATGTCGAGGGAGCCGCCCGATTCGGCATACCAGCGATCCTGGTCAGATGGGGTTACGCTCTGCATGGGGAGGACGAGGCGGCGTCGTGGACCGTCGACTCGGTTGCGGATCTGCGCGAGGTTTTGGGTGTCTGATCAACTACACGTGTGCTTCGTGTGCACCGGCAACATCTGCCGGTCGCCCATGGCACAGAACATTTTCCGGGCCGCCGTCGACGACGCCGGCCTGAGCGAGCGGGTCCGGGTGACGAGCGCCGCGACGGGCGGCTGGCATGTCGGCGAGCCCGCCGACAATCGTGCCCGCACCGAGCTGCTGGCCCACGGCTATTCGGACAACCACGTCGCCGCCCAGCTCTCCCCCGAGCATTTCGACGCCGACCTGCTGGTGGCGATGGACACCGGGCACGTGCGTGAGCTCGACCGCAAGCGCCTCGGCGACCGGGTCCGTCTGCTGCGCAGCTTCGACCCGGACGCCGGTCCCGACGACCTCGACCTCAACGACCCGTATTACGGCACCGGCGACGACTTCGCGCTCACCCGCCGGCAGATCGAGGCGGCCGTCCCCGGTCTGCTGGCGTGGGTGCGCGAAGCGCTCGGCGAGGGCTGACGGTCAGGACGGCGCGACGAGGTTGTGCACGTAGCGCATCTTCTCCAGCACATGGTCGGGCAGCACGAACGGGTACAGGTCCGGATGCCCCATCGACCGGTTGATCTGGTTCAGCGACCACGAGAGCGGCAACCACCACTCGACGATGCGACCGAACCCGACATCGCCCGGCAGTTCACTGTCGAGGGTTGATCCGGCGGGGGCCATCGCGAACGCGGCCGCGGTGTCCAGCGTGTCCCGGATGTGCAGATAGTGCGCGAAGGTCTCGGCGAAGTCCTCGGCGGGATGCATCGTCGCGTATGAGGAGACGTAATTCTGGTCCCATCCCACGGGCGCACCCTCCGAGTAGTGCCGATCGAGGGCGGCTTGATAGTCGTCGTCGGGATTGCCGAACAACTCCTCGAACCCCGGGCGGGCGGCCTCGTCGACGATCGCCATCTGGTAGAAGTGCCCGACCTCGTGACGGAAGTGTCCGAGCAGCGTCCGGTACGGCTCGTCGAGTTCGACGCGCATCTGTTCACGATGGACGTCGTCGCCCTCGGCGAGGTCGAGGGTGATGACCCCGTCGGCGTGCCCGGTGATGACCTGTTCGTGCGCACTCGACAACAGGTCGAACGCGAGACCGGTGGCCGGGTTCTCCTCGCGGCCGATGATGGGCAGACCGAGTTCGGCGAGTTCGAGGACCAGCCGGCGTTTGGCGGTCTCGGCACGGCCGAACTCGGGGAGCGCGGTGGCGTCGTCGTCCGCCGGGCGGGTCCGGGTCAGTCGGCACGACTCGCACAGCGTCGACACCCCGGTCCACGCGACCAGCCAATTACACTGGGCCACTTGGTTGTTCGCACACCGTTCGGTCAGCTGGCCGTCCACCTCGGCTCGACCCTCGTCGTCGAGGACGTAGATCGTTCGGGTGGGCAGCCAGAAGCCGAGGGCGCTCTTGCAATGCAGGCACAGGCTGTTTTCGAAGGACAGGCGTTGACCGCATTTGCGGCAGAGGAAATCTCGCATTGACCCCACGGTACCTGGCCTGGCGGAGGGACAGCGGTCCGGCTGGGTACCGTTGAAGGGTGCATGTGGTGCGAACGTTCCTGCGCCCCGGGTGGATCGTCCTGGGCGTGGTCGTCGTCGCATTCGCCGCGATGTGCTTCTACGTTCTGGCGCCGTGGCAGTTGGGCAAGAACTCGGCGACCGAGGAACGCAACCAGCTGATCAAGACCGCGATGAACACCGGCGCGGCACCGATCGCCGCGATCGCGCCCACCGGCGCCGCGTTCGACCCCTCCACGGAGTGGCGGGAGGTCACGCTGGCCGGCCACTATCTGCCGGACAAGCAGGTCCTGGTGCGTCTGCGGTCGGTCGACGAGCAACCCGCGATCGAGGTGCTGACCCCGTTCGTCGTCGACGGGACAGCCCGGACCGTGCTCGTCGACCGTGGATACGTGCGGCCGGAACAGGGGGCGATCCCCGACGTGCCTTCGGCACCGGCCGAGGACACGACCATCTCGGCGCGCATCCGCAAGAGCGAGGGCACCACCCCCGGCCGGGGCGCCCACTCGGAGGCCGGCGCCCTCGCCGTGTACACGATCGATCCCGCGGAGGCGGGCCGTGCGGTGGGTGTCGCCCTGGACCCGTTCTACCTGCAGCTCTCCCCCGGACAGCCGGGCTCGCTCGGCGAGATCCCACTCCCTCAACTGGAATCCGGCCCCTACCTGTCCTACGGCCTGCAGTGGCTGGCGTTCGGCATCATGGCCCCGCTCGGCGCGGCGTACTTCATCTACTCGGAGATCAAACAGCGACGCAACGCCAAGCGGCAGTCGGACGGCGATGGGTCGTCCCCCGACGACGAGAACGCGCCGCCGGAGAAACGGCGCGACCGCGTCCGGGCAGACCTGCGTGACGCCGGGGCGGCGTCGGGGTCACGGCAACGCGGTCAGATCGGCCACGCGCCCGACGTGGCGGGCACCTCGGACGACGTCCGCGCGAAGCTCACCGAGCGCTACGGCGGCTGAGGCGCCGGTATGCGGTTGGGCGCCTCGGTTCGGTTCGGCGCCGCGGTTCGGTTCGGCGTACGCCGCCGAGCATCATGGCGATACCGGCTGCGGTGAGGGCGGCAGCCATCTGCACCCGGCCAGACAACGTCGCGGCGGCACGCAGATCGGCGGCCGTCGGCGCGGGTCCGCTCCCGAGGCGTGGCCGCTCCTCGACGCCGTGCGGGTATTCGGTGCGCCCACCCAGGGTCACGCCGAGCGCCCCGGCGAAACTCGCCTCGACGACCCCGGCGTTCGGGCTCGGGTGACGGTGCGCGTCGCGTCGCCACGCGGCCGCCGCCCGCTTCGGCGCTCGAGCGAGAGCGGCGACGAGCACCCCGGTGAACCGCGCAGGTGCGAGGTTCACCGCGTCGTCGAGGCGGGCCGATGCCCATCCGAAACGGGTGTATCGGGTGTTGCGGTAGCCGACCATGGCGTCCAGCGTGTTCACGGTGCGGTACGCCAGCAGACCTGCCGGCCCCGCGGCGGCGCCCCACAGCAGCGGCGCCACCGTGGCGTCCGAGGTGTTCTCCGCGACTGACTCGAGGGCGGCACGCGCGATGCCCGGACCGTCGAGGGCCTCGGGATCGCGGCCGCACAGGCTCGGGACGAGGCGGCGGGCCGCCTCGAGGTCACCCGCGTCGAGGTCGTCGGCGACCGCGGATCCGACGCGGGTCAGCGTCGTCCCGCCGAGGACCGACCACGTGGTCGCCGCGGTCAGCGTCGCGAGCATCGGTGCGCTCACCGTGCGCTGTGCGAGCAGGCCCGCGCCGGCCGCGGCACCGACGCACGCCGTGGTGAACAGTGCTCCCGCGCTTCGGGAATCGCGGTAGGTCAGCCGCTCGACGACGCCGATGGTGCGACCGAGGCCGGCCACCGGGTGCCATCGGGCCGGGTCGCCGAGGAGAAGGTCGGCGGCATAGCCGGTCAGCAGGCCGGCGGCGACCGCGGCGTGCCGAGGCGCGGGTCGACAGGAACGGGGCACGAGGCGATCGTAGACTCGTGCGCTGATGGCCAGAACCCGCCCCGAGCCCGTCCCGGGCACCTACCGCATCGACACCGGTATCGCCGAACTCGCCCGCGACCCCGTGGCGGGCGGATGGTTGCTGACCATCAACGGCGCGCAGAGCTCCTACCTCCACACCGATCCCGGGTTGCTCGATTTCGAGTACATGCGACAGATGGCGGCCGTGATGGCGGATCGGTTCGACCGTGCCGAACCGCTGCGCGTACTCCACCTCGGCGCGGCGGCGTGCGCGCTCCCCCGATACCTCGCGGCGACCTATCCGAACGCGCGGCAGGTGGCCGTCGAGATCGACGGTGAGCTCGCCCGCCTGGCCCGCGAGTGGTTCGATCTGCCACGGGCGCCACGGCTACGTATCCGGGTCGGCGACGCACGGGAGGTGGTGAGCTCGCTGACCGAGCACACGCGTGACGTCGTCATCCGGGATGCGTTTGTCGGGGCTCGCACGCCGAAGCATCTGACCACCGCGGGCTTCGTCCGCCGGGTGCGGCAGGTGCTGGCGCCGGGCGGGCTGTACCTGGCCAACTGCGGTGACAACCGGAACCTGACCGTTGCCCGAGCCGAAGTCGCCACGGCCGCTTCGGTTTTCGAGAATGTGGCGGTGATCGCCGATGCGGCGATGCTCAAAGGCCGCAGGACCGGGAACCTGGTTCTCGCCGCCAGCGATCGCCCTGTCGAGGACACCCCCGAACTGGTGCGCACATTGCTGAGCGACCCGCAGCCCGCGCAGATGCTGGCCGGACGCCGAGCCCGCGAGTTCGGTTCCGGCGCGGTCGTCGACGACCAGTAGAGCAGTAGATACAGAGGCAAGGCAGGACGACTGCCCCGATGTCCCTGGTGGGACTCGGGGTGTCGTCGCTGTGCGTGGTCAGCCGGCGGGTTGCAGGGTGGTCGGGTCGAGTCGGGTGACCGACCATCCGGTGGCGATCAGGCGGGGCACGCGGCGGCGTTCCGGTGGTGGCCGGGTGTCGTGGGTGCCGTGCGGGGTCGGACCGCGTGGGGTGGCGGTCATCCGTTCTCCGCGCCGGTAGGCGGCGATCATCTCCCCGATCTGGCGGGTGCGGTTGATGAGCGGCGGGTTCGGCGGGCCGGTCCCGTCGCCGTTGAGGGTCCAGGCCACCCCGCCGGCATCGGGACCGTCGGCCACCAGGTGGGTACTGAACTGCCCGGGCCTGTCCCCGACCATCCGGTTGTGTCTCGGACACGCCGGGGCCAGATCGATGACATCGGTCAGACCACCGTCGCGCCACTCCCGGTGGGCATGGTGGGCTTCGGTGTGGGTGAACGGCTGATCACAATCCGGGGCGCTGCACCCGTCGCCGTGGGCGGCGAACAGTGCGAACCGTTGGGATTGATTGGCCAACCGCTTGGCCCGTCCCAGATACAGGATCTGAGCGCTGTGACCCTCGAACACCGCCAGATGCTGTTGTGCCCGGGCGGCCATGTCGATGACATCGCGGATCGGTACCACCGCCCCGGTGGCGGTCTCGGCGACCCCGGCCCGCTCCCGCAGGTCGGCCTCGCTGATCTTGACGATCAGATGCGGCGGCAACCCGCGATGCGAGGCACCCAACAACCCGCCGTCGAGCACCGCTTTCAGCAGCGCGGAGAACGCGTCGTGTTTGCGTTGCGAGTCCGAGCGGCGATCCCTCGAGGCGGCCTCGGCCAGCGCCCGATCGTCGATGTCGTCGGCACTGCCGCCCGGGGACTGGGTGTCGTCGGGGTTGTTCATCCCGGGTGCGGCCCAGGCGGCCAGTACGACGTCGAGCATCGCCCGGGTCATCGGGTCCAGGGTCGCGGTCAGCTTGCTCATCAACCGGGCATCTTGTTTCCCGACGGTCAGGCCGCGCTGGAATGCGCGATCCCGCTCGTCGGTGACCTGCCCGTCGGGATCGAGGTGATCGAGGATGCGGGCACCCGCCTTGGCCAGGGCCGCGGGTTCCAGACCGCGGGCGAAATCGGCCATCATCGCCTCGGCGGTCGTCTTCTCCTGCGCCGACACCGCCGACGGGATGCGGTCGAGGGTGTCGAGCACGGTGTGGATGTGCTCCGGGCCGACCGCCCCCTCCGCCGCGGCCGCCGCGAGGTTCGGGCACTGGGGGTCGAGCAGATCACCGTGCAGCGAATGCCAGCGCATCAACGCCACCATGTGCCGCAGCCGCCGCTTCGGGTCGGTGATCCGCAATTCGCTGGTCAGATAGTTCGACAGCGACCGCTTCCCCAAGGATTTGTGGGCGTCACGGTCGGACACATCAGCGATGCGCCGCAACCCCATCGCGTACATGCGGCGCGCGACATGCTCATGACGGGCCGCCGCATCGAGCACCTCCGCATCGGTGGCCGGGGTGGTATCCAGAGCGGCGATCCGATCGAGCGCCGCCTCGAGATCCCGATAGGCGGCAACCACCTCTGCCTCCGGAACCTCGCCTCCGGAAATCTCCCCCTCGAACATGTGTTCGAGTATAGGCGCGCCAGCCCTCCCGACGCAAGGTCTCCGCTACCTCGACCTCCGGCGCGGCCACCCGGTCGAATCGCATCGCCGATCCGGGGCAATCGGGATCCGTTCGCGTCGCCGGTCGTCCGTTCGGAGGACAGCTTCTTCTCTCAACTGAATGACGCGTTTGTCAGCACCCAACAATTCCTCGCACACGAATTCCAATCAGATGACGTACGCGAGGTTGTCGACGATCGCCGACCCGATCGCCTGGTCCCCGTCGATCCGTACCCGCCCGGGGTTCGCGGTCCGACGTCCGCCGACCAGACGCGCCAGATCGACGGCGTCGAGCGAAAGTGCGACGTCGGCGCTCTCGTCGCCGTCGGGGAAGCCATCCACGGCCGCGGCCCGATCGGCCACCACGATGCGGATGTCGCGGGGCGCGGGTCCGCCGATCCGCAGCAGCACCGACGTGCCGCTCGGCGTGCGGGCGCGTTTGCCGATGACGAACGGCATCGACGCCGCTATCTCGGCGAGCGCCCAGTCGGTCGGCGCGACCCCTCTCGGCGACGACCCGTCGGTGCTGTCCCGGATGTCGATCTCGTGCATCCAGCAGTCGAAGATGCGGATGCGCATGAACCTGCCGTAGGTGTCGGGTCCGGCCGGTGTCATGGCGTCGGCATCGAACTCCGCCTGCTTCATCGCGCGAAGGGAATCTGTGCGCACACCGATGATTTCGCGATAGGCGGCCATCACGTCGGCCCGCGGCCGGCCGCGGAAATGATCGAGCCACCGTTCGTTGAGCTCGCCGATCGGGTTCCGGACGTGATCGAGGGCCGCGACGTCACGTCGCGCCTCGACATCACGGCCGGCGAGGAGGCTCTCGGTGCCGATGATGTGGGCCAGCACATCGGCGTTGCTCCACCCCGGCAGCACCGACGGGCCCGCCCACTGCTCGTCGGTCAGGGAGTCCGCGAGGGAGTCGAGCGCAGCCCACTCGTCGGTGAGGGCGTCGACGATCGGCGTGACGGGCAGGGACGTGTGGCTCATCGGACGGGCTCCAGACAACTCGTGGGTGCCGCGACGAGGGAACAGACCTCGGGCGGACGGGTGGGTCGGTAGGTGGGCGGGACGCCGTTGCCGGCGGTGATGCCACGATAGGCCGCGACGGCGTCGGTCGGTCGCCGCGTCAACGTGCGATCGGATTTGACGTCGACCGTGTAGAGCCCGAATCGTGGTGTGTAGCTTCCCCATTCGTAGTTGTCGGTGAGACTCCAGTAGTTGTAGCCGATCACGTCGACGCCGTCGCCGCGCGCACGTTGCATCCAGTAGACGAGGTCGCGCAGGTGATCGCCGCGGCGGTATCCATCCGTCCGGGGCGCACCGTTCTCGGTGGGCATCCCCGATTCGACGACGTAAACCGGCTTACCCGGATAGCGGCGTGCGTACAGGCGCAACGCGTAATACAGCCCGTCCGCCGAGACCGGGGCCAGCCAGGGCCGGCCGGTGATCGCGTGCCAGGCATTCAGGTTGCCGGGCGAGATCGAGTAGTAGTAATCGAAGCCGACGAAGTCGAGTGTGCCGGCGATCCGGTCGAGGAACTGCGAGTCGAGTACGGGTTCGACGGTCGGCACGTACGCCACATTGGACGACACCATGGCCCTCGGGTCGAGACCGTGGATGTGGTGGTAGATCGCGCGGTGCACACTCACCAGCCGATCCAGCATCACGGGCAGCGCGCCCGGCGGCAGTGCGCCCATCCGGATCTCCTGCACCGCGTAGAACATCGGTTCGTTGACGGTGATCCACAGCGGGTGGTACCGCGTGTAGCGGTCGACGACGCGACGGGCGTTGCGAAGCCACAGACGCGGCGTCGCCGGATCGGCCCAGCCGCCGCGGGAGGCGACCCAGCCCGGGTACACCCAGTGATCGAGGGTGATCATCGGCCGCATGCCGGCGGCGGTGATCGCCGCGATCACCGCGTCGTAGTAGGCCAGTTCGGTCCGGTCGACCACGCCGTCGCGGGGCTCGATCCGCGCCCATTCGATGCCGACCCGGTAGACCTTCATGCCCAGGCGCGCCGCCAGCGCGATGTCGTCGCGGAAGCGATGCCGGAAGTCGACCGAGGTGCCCACCTTGTCGTCGGTCCGGCCCGCTGCGACGTAGCGCGACCAGTTGCTGTCGGGTGAGAAGCCCTCGCTCTGGAAGCCCGAGGACGAGACGCCCCACAGAAATCCGGCCGGCAACGCGGCCGGTGTCCGGGGGTCGCGGTGTGGGGCGGGGGCTGCCGCGACCTGAGGCGTCGCGAGCACCCCGAGCGCGATCACCACAATCACCGCGACGACGACCTGCGCGACCACCGAGCGGACTCCCCCGCCGGCTGAACCGGCCGCCACCGAACCACCACCCCCACCAACCGAACCAGCCGCCACCGAACCACCACCCCCGCCAACCGAGCCAGCCGCGAAGGAGGCGTCTCCCCCGCCGGTTGAGCAGGCCGCGACGAAGGAGCGGCCGTGTCGAAACCCCTCGCGCGCGCTGATGAATACCGCTGGCACATCACCGAGAATCCCAGATCGGCGCCCTCGCCGACGCGACTTTGGCACTACGCTGAGCCGGTGACCCACCGGCGCGATGATCACCGACGCCGACGGAACACGCTCGGATACCTGTGGGTTGCGTTGCTGTCGATCGTCGCTCTGTGGTTGTCGCCGATGTCGGTGGTCCGGGCTCACGCCACCCCGGCGTGCGGCACCAGTTCGCTGGATGGGACGGGTCTGCTCGGGTCGTCGGGATCGGCCGACCCGTTCGGTTCGACGGGGTCGTCGGGGTCCGGCGGCGCGTCCGGCCGCAGCATGGTCCGTTCGGTCGACGTGCACGGCCTCCAGCGGACATACCGGATACATCTGCCCGCAGGGTACAGCGGGACCGCCCGGGTTCCGCTGATCCTCGCGTTCCACGGACACGACGAGGCCGCCGCGACGTTCGAGCGGTACACCGGCCTGTCCGATCTTCCGGCGATCGTGGTCTATCCGAACGGGTTACGAGGAACCGACGGCAAGACGTCGTGGCAGGGTGCGCCGTACTCCTCGCCGCGTGCCGACGACCTGGCGTTCACCCGGGCGGTCCTGACCAGCGTCGCCGCGCGCGAGTGCGTCGATCCGAACCGGGTGTCCGTGGTCGGCCGATCCAACGGGGGTGGCTTCGTGGGCATGCTCGCCTGCCGGATGCCGTGGCCGTTCGCCGCGTTCGCCACGGTCAGCGCCGCGTACTACTCGCCATATGCAACGAAATGTGCCGCACCACAGCCTATCTCGCTCATCGACTTTCACGGGACCGCCGACCGCGTCATCCACTACCGGGGCGGTGTCCGTTTCGGCGCGCGCTATCTGCCCGTCGACGCGTGGTTGAACCGGTGGATCACCCGGGCCGGCTGTGTTCCGACCCCGATCGCGATACCGGCCAATCTCACGGCCACGCGTCTCGACTGGCCGCTGTGCGCGGCGACCGGCCGCGAGGTGGTGCACTATCGCATCGACGGCGGCACCCACCAGTGGCCCGAGGCCGTCGGCCTTCCGGTCGCACAGGTGATCTGGCGGTTCTTCTGGCTGCATCCGAGGGGGATCTGAGTGCCCGGTGCCGACGACCGCAGCGGAACCAGGGTCGGCGACTACGACCTGATCGAGTTGATCGGTCGTGGCGGCATGGGACAGGTGTACCGCGCCAAGGACACCCGACGTGACCGGATCGTCGCACTGAAGCTGCTGAACCCCGGGCTGGCCGGGGACTCCGGCTTCCGGAGCCGGTTCATGCGTGAGTCCCAGACCGCCGCCCGCCTGACCGACCCGCACGTCATTCCCATCCATGATTGGGGCGAAGTCGACGGACTGCTGTTCATCGACATGCGCCTCGTCGAAGGCCGGAATCTCCGCGAACTGATCGATCGGGACGGACCCCTTACCCAAGGGCGTGCACTGAACATCCTCCAACAAGTCGGCGATGCTCTGGACTCAGCCCATGCCCACGGGCTGGTCCACCGGGATGTGAAGCCGGACAACATCATCGTGGACCGCAATGATTTCGCGTATCTCGTCGACTTCGGTCTGGCCCAGGGCGTCACCGATCCACGGCTGACGACGGCCGGAGCGGCCATCGGGTCCATGGCGTATATGGCCCCGGAGCGATTCGGCCCGAACCCGGAAGGTCCGGCCTCCGACATCTACAGTCTCACCTGCGTTCTGTACGAAATGCTGTCCGGTCGTCAGCCGTTCCATGCCACGTCGGTGGAGCAGTTGATCGCCGCGCAACTCCATGCGCCCGCCCCCACGCTCCCCTCACCGCTCGACCGCGTCATCCACCGTGGCCTGTCCAAGGACCCGACCCTCCGATACCGCAGCGCCCGGGATCTGATCACCGACGCTCAGTCGGTGGCCGCGGGTCGCCCGGCGCCGACAGTTCGCACTCCCGACGAGCAATGGGCGACCACGCAGATCGCGGTGCCGCGAACCGGTACGTCGGTCGACGAAGCCCACCAGATCGTCCGCGGGCCGCGCTCGGGCATCTCATTGCCGGTCGTCGTCGTACTCGTCGCGCTGGCGGTCGCCCTGGCGGGGGTCGGATGGTGGTTGATCGGCCGGCCGTCCACGTCGGAGACCGATTCATCGGCTCGGCAGGTGGCCACCGACACGACGAGGGAGCAGGCGGTCATCAGCACGGCCACCCAGACGGTGACCTCGACGGTCCCACCGGGGACAACCGGGACCGCAGGCACCACCACCGAGGCGCCCACGGTCACCGCACCGGCACGCGGGTCGGGTGATCTGGGGCTGTCGACCCCGATATCGCGTCCCGCCTGCGACGGCACGGGAATCGTCGTGGTCGGCAATGCGACGTCGCCCGCCACGTACGCGACCGAGATCGCCGCCCTGCTCGCGCGGTATCCGGGATCGTCATACCTGCGGACCGATCAGAGTTGTCCGTCGCTGCGTCAGAGCCTCGACGGTTATCCGATCTACGCGGTCTACCTCGTGGCCGGGCAGTCCGAAGCGGACGTCTGCGCGCTCCGCGCCCGAGTCGGCGGCGACGCCTACGGAAAGTGGCTGGATACGACCTCATCGCCCACGCATCAGATCTCCTGTGGATGAGCGATGACTAGCCTGAACTCATGAGCCCGACCTCCCCACCATCGAGCTCAACTCCGGCGCACTGATCCCCCAGTTGGGATTGGGTGTGTGGCAAGCCGACGACGCGGACACCGAACGCGCGGTGCGCTACGCGGTCGGCACCGCCGGATACCGGCACGTCGACACCGCCGCCGCATACGGCAACGAGGCGGCGGTGGGGAAAGGCATCGCGGAGTCCGGCGTCGACCGGTCCGAGGTCTACGTCACGACCAAACTGTGGAACGCCGACCACGGCCACGACCGGACGCTCGCGGCGATCGACGCCAGTCTCGGGCGCCTCGGCCTCGATCACGTCGACCTGTATCTGATTCACTGGCCGCTGCAGAACCGGGACCGGATGATCGACACGTGGCGGGCGCTCATCGAGATCCGCGATGCCGGCAAGGCCACCTCGATCGGGGTGTCCAACTTCGAACCGCATCACCTGACCGCCCTCATCGATGCCACCGGGCAGGCCCCGGCGGTCAACCAGGTGGAGCTGCATCCGCGGCTGCCCCAGCACGAGTTGCGAGCGTTCTGCGCCAACCGGGGTATCGCGGTGCAGGCGTGGAGCCCGCTTGGCGGCAGTGGACAGGGCTGGGGCCGGCACTCACAGCCGAACACCCTGCTCAGCGAGCCCACCCTGACGGCCATCGCCGACAAGCACGGCGTGTCGACGGCGCAGGTGATGATCCGCTGGCACCTGCAGAACGGCGTCATCGTCATCCCCAAATCCGTCCACGAGGAGCGGATCGCGCAGAACATCGACGTGCTCGACATCGAACTCGACGCCGACGATCTGACCGCGATCGACGGGCTCGACAGTGGCTCGCGGGTCGGCGCGCACCCCGACGAACTCAACCTCGGAGCGCCGAAGGACTGACCGATTGCGGACACCAATGGTCCGCAACACCCGGCATGATGAGAGCCATGCTGGAAACCTCGGCCCGACTCCTGGCGATGCTGACGCTGCTGCAGACGCGCCGGGAGTGGTCGGGCGCCGAATTGGCTGAACGACTCGACATCACCACCCGCACGGTGCGCCGCGACATCGACAAGCTGCGAGAACTGGGCTATCCGGTCGGGGCCACCGTCGGTGTGGGTGGCGGCTACCGGCTCGGGGCCGGCGCCGAGATGCCACCGTTGCTGCTCGACGACCAGGAGGTCCTGGCCGTCGCGCTGGGCCTCAACGAGATCACCACCGGATCGGTCGCCGGGATGGCCGAGGCGTCGGCGGGCGCGCTGACCAAACTCCGGCAGGTCATGCCGTCACGACTGCGGCATCGTCTCGACGCCCTGAGCATGGACGCGGTACCGCGCGACCACCGCACCTCGGTGTCGGGCGAGGTGCTCACCGAGATCGCGACGGCATGCCATCGCACCGAACGGCTTCGGTTCGACTACACGAAGAACGACGGCGATCGGGGCCGACGCGAAGTGGAACCGTACCGACTCGTGCGCAGCGGACTGCGGTGGTATCTGATCGGGTGGGACCTGGCGCGAGAGGATTGGCGATCGTTCCGCGTCGACCGCATGGAACCCAAGACCCCGACAGGTCCGCGTTTCACCCCGCGGGAGCTGCCCGAGGGCGGCGCCACCGGTCTGCTGACCCGCAGCCTCGGCGCGGTCTACCGGCAGGCGTCGGCCCGGGTCCGCATTCACGCGTCGCTCGAGCAGGTGGCCGGCATGGTCGACGACGCGTGGGGCACCGTCGAGGCCGGCGACGACCGGGCGTGTGACGTGACGTTGTACAGCACCTCCCTGGTGGGGATCGCGCGGTGGCTGCGTGCGTTCGACGCCGACTTCACGGTCCTCGAGCCCCCGGCCCTGATCGACGAATGCCGAGCCGCCGCACGACATCACGACGAGCTGGCCGCGCGGTATCGGCGTGCCGCGGGCACGCCGTGATCGCAACACCGGACCTGCTGTCGCGCACGGCAACCCGCCTGCGGTCCGCGGGCTGCGTGTTCGCTGAGGACGAGGCGGACCTGCTGGTCACACAGGCCGGGGACGAGGCCGAACTCGACCTGCTGGTGAGCCGCCGACTCGACGGCACTCCCCTCGAGGTGATCGTCGGCTGGACGTCCTTCGCGGGTCTGCGGGTTGAGGTGGCGGCGGGCGTGTTCATCCCGCGGCAGCGCACGCAGTTCCTCGTCGAGGTGGCCGCCGGCCTCGTCGGCCCGGGCGCGACCGTCGTCGACATGTGTTGCGGCAGTGGGGCCATCGGGCTCGCGATCGCGCATGCGGTGCCCGGCATCGATTTGCACGCCTGCGACGTCGACCCGACCGCCGTGCGTTGTGCCGCGCGCAATCTCGTCGACGTGGGCGGGCACGTCTACTGCGGTGACCTGTTTTCGCCACTGCCCGACCGTCTCCGCGGCGCCACCGATCTGGTCGTCGCCAACGCCCCCTATGTGCCCACCGACGAGATCGCATTCATGCCGCCCGAGGCGCGCGACCACGAACCGCGCCACACCCTCGATGGCGGCCCGGAGGGCATCGACATCCACCGCCGCATCGCCGACGAGGTGACCGACTGGTTGCGACCGGGCGGACATGTACTCATCGAGACGGGCCGAGGGCAGGCGCCGCTGACGGAGGCCGCGCTGGCGCACTCGGGTGCGACCGCCACGACGGTGACGTCCGACGAGTTGTTCGCGACGGTCGTCGTGGGCCGGTTTGGGGTCGAGCGGCCCGACCCGCTAGATTCGTGACTTGGCGCTCACCGATCCCGTGGGTCGACGATCGCCCCGGCGCGTATAGCTCAGCGGTAGAGCTCTGGTCTTACACACCAGCGGTCAGGGGTTCGAATCCCTTTGCGCGCACCGCGCATGATCCCAGGTCAGAGCGGTGGTTGGTGATTCAGACGCGAGGCTGGAACGGGTTCTCCATGGCAACCACCTGCCCCCGGGCACGCATCTCGCGATTCGCCTTGACGTAGTTCATCCCCTGCGCCGCGCCCCAGGTGAACAGGTCGGGATAGCGCCGCACCATGGCCGGTATCCCGTCGACGGTGACACCGCATTCGTCGCGCGCCTGGTCGTAGCTGATAAGCCCCCACCACAGCTTGTACATCGTCGTCACGTCGGCAGTCACCAGCAGGTCGATCTCGTACCCGGGATCGGTCAGACACAGACTCACGTCTGCGCTGGTCATCACCAGCCAGAACGTCCCACGCCGGCGCCGCGTGTGCAGGTCGTACTGCACGACCGTCCGTTCCTTGGGCAGGCGATCGCGGCGCACGTCGCCGCGCAGCCACCACATCAGCAGCACCGGGTCGAGCTCGTCCGGTTTGGGTTCGGTGAACGCCCACGCTTCGCCCCACACCGTCAACGCGCCGATCACGCCCTGCAACTCGACACCTGCCTGGGTGAGGACGTATTCGGTGGCGGTCCCGCCGCCGCGCTTGTCGATCACCTGGGCATGCTGCAACCGTCGGAGCCGTTGGGCCAGCAACGGCCGCGAGATGCCGGGCAGTCCCCGTTCCAGTTCGTTGAAATGCGTTGCCCCACCAAGCATCTCGCGCAGGATCAGCAAGGTCCAGCGATCTCCCAGGATCTCCAGCGAGCGGGCAACCGGGCAGAACTGGCCGTATTTCGACATGCGCCACGCCTCCAAACCACTGGTTCAGTTCCTGAACTAGTGGCAGTTCACATCCTAGCGTAACTGTTGAACCGGGGCCGAGATATGAAGGAGCGCAATCATGGCATGGTTCGAACACGGGACGTCGCGCATCTACTACGAAGAGAGCCCGGGCGACGAGACGGTTCTCTTGCTCGGCGGCTTCGGCGATCGCATCGAGGGGCACCTTCCGCTGCGGAACGCGCTGACGGAGAACGGATTCCGGGTGATCGCCGCGGACCTGCCCGGATCCGGCCGCTCCCAGCCGATCCCGCGCCGGTATCCGACCGGCTTCTACGAGGACGACGCGGAAGCCTTCACGGCACTGCTGCGCCACCTGGACGCCGCGCCCGCGCATCTGCTCGGCTGGAGCACCGGCGGCGAGATCGCGCTGGTGATGGCCACCAGCACACCCGCCATCGCCCGGTCGGTGTTGACCTGGGGTGCGGCCGGCGTACTCAACGACCCGGACGGACAGGTGGTCGCCACCATGAACCAGTTGATCGACAACCCGATCCCGCCGCTGAAGGACTACAGCGACTACATGATCGCCACCTACGGCGCGGACACCGCCCGCACGATGGTGCAAGGTCAGGGCACGGCGATCACCGAGATCCTGCGCACGCGCAGCGGCGACCTGAGCTTGTCGAGGGCCGACCGGATCGAGTGCCCGGTACTGCTGATCGCGGGCGAGTACGACTTCTTCGCACCGCTCCCGCACCTCGAACGGTTCGCTGCCCGCAATCCGAATGTCACGACGTTGCAGGTCGCCGACGCCGGGCACGACATTCACATGTCACGCCCGGAGTGGTTCGTGCAGACCGTGACGGATTGGCTGAATCGGCAGCGGAGAGTGGGGTCCTAGACTCAGCCCACCGTCGCTACTCCGCGGCCGCCAACGCCTTCGCCCACAGGGCGGCATCGCGCGCCTCCCCGGGTCCGACCTCGTCGGCGAACAGGATCGTGCCGTCGCGGTCGATCAGGAAGGTGCCACGGTTGGCGTAGCCGGCTTCCTCGTTGAACACCCCGAAGGCCTGCGCGACCGTGCCGTGTGGCCAGAAGTCCGCCAGCAGCGGGAACAGGAAACCCTGCGCCGACGCCCACACCTTGTGCGGCGGCGGCGCGGCCACCGAGATCGTCACGGTGTGCAGGTCGTCGTTGTCGAACCGGTCCAGGTGGTCGCGGATGTAACCCAACTCCCCCTGGCACGTTCCGGTGAACGCCATCGGGAAGAAGACCACCAGCACCTTGCCGGTCTCGCGCAGGCGGCTCAACGACACACGCTGATTGTTCTGGTCACGCAGTTCGAAGTCCGGAGCCCGGTCGCCAGCCTCGAGCGCGGTCATGCGCGCTTGCGGGATTTCGGCTGGACGAGCCGCGAACCCGACCACTCGCCGAGGCTGACGACGTTGGTCTGTGTCAGACCGGCGGTCGGGGCGGATTCGGCGATCTCGCTCGGATCGACGTGACCGTCCTGGCCGGTCTTGGGCGACAGCACCCACACGTAGCCGTCGTCGGCGAGTGGGGTGATCGCATCCATCAGCGCGTCGACCAGGTCACCGTCACCGTCGCGCCACCAGAGGACCACGACGTCGATGACGTCGTCGGCGTCCTCGTCGAGCATCTCCTCGCCGATGGCGTCCTCGATCTCGACCCGCAAGTCGTCGTCGGTGTCCTCGTCCCAACCCAGTTCCTGCACCACCATGCCCGAGGTGAATCCGAGCTTGTGGGCGGTACTGCCCCCAGCGCCGCTGGACCCTGTGGCGGCAACCACCGCGTGCGACCTCCTCCAAAGCGAATTCGACTGTCAGCTTAGGGAACAGCCTAGATGCTGAGGGCGCAACCCGAACAGAGGGCGGCACGATCAATCTCCGCGGCGCGTCGGCCAGGGGATTTACCCGGGCGGTGACGGCACGGGCGCCGACGGCGCGGGCGTCGCGGCCGTGGCGGGCGGCAGCGGAAGGTATGTCGCGCACCGGGTCAACAGGATCTGCTTGTCCTGTGTCCACCGGTCGGCGATTGAATTGAGTCCGCTGAGTTGACGTTTCGCGATCGCGTCGCCGAGGGCGCCGGTGCTGGCCAGGAAGGCGTTGGCCGGATCGCCGACGTCGGCGGGGGTGGACTCGGTGAGCTTGGCGCGAATCTGATCGGCCCCCGCGATGAGCCCCGCCCGCGCCTTGTCGTCGAGGTCGCCGACCGCGTCATAACTGTCGGTCGCGTTGAGGCGGACGACGAGATCGTTGTAGCCGCGCACCATCGACCCGGCCGACGACATGACCGTCTGGCACAACTCGACGGCGCCACGGGTGCGTTCGGTCGAGGCCCGCGACGCCGACATGTCCGACCGGTATGAGGACACCTCCGCCGACGGGGCCTGCGCCGTGCCGTCGACGGTCGACGCGCATCCGGTCGCCGCACACGCCACGACGGCGCATACCACGACGGCGCAGCAGACTGCCGGCCTCGGTCGCATACCCGGCCGCGTGCCCATGGTCCCTCCTGACCCCTGAGTAACAACCACCGAAACGCTACCGCAGGTCGGAGCGGGTGGTTACGTGGTCGTGGGCATCCTCACCCAACCGGTGCCATCGACGCCGACATGCGGCACGATAAGGGTGGGATCGTCGCGCTCCGACATCACGGGAACGCGACCCCGCGTCATCGAACGCCGGACACCACCGTGCCCCGGCCGACCGAGGGAGTAGGCATCACAGTGACCGACCAGGCAGAGCGCACGACGACCGGTGGCAACGGCACCGGCCCAGCCACCCGCAACGAAGACCCGGGACGCGTCCGGGTCATCCGAGAGGGCGTTGCGTCTCACCTGCCCGACATCGATCCGGATGAGACCGCCGAATGGCTGGACTCGTTCGACGGACTCATCGAGAACGCGGGGCCCGCGCGGGCCCGCTACCTCATGCTGCGGATGCTCGAACGCGCCAGTGAGCAGCACGTATCGCTGCCGTCGCTGACCTCGACCGACTACGTGAACACGATCCCGACGGATCTGGAACCGTGGTTCCCCGGCGACGAGACCGTGGAGCGTCGCTTCCGACGCATCGTGCGCTGGAACGCGGCGATCATGGTGCACCGCGCGCAGCGGCCCGGGGTCGGCGTGGGCGGACACATCTCCACGTACGCCTCGTCGGCGACGCTCTACGAGGTGGGCTTCAACCACTTCTTCCGCGGACTCGACCACTCGGGCGGCGGCGATCAGATCTTCATCCAGGGCCACGCATCGCCCGGCATCTACGCCCGCGCGTTCCTCGAGGGCCGCATCGACGAGACACGGATGGACGGTTTCCGGCAGGAACACAGCCATGCCGGCGAGGGTGGCGGTCTGCCGTCGTACCCGCATCCGCGTCTCATGCCGGACTTCTGGCAGTTCCCCACCGTCTCGATGGGCCTGGGCCCGATGAACGCCATCTACCAGGCCCGGTTCAACCACTACCTGCATGACCGGGGCATCAAGGACACCTCCGATCAGCACGTGTGGGCGTTCCTCGGCGACGGCGAGATGGACGAGACCGAGTCGCGCGGATTCGCCAGTTTTGCCGCGACCGAGGGCCTCGACAACCTCACCTTCGTGATCAACTGCAACCTGCAGCGCCTCGACGGCCCGGTCCGCGGCAACGGCAAGATCATCCAGGAACTCGAGTCGTTCTTCCGCGGCGCCGGGTGGAACGTGATCAAGGTGATCTGGGGCCGCGAGTGGGACAAGCTGTTCTACGCCGACCGCGACGGCGCGCTGGTGAACCTGATGAACGTCACGCCCGACGGTGACTTCCAGGGCTACCGCGCCAACGACGGCGCCTTCATCCGCGAGCACTTCTTCAACCGCGACCCGCGGACGAAGGAACTCGTCAAGGACATGACCGACGCCCAGATCTGGGAGATGAAGCGCGGCGGTCACGACTACCGCAAGGTGTACGCCGCCTACGCGGCCGCGATGGCCCACAAGGGGCAACCGACCGTGATCCTCGCGCACACCATCAAGGGCTATCTGCTCGGGACGCACTTCGAGGGCCGCAACGCGACCCACCAGATGAAGAAGCTGACGCTCGACGACCTCAAGGCGTTCCGGGACAACAACCGGATCCCGATCACCGACAAGCAGCTCGATGAGAACCCGTACCTGCCGCCGTACTACAACCCCGGGGCCGACGACGAGGTCATCGAGTACATGATGGATCGTCGCAAGGCGCTCGGCGGCTCGTTGCCGGCACGCCGCGCGAAGTCCAAGGTCCTCAAGCCGGATGTGAGCCAGGCGCTCAAGACCTCGGGCAAGGGATCGGGCAAGCAGCAGGTGGCGACCACCATGGCGCTGGTCCGCATCTTCAAGGATCTCCTTCGCGACAAGGAGATCGGCAAGCGCATCGTGCCGATCATCCCCGACGAGGCCCGCACCTTCGGTATGGACTCGTGGTTCCCCACGCTGAAGATCTACAACCGCAACGGCCAGCTCTACACCTCTGTCGACGCCGAGCTGATGCTGGCCTACAAGGAGAGCACCGAGGGTCAGATCCTGCACGAGGGCATCAACGAGGCCGGCTCGGCCGCGTCGTTCGCCGCGGTGGGCAGCTCGTACTCCACGCACGACGAGCCGATGATCCCCGTCTACATCTTCTATTCGATGTTCGGCTTCCAGCGGACCGGCGACAGCTTCTGGGCCGCCGCCGATCAGATGGCCCGCGGCTTCGTCATCGGCGCGACGGCCGGTCGCACCACGCTGACCGGCGAGGGACTGCAGCATGCCGACGGGCATTCGCCGCTGCTCGCCGCCACCAATCCGGCCGTGGTGGCCTACGACCCGGCCTTCGCCTACGAACTCGGCCACATCATCGCGAGCGGTCTCGAGCGCATGTACGGCGACGACCCGGAGAACGTCTTCTACTACGTCACCGTCTACAACGAGCCGATCAGTCAGCCCGCACAGCCGGAGAACCTCGACGTCGCCGGCGTCATCAAGGGCATCTACCTGCACCAGCAGGCACCCGAGGGCAAGGCGAATCCCGCCAGCATACTGGTGTCGGGTGTGACGATGCCCGACGCACTGCGGGCGGCCGAGTTGCTCGCCGACGAGTGGGACGTCGGCGCCAACGTCTACTCGGTGACCTCGTGGAGCGAACTCGCCCGCGACGGCGTCGAGGCCGACAAGCTCGCCCTGCGCGAGCCGACGAGCGGTCATCCGCGGCCCTACCTGACCGATGTGCTCTCCGAGGTGGCCGGGCCGTTCGTCGCCGTGAGCGACTACATGCGCGGCGTGCAGGAACAGATCCGGGCGTATGTCCCGGGTACGTATCTGACCCTGGGCACCGACGGGTTCGGCTTCTCGGACACCCGACCGGCAGCCCGCCGGGTCTTCAACGTCGACGCCGAGTCCATCGTCGTCGGGGTGCTCGTCGCGCTCGCCCGCGACGGCAACATCCCGATGACCGTGGCGCAGGAAGCCGCCGACAAGTATCAGATCACCGACGTCGCGGCGGCACCCGAGCAGACGAGCGATCCCGGCGTCGCCTGACGGCGCTCGCACCTGGGCGTGCCGGCACGGAGCGCGAACTCCGTGCCGGCGCGTCGCGGGGCCCAACCAGTGGTGACGGAGCCGGAACCAGGGGTGCGGGCTCGGCGGTAGGTTGAACACATGAGCGATGCCCGGGTGAACCAGGAGCCGCCGCACGCCGACGTGTTCGGCGAGCGCGGTGCGCATGTCCCGGCGCCGGCGACCGTGCACGACGCCCTGCCCGACACCCTTCTGCGGCGGGTGAAGCAGTACAGCGGCCGGCTGGCGACCGAAGCCGTCCACTCGATGCAGGACCAGTTGCCCTATTTCGGCGACCTGGACGCCGCGCAGCGCGCCAGCGTGCAGCTGGTCGTGCAGACCGCGGTGGTCAACTTCGTCGAGTGGATCCAGGATCCCGAGGGCAACGTCAAGTTCACCGTGCAGGCCTTCCAGGTGGTGCCGCAGGACCTCGCCCGACGGATCACCCTGCTGCAGACCGTCGAGATGGTCCGCGTGGCGATGGAGTTCTTCGAGAAGTGGCTGCCGCTGCTCGCCCGCAACGACGCACAGCTGCGTGCGCTGACCGAATCGGTGCTGCGGTACGGGCGCGAGATCGGTTTCGCGGCGGCCTCGATCTACGCGTCGGCGGCCGAATCGCGTGGCGCGTGGGACTCACGGCTGGAGGCGCTGGTCGTGGACGCGGTGGTCCGCGGCGACACCGGTCCCCAGCTCCTCTCCCGTGCCGCCGCGCTGAACTGGGATTCCGACGCCCCGGCGACGGTGATCGTCGGCGCCCCGCCGCCCGAACAGAACGTGTCGGTGCCGCTGGCCATCCACAACACGGCCAAGCAGTACGACCGCTCGGCACTGTCGGTGGTGCAGGGCAGCTTCCTGGTCGCCATCGTCAGCGGCCCGATCCGGCCGAGCGAGCGGTTCGTCTCCGACCTGTTGAAGCTGTTCGCCGACAGCCCGGTGGTGATCGGACCGACCATGCCCAACCTGGGCAGCGCCCACACGAGCGCGACCGAGGCCATGTCCGCGATCGCCGCCGTCGTCGGCTGGCCGAACGCCCCCCGTCCGGTCCACAGCGTCGAATTGTTGCCGGAACGAGCACTCAACGGTGACCCCACGGCTGTGACAGCACTCACAGACACACTGATGCGTCCACTGGTGAAGGGCGGCCCCACCCTCAACTCGACGCTCGAGGCCTACCTCGATTCCGGCGGCTCTGTCGAGAGCTGCGCGCGCGTACTGTTCATCCATCCAAATACCGTCCGGTACAGGTTGAAAAAAATTGCGGAAATCACAGGACGTGATCCAACTAACCCTCGAGACGCCTATGTCCTCCGGGTGGCCGCGACGGTGGGTCGACTGACACACTTGCAAAACGAAACGCGAACACCAACCACATAGGACTCACCAGTAACATCACAAAAAGTCCATTTAAGCTGATCAGCCCGATTTGGACACGGTTTGGTAACGCATCTCAGAGTGATGACGATGTGGGCACCTGTTAGATCAAGTTTGTGGGAACCCCACAAATCCTTGCGATAAGGTTCATGCTCACCAACACCCACAAAAGCGGAGCGGACGGTGTTCTCTAGTCACGTGCTGTCGATCCTCGCGCCCGGACAGGGCTCTCAGACTCCAGGGATGCTGACCCCATGGTTGGACCTTCCCGGTGCCCGCGACCAACTCGCGACATGGTCAAAGCTGACCCGACTGGATCTCGAACGACTCGGGACCACCGCCACCGCCGACGAGATCACCGACACCGCGGTCACCCAACCGCTTGTCGTCGTCTCGGCGCTGCTGGCGTTCGATGAACTCACCAAGCGGACTCACCTGCCCGCGGACGCGGTGGTTGCCGGCCATTCGGTCGGCGAGCTCGCCGCGGCGGCGATCACCGGTGTGATCACCGGCGACGAAGCGGTCGGCCTGGCCGCCATCCGGGGCGCCGAGATGGCCAAGGCCTGCGCCCTCGAGCCGACCACGATGGCCGCGATCCTCGGCGGCGACGAGGACGAGGTGCTCGCCCGGCTCGACGAACTCGGTCTCGACCCGGCCAACCGCAACGCGGTCGGCCAGATCGTCGCGGCCGGTGCGGTCGACGCCATCGACGAGCTGATCGCCAATCCCCCCGCCAAGGCCCGCATCCGCAAGCTCGCGGTGGCCGGCGCCTTCCACACCCGCTACATGGCGCCTGCCCAGGACGCCGTCGCGGCGGCCGCGGCCCGGATCACCCCCGCGGATCCCGATCGGACGTTGCTGTCGAACTCCGACGGTCAACCTGTAACGAACGGCGCCGATGCGCTGACAAAACTAGTGGGACAGGTCTGCAAGCCCGTCCGTTGGGACCTCTGCTCGGCGTATCTGCGCGAGCACGCCACCACTGCCGTCGTCGAACTGCCGCCCGCCGGCACGCTCGTCGGCATTGCCAAACGAGAGTTGAAGGGCACGCCGTCCCTGGCCTGCAAGACCCCCGACGATCTCGACACCATCACCGAACTTGGATAGCGGTCGCGGCCGTTAGGTCGTGACCCCCGGAAAACCCGCCGAACCCGGGTTGTCCAAGCATCCGTGGACCCGTCGCGTCCGCGCGTGCTCCGGAGTACTCACAGCGAATCAAAGAAGGAAGAGGAACCACACAGTGGCTGCCACCCAGGAACAACTCATCGCCGGTATCGCCGAGATCATCGAGGAAGTCACCGGCATCGAGCCGTCCGAGGTGACCATGGACAAGTCCTTCGTCGACGACCTCGACATCGACTCGCTGTCGATGGTGGAGATCGCCGTCCAGACCGAGGACAAGTACGGCGTGAAGATCCCGGACGAGGATCTCGCCGGCCTGCGTACCGTCGGTGACGCCGTCGCCTACATCCAGAAGCTGGAGGCCGAGAACCCCGAGGCCGCCGCCGCCATCCAGGCGCAGATCGAGGCAGAACAGAACTGATGAGCTCGCCCTCCCTCCGCGAATACTCCACGCTGGGCGGGAACTTCCCGAGCGTGGTGGTCACCTCCATGGTGGCCACCACCTCGCTGGGCGAAGACCTCGACAGCACGTGGAAGAAGTTGATTGCGGGCGAGTCCGGCATTCGGTTGCTGACCGACGACTTCGTCACGCAGTACGGCGAACTCCCGTGCCGTGTCGGCGGCCGGATGCTCAAGGACCCGGCCGACGAGGTCACCCGCATCGAGGCACGCCGGATGGCGTACGTCGAGCGGGTCGCGCACGTGATGAGCAAGCGACTCTGGGCACACGCCGGTGAGCCCGAGGTCGACCCGGACCGCCTCGCCGTGGTGCTGGGCACCGGCCAGGGCGGCGGCGACGCGATGGTCGCCAACGTCAAGGCGATCGAGGAGTCCGGCAACTACCGCAAGGTCTCCCCGCTGGCCGTGTCGATGGCCATGCCCAACGGACCGGCCGCGATGGTCGGACTCAACATCGGCGCCCGCGCCGGTGTCATCACCCCGGTCTCCGCCTGTTCGTCGGGCGCCGAGGCCATCGCGCACGCATGGCGGCACATCGTCATGGGTGACGCCGACATGGTCGTCGCCGGTGGCGTCGAAGGGCACATCGATGCGATTCCGATCGCCGCGTTCTCGATGATGCGCGCGATGAGCACCCGCAACGACGATCCGGCCGGCGCATCGCGTCCGTTCGACAAGGACCGCGACGGCTTCGTGTTCGGCGAGGCCGCGGCGATGCTGATCCTCGAACGCGAAGAACACGCCAAGGCGCGCGGCGCGCACATCCACGCCCGTGTCCTGGGAGCCGGTATCACCTCCGACGGCTTCCACCTGGTCGCCCCGGACCCCAGCGGTCAGGGCAACGCGCGGGCGATGACCCGGGCCATCCAGACCGCCGGCCTGACCAAGGCCGACATCACCCATATCAATGCCCACGCCACGGCGACACCGATCGGTGACACCGCCGAGGCCGTCGGCATCAATATGGCGGTCGGCCAGCATGCCGCGGTCTATGCACCCAAGTCCGCACTCGGACACTCCATCGGCGCAGTCGGGGCGCTGGAGTCGGTGCTGACCATCAAGAGTGTCGAAGAGGGAGTCATCCCGCCGACGCTCAACCTGGACAACCAGGACCCCGAATGCGACGTCGACGTCGTCCATGGTGAAGCCCGCTACGGGCAGATCGATTACGCGTTGAACAACTCGTTCGGATTCGGTGGGCACAACGTTGCGCTCGCCTTCGGTCGCTACTGACCAACTTCACCCCGACACCAAGGAGAGTTGCGATGACCACATTGGCCCCCATCACCGGCCGTGAGGAAGCGGCAGATCCGCGCGATCCGCTGCTCCGGTTGACCAACTTCTTCGACGAGGGGACGATGTCGCTCCTGCACACCCGCGACAAATCGGGTGTGCAGGCGGCCATCGGCTTGGTCAACGGCGTCCGCACCGTCGCCTACTGCACCGACGGCTCCGTGATGGGCGGCGCCATGGGTGTGGTCGGGTGCGCTCACATCGTCAGCGCCATCGACACCGCGATCACCGAACAGGCGCCGGTCATCGGCATCTGGCACTCCGGTGGCGCCCGGCTCGCCGAAGGTGTCGAGGCACTGCACGCGGTCGGACAGGTCTTCGAGGCGATGGTCCGCGCGTCGGGGTACGTCCCCCAGATCTCGGTCGTCGTCGGCTTCGCCGCCGGCGGCGCCGCGTACGGGCCGGCGCTCACCGACGTGGTCATCATGGCGCCCGCCGGCCGGGTGTTCGTCACCGGCCCCGACGTCGTCAAGAGCGTCACCGGCGAATCCGTCGACATGGAGACGCTCGGCGGTCCACTCGCCCACGGCAAGAAGTCCGGCGTGTGCCACATCATCGCCGACTCCGAACCCGACGCCTACTGGCGTGCCCGTCGGCTCGTGTCGACCTTCAGCAAGCAGGGACACTTCAATCGGGAGCAGGCCGAGGCCGGTGACACCGACCTCAAAGCCCTACTGCCCGAGTCGAATCGCCGCGCCTACGACGTCCACCCGATCGTCACCTCACTCCTCGACACCCAGCTCGCCGCCGACGGTGAGACCGAGGTCACGACATTCGAAGAGCTCCAGGCGAAGTGGGCACCGAACATCGTCGTCGGCTTCGGCCGGCTGGCCGGTCGCAGCGTCGGCATCATCGCCAACAACCCCCTGCGCATGGGCGGTTGCCTCAACTCCGAGAGCGCCGAGAAGGCCGCTCGCTTCGTCCGGCTCTGCGACGCCTTCGGCGTCCCGCTGATCGTCATCACCGACGTGCCCGGCTACCTGCCCGGCGTCGGCCAGGAGTGGAACGGTGTGGTGCGCCGCGGCGCGAAACTGCTGCACGCCTTCGCCGAATGCACCGTCCCCCGCGTCACCCTGGTGACCCGCAAGATCTACGGCGGCGCCTACATCGCGATGAACGCCCGATCGCTGGGCGCGACCGCGGTGTTCGCATGGCCCGGCTCCGAGGTCGCCGTGATGGGCGCCAAGGCCGCCGTCGGCATCCTGCACAAGAAGGCCCTCGCGGCCGCCCCCGAGGACGAGCGCGAAGCCCTGCACGACCGTCTGGCCGCCGAGCACGAGTCCATCGCCGGCGGTGTGGGCCGTGCCATGTCGATCGGTGTGGTCGACGAGGTCATCGACCCCGCCAAGACCCGCAGCCGCATCGCCGAAGCATTGGCCGCGGCCCCGGCACGACGCGGACGGCACAAGAACATACCTCTGTAGTTTGGCGGCGACTCCGTCGCCGCGTGTTGACCGGCCTCAGTCCCTGGTCTTCCCGTAACTTGGCGGCGACTCCGTCGCCGCGTGTTGACCGGCCTCAGTCCCCGGCCTTCCCTCCTCGTCGCAGGGTCGCTACGCTCCCGTGCTCCTCGTCAGTCCAGACCGGGGCCGGCCGATCAACGCTCACCCTCCCATCCGTCGACTGCGCCACCCTCCCCAGTTCCCTGAGGTTCGAGGCGCCAGCCGAGCCACGAATGGCCGCCCTCGACACGCATCTGTTTCCTCGGCGCTGCTCAGGACCCGCCACGGAGGGTCTCCACACCAACACATGATTCGACCCCGGTGGGCACCCACCGGGGTCGAATCATCTCTCGGCGCTTGCGGATTCGCCGAAGGCTCTCACTATCCCACGCGCTGCTGCAACCACGTCACCTCGGCGCCGGCCCCACCCATCCGGTACGACTCGAGGGCGTCGTCCCACGCGGTGCCCAGCGCGGCCTCGAGTTCGCCGGCAAGCCCTACGCTGTCGGGCATCGCGTCGATCATGGCGCGCAGCTGCATCTCGCCGATGATCACGTCACCGTTGGCGCTCGTCGACCCACGCCACAGGCCGAGCCCGGGCACGTAGCTGAAGCGCTCACCGTCGACGCCCTCACTGGCGTTCTCGGTGACCTCGAAGCGCAGCACGGACCATTCGCGCAGCGCGGTCACCAATCGCGCCCCGGTGCCGACGGGCCCCGCCCAATCGACGGTGGCGCGCTGCATCCCGGGGTCGGCTTCCTGCGCGGACCACTTCAGGTTGGCGCGCGCATTCAGGGTCGACGACAGAGCCCACTCGACATGCGGGCACAGCGCCACCGGCGCCGAGTGGATGTACACCACTCCTGTTGTCATGTCCGCAAACTGGTTCAGATTGCGCACCTTGCTCACCTCCGGTTTCGACGAGGAACGTCTTCCCCAACTCCCTCATCAGCACCGGATATCACATTGTTGTGATTAATTGTGCCCCATGGGACACGTGTTGCGCCAGTTTCTGGTGATGTTTCTCAGGATTGCGCGGCCGCGGCCACCACGGTGTCGTTGAACTCGCTCCACAGGGGCTTCGCCCAGGCACCGAACGGCCGGTCGGTGAGCACCACGCATGCGGCGCTCAGCTCCGGATCCACCCACAGGAACGTCCCCGACTGGCCGAAGTGCCCGAAGGTGCCGGGCGAGTTACGGGACCCGGTCCAGTGCGGCTGCTTGTGCGACCGGATCTCGAATCCCAGTCCCCAGTCGTTGGGGCGGTGTTTGCCGTAGCCCGGGACGAAGCCGTCGAGCCCGGGGTAGGCGACGCTGCGCGCCCGATCGGCGAGCTCCTCGGACACCAGCGCCGGGGCGAGCAGGTCGGCGGCGAAGCGGCTCAGATCGGCGACGCTGGACCGGGCGCCATGTCCTGCCGGACCGGCGAGTTCGGTGGCGTCGAGACCGAGAGGTTCGCACACCGCCTCGTGCAGGTACTGCGCGAAACCGATCCCACTGGCCGCCTCGACCGTCTCGGCGAGCACCTCGAAGCCGGCACTGGAATAGATCCGTTGGGTCGCCACCGGCGCGGCGACCTCCCGGCTGTCGAAGGCCAGTCCGGACGCATGCGCCAACAGGTGGGCCACGGTGGCACCGGGGGGTCCGGCGGCGTCGTCGAGCTCGATCGCCCCTTCCTCGACGGCGACCAGCACGGCTTGGGCGACAAGCAGTTTCGTCACCGAGGCCAGTTCGTACACACGGGCGGGGTCGCCGAACTCCTCGACGACCCCGCCCGTGGTGATGAGTGCGGCCGAGACGTGCTCGACCGGCCAGTCCGCTAGTGCGTCAAGTGTGGACACACCGCGCTACGCTACCCGCTGCCCGGTATCGCAGAGTCAGTGATCCGCGTCGGTGTAGCGGATGACGCCGCGGATGTTCTTGCCGTCCAGCATGTCCTGGTATCCCTCGTTGATCTGGTCGAGGCGGTACTGCCGGGTGATCATGTCCTCGATGTTCAGCTTGCCCATCCGGTACATCGACAACAGGTTGGGGATGTCGAGCTTCGGGTTGCCGCCACCGAACAGCGAGCCCTGCAGGTTCTTCTGCATCAGGGTGAGCATGGCGAGGTTCAGGGTGACCTGGTTCTCCATCATGTTGCCCATGCCGGTCAGCACGCAGGTGCCGGCCTTGGCGGTGATGCCCATCCAGGTGTCGACGTCGGACCCGTGCACCTCGCCGACGGTGACGATCACCTTGTGGCACATGTGTCCATGCGTGACCTCGGCGATCGACATCGCCGCCTCCTCGACGGACGCGAACGTGTGGGTGGCGCCGAACTTCATGGCCTGCTCACGTTTCCACTCGACCGGGTCGATCGCGAAGATGTTGCGGGCGCCGGCGATGACCGCACCCTGCAGGGCCGCGGTACCGACGCCGCCGACACCGACGATCGCGACGTCCTCGCCGGGGCGGACGCTGCCGCTCTGCGTCGACGATCCGTAGCCGGTCGGGATTCCGCATCCGCACAGCGCCGCGACCTCGAACGGGATGTCCTTGTCGATCTTCACCACGGACGCCTCGTGCACCACCATGTACGGCGAGAACGTGCCGAGCAGCGTCATCGGATAGACCGGTTCGCCGGCCGCCGTATGGATGCGGAACGTGTTGTCGGACACCGCCTCGCCCTGCAGCAGCATGGCACCGAAGTCACAGAGGTTCGACTGACCCGCCTTGCACGACGGACACTTCCCGCACGACGGGATGAACGACAGCACGACGTGGTCGCCCACCTCGAAATCGGTGACCCCCTCCCCGACCTGTTCCACGACACCGGCGCCCTCGTGCCCGCCGAGGATCGGGAACCCGGCCATCGGGATGCCGCCGGTCATCAGGTGATGATCCGAGTGGCACATGCCCGCGGCTTCCATCCGGATCTTGACCTCGCTGCGCTTGGGATCGCCGATCTCGATCTCCTCGATCGCCCACGGCTTGTTGAGCTCCCGCAGCAGCGCACCCTTGGTCTTCATCTGGCAATCCTCCACGTGTAGACAAGCGTCCCCCGAGGCGTTCGACCCCTGAACCGACGCAACGACAATCTGACTGAGACCCTAGTCACTTTCGGCGAAAAATGGAACGTGTTCTAGTCCCGGGTTTCACGCTCAGTTCGCGAGGCCGGCGTCCTTGCTGCCGTATTCGTTGCGCAGCGACGGCTTGACGACCTTGCCGCCGGCGTTCCGGGGCAGTTCGGCGACGATGACCAGGTCCTTCGGGTGCTTGAAGCGCGCCAGGTTCTCGTTGAGGAAGGGCTCCATCTCCGCGAGGGTGAGGTCGTCGACACCGGCCGCGAGCACGACCACCGCCACCGGCACCTCCCCCCACTTCTCGTGTGCGCGACCGATGATCGCCGCCTCGGCGATCTTGGGATGGCCGAACAGCACGTTCTCCACCTCGGCGCAGTAGATGTTCTCGCCGCCGGAGATGATCATGTCCTTGGCCCGGTCGACGACGTAGAGGAAGCCCTCCTCGTCCTCGCGGACCAGGTCGCCGGAGTGGAACCATCCGCCGTGGAAGGCGTCCGCGGTGCCCTGCGGGTTCTGCCAGTACCCGGCCATCATGTTCGGGCCGCGGTAGACGATCTCGCCGACCTCGCCGGGCGTGACGTCGTTCATCTCGGGGTCGACGATGCGGGCGGTGACGGCCGGCACCACCTTGCCGATCGAGCCGATCTTGCGCAGCGCGTCGCGGCCCTCGAGGACGCACGTGATCGGCGACATCTCCGTCTGCCCGAAGACCGCGACGTTGATCGCGTCCGGGAAGGTCTCGTTCATCGCGCGCAGCACGGTGTCCGACGCCGGCGCCGCACCCCAGCTGATCACCCGCAGCTTCAGATCACGCGGCTTGGCCTGCTGGGCGGCACACACGGCCTGCCACTGCGCGGGCACGAGGAAGATCGACGTGGTGCCCTCCCGTTCCAGGGTGTCGAGCATGTCGTCCGGGTCGAAGGCGCCGAGCGGATGGATGACCGAGAGCGCACCCATGTAGAACAGCGGGGTCATCGCGCCGAGGCCGGCGATGTGGAACATGGGCGCCACGCAGGCGCCGATGTCGTCGGAGCTGGTCTGCAGCGCCTGCAGGCAGGTGACCGCCTGGGCCTGCAGGTTCTGGTGGGTCAGCATGGCGCCCTTGGGTTTTCCGGTGGTTCCCGAGGTGTACATGATGAGCGACACGGTGTCTTCGGGGACGTCGATCTCGGGCAGGTCCGACGCGTCCTCGGCGACGAGGGCTTCGTAGTCCAGGTGTGCGTCGTTGCCGGTCTCCCCCACGACGATGGTGGATTCGATGGCTCCGGTGGCCGCACCGACCGCGTCGGCGAGCGGGGCGAGCAGCGCCTCGGTGACGATGACCTTCGCACCGCTGTCGCTGACCAGGAAGGCGACCTCGGCCGGGCTCATCCGGATGTTGACCGGCACCGGGATGGCCCCGATCAGGTTGGCGCCCAACACCGCCTCCACGTACTCAGTGCGGTTGAGCAACAGCATCAGGATGCGGTCACCGAACTTGACGCCGCGCCGGTGCAGGGCGGCCGCGAACGCGTGCGTCCGCTGGTCGAGTTCGCTCCACGTGGTCACGTTGCCGAGGAACTTCAGCGCCGGACGATCCGGGGTCATGAAGGCGTGCCGCCGCACCTGATTGTTCCAGTGGTTGCGGCGGGACCTCAGCGGCTCGGTGGTCAGGTCACTGTTGGTGTCGATGGTCGCGGTCATGGGGTATCTCCTCACGAATGATGGTGCAGAAAAAGAGGTTTCAGCGCTTGACGCCGAGGAAGGCGGCGATCGCGGCCTGGAATTCGGGCGATTGCAGGAGTTCGGTCTGACCGGCGAGCTCCCGATCGAGCGCGGGCTCGAGACCGCCCATCGTATGGGCGTCGAGGGCGGCCTTCGTCAGCCGCAGCGCCCGCGGCGACGTGGCGGCCAGTTTGGCCACCGCCGCGTCGACGGTGGTGTCGAGAGCAGCGCGGTCGGCGACCACCTTGGTGACCAGGCCGGCGTCGAAAGCCTCTGTGGCCGGCAGTTTTTCACCGAGCAGCGCCATCGCGTTGGCCCGCACCCGACCGATCGAGGTGGCCACCGACATGGTGGCACCGCCGTCGGGCATCAGGCCGATGTTGACGAACGAGAGCAGGAAGTACGACCGTTCGGTGGCGTAGACGAGATCGGCCGCGAGCGCGAGCGACGCGCCGACGCCGGCCGCGGCGCCGTCCACCGAGGCGATGACCGGGACCCGGACCGCTCGCACGGCCCGCGCCAGTTCCGAACCGCCCGAGATGAACCCGCGGGCCTGCTCGGGGTCCAGTCGGCCGTCGGCGTTCCCACTGGCTGCCGACATGAATCCGCCGATGTCGGCGCCCGAACTGAAGCTGCCGCCGGCCCCGTCGATGACCACCACGCGGACATCGTCGGAGTTCGCCCAGTCCCGCAGGGCGGTGACCAGACCCGTGCTGACGACGTCGTTCAGCGCGTTCTTCCGCTGCGGACGGTTGATCTCGATCCGGGCCACCCCTCGGTCATCGACACTGACCCGAATCTCGTCTCCACCATCCACCTCATGACTCACTGCCGGCTCACCTCTCACCCTCGACACCGGCCCTCTGTGGGTCGGCGACTACCTCACACTACTATCACACTGCGAGCAAGATCACGAGAATCCCAGTTAACTTAACTTGTCCAGTTACCGCTCTGACGTGGCCTTATCTGTCAGCAAGGGGAAATGTCTGTGGTGAAGTCGATCTCCGGTTACGCTGTCGGGTCATGAGTGCCCGTCCGTCTCCGTCGGCGCCGAGTCCGGTCGGCACGCCCGCACGCCGCCGCCCAGCCGACCGGCGTCTGGTGATCCTCCGGACCGCGGCGAAGGCCTTCAGCGAGCACGGGTATCACGCGGTGCGACTCGACGACATCGCCGACACCGCGGGGCTCTCCGCCCCGGCGCTCTACCGCCACTTTCCCAACAAGTACGCCCTGTTCGCCGAGACCGCCCGCATGCTCGCCGACGCGCTGGCCGACGCGACGGCCGCGGTGCCGGCGACACCCGATGCCCCCGAGACCGAGTTGCGGAACCTGCTGCGTGCACTCACCGTGACATCGATCGCCAACCGGCGCACCGGCGGCCTCTACCACTGGGAACTCGGCTATCTGACCGGCGACGACGCCGACCACGTCCGGTCGATCGTGGTGGCCCAGCACCGTCGGATTCGCTCCGCGCTGCTAGCCCTGCGCACCGATCTCGACCTCGAGACCGCCGACGTGCTCACCGCCGCGATGACCAGCGTGGTGGCCAGTCCCGCCACCCATCGTGCCGGCCTGCCGGCCAGACAGATCGAGGAGTTGATCACCACCGCTGCCATGTCGCTGGCCGATCTACGGCCGCCCGCCGGGGTCGACGCAGTGCCGCCACCCGCCACGGGCGGTCTGGCACCGACGTCGAAACGCGAACTGCTGCTGACGGAATCGATCCGGCTGTTCGCGGCGCGCGGCTATCACGACGTCACCATCGAGGACATCGCGCAGGCCGCCAACCTGCCCGCGTCCGGCGTCTACCGTCACTTCGACTCGAAGTCGGCCATCTTGCTCGCCGCGTTCTGGCGCGCGTCGGACCGGGTGTCGGCGATGATCGCCGATGCGTTGTCGTCGTCGACCACGCCGCGCGAGGTGATCGTCGAACTCATGACCCGATACTCCGACATCGCGGTGCGCAACACCGCGATGCTGAGTGTCTACGTCACCGAGATCGGCAATGTCGCCGCGCCGCAGCGCGCGGAACTCCGGGCGCGCCAGCGCATGAACGTCGACGAATGGGCCGCCTGGGTGGAACAGGAACGCCCCGAGCTGAGCGTGGCGCAGGCACGCTTTCTCGTGCACGCGGCGCTCAACCTGACCATCGATCTGACCCGTCTGCGCGGCCGGCCCACCGCGCCGCTGATCTCCGCGATCGGGATTCGCGTGCTGCTCGGGCCGTCAGACGGTGTCGATGTCGGAGAGTAGCCAGCGACCGTTCTCCCGCTGCAACGTGACCTTCACCCGCGATTGGTACGGAATGCCTTCCGGTACCTGCGCATTCACGTCCGGTGAGGTGACGGTCTGGTCCAGCGCGACCAGAACGGTGGCGCTTGAATCCGAGATCGATTGCAGCCCTGCCTCTTTCGCCACCGCCTTGGATGTCCCCCGCGCCGCGGCGTTACCACGCCGGGCATCGGCCGACGACGTGATGTACTCCTTGGCGAACGCCGGGGTCGAGACCTCACGGATCCTCCGGTCCAGGTCGGCGTAGTTCGCCGGGTCGTAGGTGGTCAGCTCGGCGGCGTAGCGGCGGGCGGTGTCCATCGCGTCCCGGCGGGTCGCCTCGGAGACGCCGGCCGCGTCGGCGCGGTGCGACGCCTGTACATAGGCATGTGCCAGATACGCCGTCGACACCGCGAGGCCGGCCACGAGAACCGATAGGATCACCAGCGCCACGGTCATCGGACGGATCGATGATCGCCGACGCCGGTCGGTCGGTACCCGTCCCGGGGTGCGAGCCGCCTTGCGTTCGGCCTCCTCGCGGTGCCGCTCCCGGTTCGCCCGGTTGGTGGCGAGGAAGTCGTCACCGTCGAGCGGCGTGGGACTGTCCGAGGCGGACTCGGGCGCCGTGTCCGGCGAACGCGAAGTCTTGGGCATGACGACCAATGTAGCGAGTGCGGCGTGTCCCGGATCACGCCGCCTATCACATATATTTGACGAATGACATCGAGCAAGTCGTCGACGCAGCGGGCCGGGGCACCGCGCCTACGCCGCCGCCCGCAATTGTCGGAGGAGGTGGCCACCCATCTCCGCGAGCAGATCATGACGGCGGCGATCCGCCCCGGGGACTTCGTCCGGATGGACGAGACCGCCGAACTGCTCGGCGTCAGCGTCACGCCGGTACGGGAGGCGCTCCTGACGCTGCGCGGCGAGGGGATGGTCAATCTCGCCCCGCACCGTGGGTATGTGGTCGCCGAGCTGAGCCGCACCGACGTCGACGATCTCTTCTGGCTCCAGGGCGAGATCGCCGTCAAGATGGCGTTGCGCACCGCCGATGCGATCACTCCCGAGCAGATCGACGACCTCGAATGGCACATCGGCCAACTGCGTGACGCGCTGGCATCCGGTGACGGTCAGCGGGTTGCGGTGGCCGAGTTCGAGTTCCACCGGGCGCACAATCGGATCGCGTACAGCGGCAAACTGGCGTGGTTCCTGTTGAGCGCCACGCGGTACACGCCGTCGCGGCTGTATGCCAACGACCCGGACTGGGGTGTGGTGGCACTGGATTCGCATACGAAGTTGCTCGAGGCGTACCGATCGGGAGATCGCGAGCAGGTGATCGAGCAGACGCGCCGTCAGTTCACCGACGGCGCCGCTCGGCTGACCCGCCATCTGGAGAAGTCGGGTATCTGGGACGACGAACCCGCCGACTGACTCGCCCGGCGGGCACGATCCGCCCACGCGTCCGGTAGGGTGTCGGAGTAGCGCCGCCCAGGGCGGGGCTGGTCACCCCCGACGACCAGCTCCGCCCTGGGCGGCGCTGATTTGTCGGTCACGTGGTCGGGACATCGGCCGGCGGTGTGGTCGTGGCCGTGTCCCCGTGGAGCATCGCGCGGCATTCTTCGGCGCTGTGTATCCGGATGCAGTCACTCCACGCCTGTTGCTCGTCGGTCCAGGGGTGCCGGGCGTGCTGGCCCTTGTCGGCCACCCACACGTAGTTGTCGCAGATGATCGGGGTACCGCCGGCGTCGGTGGTTCGTCGGCCGATGTCCGCACCGATACACGGGTCCCCGATCGACGGACCGGCCGCGGCCGGTGTCGGCTCGATGATCAGCGTCGTGGTCGTCACCGACGGCGTGGTCGACGATGGCACCGTCGACGGGGTTGACGCGACCGACGACGAACTCACCGACGAGGTGTCGGTGGTGGCCGACTCCGACGCCGCGCAGGCCGTGAGGCCCAGTGCGCATACTCCGGCGGCGAACGCCGCGATGACGTATCTCAATGGCTGACGAGTCCTTCGATCGGCTCTCGTGAACCGTCTGTGCCGCAGGCACTTCACGAGGTGTGGTGCGATTCTATGGTGCGGATCGTCGTGTGGCCGGGCGAGGTTCGGGCCGCGATCGGGTAAGACAAAAACACCCGCCACCGTTGGTACGGATGGCGGGTGTCTGGTGGCTCCCCCGACTGGACTCGAACCAGTAACCGTTCGATTAACAGTCGAATGCTCTGCCAATTGAGCTACGGGGGAATGCTCTCGAACCGAGTGATGACTCTAGCGCATGGACACGGCCGAGAACAAAACGCCTGCACGCAGCCGATTCAGTGTCCGGCGACGATGTCGGCCTCGTCGACGGTGACCGGGGTGCGCGCGCCGGGCAGGAACCAGTACGCCAGGCACACGATGCCGAAGAACACATAGCCGAGCGCCACCTGGGGGTTGGCCGCCCAGGATACTTCGGGCGCGTGGATCAGTCCGATGAACGAGAGCGCCGCACCGACGGCGCAGGCGATCGCGGCGAACTGGAACTTCTTCTCCAGGATGAAGGTCACGATGGTGCCCAGGACCAGGCCGACCAAGACCGCGCCCTGCCCTAGCGTCACGAGTCCGTCGTACACCACACCCGCACTGTTGAGTGCATCGTTGCCGACCTTTCCGGCCGTGGTGCCGGCCGCGCTGAGCGCGTTGTCGATCAGGCCGCTCGCCCATTGCGCGAGGTTCGGGATGATCGCCGCGACGACCGCCACCGCATGCAGTCGCGGTACGGCCTGGAACGCCTGCGCCCCGATCAGCAAGCCGATGTAGAGCAGGATCGGCACGATCGCCGGGACTGGGAGCAGCGCGTCGAGCACACCGAACAGCCCGGCGAAGCACAGGATGCCGACGAACACACCGCTGGCCAGTGAGTAGCTCGATCGTCCGCCGGCGTCCTTCCAGCCCGGGTGACCGATGTAGACCGCGGGCGGGAACGGCGAGCCGAAGGCCGCACCGATGCACGCGCCGGCGCCGTCGGCGAGCAGGACGCTCCGGAGGTTGTAGTTGTCACCGGCGGCTGCGGCGCTCTCCACGTTGCTCATCGCCTCGGTGAAGTTGTAGACGCCCAGTGGAATGGCGGTGCCCAGCAGCGGCGCGAGATGTCCCAGACCGGAGAAGAGCAGGTCGATGCGCTGGTCGGGGATGCCGACCGCGATGTCGGAGATGGCCGAGGTCAGATCGGGCACCGACATGAACCCGCCGATCCAGCCGATCGCCGTGCCCACCAGCAGCGCGGCCAAACCCACCGGGATGTTGCCGGGCAGCCGGACATCGGTGAAGAAGCCGATCAGGATGATCGCGAGGACCGGCAGACCGATCCAGGCCGCATCCCACATCTGCGCGGCGGGCCGCATCGAGATGAAGGTGAGCGAGATGCCGGCCAGGGTGCCGAGCATCGCGGCGCGTGGGGTCAACCGGCGGACGTACGGTCCGACGAAGGCGCCGATCATGACGATCACACCGATCATGAACGCCCACGCGAGTCCGGCCTCCCAGGCCTGCACCGCGTCGTTCGTCGACAGGTAAACCGGCAGCATCACGACGAACACGACGATGAACATGTGCGGCACGCTCGGCCCGTACGGCAGCGCGGTGACGTCGGTCCGGTTCTCCCGCTTGGCCAGTCGCCGGGCCAGGAACGTGTAGTAGACGTTGCCCAGCACCAGCGCGACACCGAGCGCGGGCAGCACGGTCCCCAGGACGTCGCCGGCCGGGATCTTGACGACGCCGATCATGAGGCCGGTCAACGTGAGCACGTTGACCAGGATGTTGAAACCAAGCCCGAAGAAGGCGTTGGTGTCGCCGCGGGTCCACCACGGCACGGCGACCGCCGATGAGGGCGGTTCGATGGGTGGCGCGGATTCTTCGGTGGTGCTCATGCCGGACTGGCTCCTCTGTGATCGTGGGACCGAACTCAGGACGCGACCGACGGCGACGCTGCCGAGGACGTGGTGACGGCGGCGATGAGGTCGTCGCTGTCGGCGGTCCACCCGAAGATGCCGCCTTGCGCGGCGATCATCTCCAGACCGACCCGTTGGAACTCCGGAAAGTACGACCCGACGCAGTCGGCGACGACCACGCACTCGTAGCCGCGGTCGTTGGCCTCCCGGGTGGTCGTGTGCACGCACACCTCGGTGGTCACACCGGTGACCAGGAGCTGGGTGATGCCGTTGTCCGCCAATGCCTTCCCCAGGCCGGTCGCATAGAAGGCGCCCTTGCCGGGCTTGTCGATGACCAGTTCGCCGGGGATCGGGGCGAGTTCGTCGACGATGTCGTGCCCGTACTCGCCGCGGATCAGGATGCGGCCGAAGGCGCCCGGATCGCCGATCCGTTTGGACGGCGCACCCCGATTGAGCTTCGCGGGCGGGCAGTCGGACAGATCGGGCAGGTGCCCCTCCCGGGTGTGGATCACCATCATGCCGGCGCCGCGGGCGGCATCGAGCAGCGCCGCGAGCGGCGCCACCACCTTCTGCAACTGCGACACGTCGTTGCCGAGGGTCTCGCCGAATCCCCCCGGCAGCAGGAAATCTCGCTGCATGTCGATGATGATCAGGGCGGTGTGGTCGAGGTCAAGCGCGATGGGCTCGGGCGCGGCAGGGACGGTCACGAGATCGGTCACGGGATGAGCCTTTCGGAGTCGAGGACTGACGGGGCCGCCGCGACGTCGCGGGGTTCGTCGAGAAGCGCCGCGGCGACCTGCAATACGGTCTGATCGGACAGCGCGTTGCCCAGCAGCATCGCGCTGTGCGGGCGTCCGTCGGCGGTGTGACCCTGCGGCACCGCGACGCCGAGCAGGTCGAGCAGATTGCCGAAATGCGTGTAGTGGCCGAGCATCGTGTTGGCCCCGATGGGGTTGTCGAGGACCTCGCCGACGGTGAACGTCCGTCCGATCGTCGGCACGACGAGCACATCGGTGGTGCGCCAGATCCGACCCACCTCGGCGCGCAACTCCCGCAGCCTCTGCAGCGCCGCGAAAGCATCCACCGCGGAGTACTTTTCGCCGCTGCGCAAGATGTCGCGAACGACGGGATGGATGGCATCTGGATGCTCGGCGAGAAAATCGCCGAACACCACGAGGCGTTCGGCCACCCACGGCCCGGCGTAGAGCAACTCACCGGCGGCGAGGAAGGGCGCCAGCGACACCTCGACGATCTCGATGTCGATCGGGAAGACGTTCTGCGACAATTTCTTTCGGAACGCCAGATGTGCCGACCGCATGGCGTCGTCGCCGAAGAACTCGAGCTCGTCGACCGGCGGCAGCCCCACCGTGACCGGCTCGTCGACATAGGGTTGTCCGGCGTCGCGCGACCACGGATCGCCGTCGTCACGGCCGGCCATCACCGCCATCACCCGGTCGACGTCGTCGACACAACCCGCCATCATCGTGATGCAGTCGAGCGACTTGCACGCGGGTACCAGTCCGACGGTGCTGATCAGTCCGCGGGACGGCTTGTAGCCCACGACCCCGTTGAGTGCGGCGGGTACGCGACCGGAGCCGGCGGTGTCGGTGGCGACGGCGAAGGGAACCTGGCCGAGGGCGACCGCCAGCGCCGACCCCGAACTCGATCCGCCGGAGATCATGTCGCCGCCGTACACGCTGCGCGGAACGGTGTACGGCGTGCGGGTGCCGTTGAGGCCGGTGGCGAACTGGTCGAGGTTGGTCTTGCCGACGTAGAGGGCGCCGGCGTCGAGGAGTCGCTGCACCGCGGGCGCCGTCCGGTCGGGAACGTAGGCGTAGTCGGGACACGAGAGCGTGGTGGGCACCCCCGCGACGTCGATGCTGTCCTTCACCCCGAACGGCACACCGCAGAGGGGCAGCGCCCGCGCACCCGGCCTGTCCTCGAGTTCGGCTGCGGCGGAGAGCAATTCATCGCGCGGCACGGTGGACAACCAGGTCCCGTCGTCGCCGCGTGCCTCGATGGCATCGGCGACCGCCCGCGCGGTTCGGGTGGGCGAACCGCTCCCACTCACGTGACTCTCCAGGATTTCGGCCACGGACGGGCCCAGGGAAGGTCCGACATTCGGCCGGAGAGCTTTGTCCATACCGTCGATTGTCGACAGAATTGTGGCGTCTGCGGATCGATTGTGTGTCGGTTGTGTTAGGCATGTCTCTCGATTCCAGTGCAAGACCCGCAAAAGAAATTGGGAGACATGCCCTCTAGCGGGCTTCGGCCGCGCCCGACAGGTCGAGGTACTGCAGGTGGCCGTGATCGTGCATCGCGGCGATCACCGCGACCGGGTCGTTGGCCTCGAGCGCGTCCAGGATGGCCACATGGCGCTGCACACCGTCTTCGGGGCCGTGGTGATCCCGCGACTCCGCCCTCAGGTTGACCGCCATCGGCAGCTGGAGTTTCAGCAGGATCGGTTCGAGGGTGATGTCGAGTTGCCGGTTGCCGGCCAGCCCCACCACCGCGGCATGGAATCGACGATGAGCGTCGTCCTTCGCCAGATCGTCGGACGCCCGCTTCATGTCCTCGACCGCCGCCCGGACCGGTGCCAGCGCAACGTCCGGATCGGCCAACGGCAACGCCGATTCCACCGCGAAACGCTCCAGCACCTCGCGAAGCCCGAACAACTGCACGATGTCCTGAGGTGACCACTCGGTCACGCGCGTCCCCTTGCGGGGCTGGTGCTCGACGAGCCCCTGCTGCGCGAGCAACCGCAGCGCCTCGCGCACCGGCGCACGACTGATGCCCAGGTCGGCGCACAGATTCTCTTCGACGATCTTCTCCCCCGGATGCAGGCCACCGGAGAGGATGGCGTCCCGGATGCGGCGACCGGCGACGTCCACCAGGCTCTCCGGGAGCGCGCTGTCCCCATTCGCCCCGTCGGCCCCGGTCATGCGCTCCTCGCCTCGTCGTCGGATGTCTGGCTCACCTGCAGTGTAGGGCGTGCGGCGACGCGGCGGCCCGATCGGCGGAGTCTCGGGCCCGTTGCGGTAATGTGCAGCGGCGGACCTGTGTGTCCCACCGGGGCGGTAGCTCAGTCGGTTAGAGCCGCGGACTCATAATCCGTAGGTCGCGGGTTCGAGCCCCGCCCGCCCCACCACGAACCTCGCCAATCAGTCGCCGTCGTCATTCACTATGACGACAATCACGTCATTCGCAGTGCGTAAAACTGCCCGTCCACTGCCCGAACGGACAGGTGAGGCCCCATACTTTTGTGCAACAGCCAGCGTCGTCTGTCCCGAGTGATCAGGAGGGCGATCATGAGCACGAAATACATCTGGGGCCAGCCGCAACCTTCGCCTGACCGTTGCGTGGGTGCGCACACCTACGCCGGCGGATGCAAGTACAACTCCACCGACCCCCATCGGCCGCTCTACCCGGAGGAGCTCCGGCCCGGCGCTCGTCGCGGCACGGCCGAAGCCGCCTGATCCCCACCTGACGTCAGAGGCTTCCGGAACGCCCCTTCGGTGTCCACTTCGTCTCGCACCCGACATGCCGGGTGAGACGAAAGTCCTTTGTCTGCGCAAAAAACGCCGATAGCTCGTCGTCGAGGCGCAGGATGGAGGGAGAGACGCAGGAGGTTGCGATGCCGGAATCCATGCCCACCACCCATGTCCGTGATTTCACCGAGCTGAGTCTGGCCGACGCCGAGGAGGCGGGCGGTAAGGGAGCGAATCTCGGGGAACTCGTCAGCGCCGGGCTCCCCGTCCCGCCGGGATTCGTGCTCCTGCGCGACTGTTACCGCACGTCGATGGCGGCCGCCGGGGTCGCCGACGACCTGGCGTCGCTCCACCGTGACGCCCTGGCGTCCGCCTCTGATCCGGCCGAACTGGACCGGCTGTGCGGCGAGATGCAACAGCTCGTCGCCAAAGCCGGTGTCGCCGAACAGGTCCGGGACGAGATCTGCGATGCCTACCGCCAACTGGGGTCCGATGTCCCGGTGGCGGTGCGGTCGTCGGCGACCGGTGAGGACGGACGTGACGCATCCTTCGCCGGGATGAACCGGACACTGACCGACATCGTCGGTGCCGACGCGCTCGTCGACGCCGTCAGCAAATGCTGGATGAGCCTCTTCGGCCCGCGGGTGGTCGCCTATCGCGCCGGGCGCGGCTTCACCGCCGAGCCGGCGATGGCCGTCGTCGTGCAGCGGATGGTCGAATCGCGGCGCGCAGGTGTGGCTTTCACCGCCGACCCGAGCACGGGCGCGCTCGACCGGATCGCCATCGAGGGCGCACTCGGGCTCGGCGAGGTGGTCGTGTCGGGGCTCGTGCAGCCCGACACCTACATCGTCGACAAGAAGACCCTCGGCGTTCTGGAAACCCATCTGGGACATCAGGATTTCCGTATCGTTCGCGGCCCCGACGGCGCCGACGTCACCGAGCAACTCTCCCCCGACCTCGCCGACGCACGCGTGCTCGACGACGACGCGCTGCGCCGGGTCGCGGAACTGGCCACCGCCGTCGAGAAGCACTACAAGAGCCCGCAGGACCTGGAGTGGGCGATCGATCCCGGCGGTGACACCTGGCTCGTACAGGCCCGGCCGATCACCACGCTGACCCCCACCGCACCCGGCACCATTCTGGCCCGCGGATTGTCGGCGGCCCCGGGCACCGCGTCGGGCGCCGTGCGCATCCTGCACTCGCCGAACGAGGGCGCCGCGCTGCTCGACGGCGAGATCCTCGTCGCGCCGATGACCAACCCGGACTGGCTGCCCACGCTGCGGCGCTCCGCCGCGATCGTCACCGACGCGGGCGGTATGACGTGCCACGCGGCGATCGTCGCCCGCGAACTCGGCATCCCGTGCATCGTCGGCGCACGCAGCGCGACCAAGGATCTGACACCGGCAGACGTGGTCACTGTCGACGGCACCCACGGTCAGGTCCGTGAGGGCAAGGAGACGATACCGTCGGTGACCGTCACCGAACCGGCCCCGGCCGCGCCGAGTCCCGCGGCGATCACCGCCACCAAGATCTACGTCAACCTCGCGATGCCGGAGGCCGCCGAACGGGTGGCCGCCACCGATGTCGACGGCGTCGGGCTGCTGCGCGCCGAGTTCATCCTGTCCGAAGCCCTCGACGGGCGTCATCCGCGTGACCTGATCGCCCATGACGAGAGCGAGGAACTGGTCGACCGTCTGGCCGGTTCGGTCGGGAAGATCGCCGCCGCGTTCGCTCCGCGTCCGGTCATCTATCGCGCAACCGACTTCCGCAGCAACGAGTTTCGCAATCTCAAGGGCGGTGAGGCCTTCGAGCCGATCGAGCACAACCCGATGATCGGGTACCGCGGCTGCTTCCGCTACATCAAGGAGCCCGACCTGTTCGCGCTGGAGATGCGCGCGCTGGCGCGCGTCCGGGAGGACAGCCCGAATCTCGGTCTGATGATCCCGTTCGTGCGGACCAAGTGGGAGCTCGAGGAATGCCTGTCGCTCGTCGACGCCAGCCCGCTCGGACGGCAACGCGGACTGCGCCGGTGGGTGATGGCCGAGGTTCCCTCCGTGGTGCATTGGCTGCCCGAGTACGTCGGGATGGGCATCGACGGTGTGTCGATCGGCAGCAACGACCTCACGCAGCTGATGCTCGGTGTCGACCGCGATTCGGAGATCTGCGCGGAACTCTTCGACGAGTCCGACGCCGCGGTGCTCGACGCCATCGGCCAGATCATCTCCACCGGCCGGCGCCTCGGTATCACCACATCGTTGTGCGGACAGGCTCCGTCGACGAAGCCGGCGTTCGCCGAACACCTTGTGGCCGCAGGCATCACATCGATCTCGGTCCTCCCGGACGCCGTCACTCGCACGCGCCGCATCGTCGCGGCCGCCGAGCAACGGCTCCTGCTCGAGCAGGCGCGAGCCTGACTCCCCCGCCGGCGCCACCTCTCAGGCGCCGGGCTCCACCGCCTGCTCGAGCAGACTACGACGGTACGCCTCCAACGCGACGAGATCCCCGAACACCGCGTTGTAGGCGTCCGGATCGTCGCCGGGCGCCATGCGCCGCAGACGCGACTTGATGTCGGCGATCTGGGAACCCACCCAGACCTCCTGCAGGCGGGCCAGGACGCTGATGATGTAGCGCGGGATGTTGTCCTCGGTGACCGGCATCGACTCGACGGCGAGTTCGGTGACCAGCGGTCCGACCACCGGATCGTCGACGGCGTTGTGGACCGCGTCGACCCACTGCGCGCCGCCCATCCCGGTGGCGGTGCCGCCGATCGTGGTCATCGCGGTGCGGATGGCGGCGTAGGCGGGTTCGGTGAAACATTGCACCGGAAGCGAATCGAACACCGTGCCGGCGATCGCCGGATATTGCAGCGCCGCCTTGAGCGCCTCGCGTTGCGGCCACAGTCGCGGGTCCGACGCGATCGGGCGTGCGGTGGGCGGCGCCGAGCGCGCCTCGGGACGTTGCCGGCGCGCCGGGCCGCGCCCGTTGGTCGCCGCCGCCGACCCGGTGGCCCGGGCGTACCGCGCCCCCTCTTCACGGACGCGGCTGAGCACCTGGCCGACCTCTTCCCAGCCGACCCACCCGGCCAGCTGCCGCGCGTATTCGTCGCGCAGCGCGATGTCCTTGATCCGGGCGACCACCGGAACCGCCTCGCGCAGCGCATGGACGCGCCCCTCGGCGGTGTCGAGATCGTGTGCGGCGAGCAGTGTCTTGATCGCGAACTCGAACATCGGGACGCGGCGCGCGATCAGGTCACGCACGGCCGCGTCGCCGTGCCGTTGCCGCAGTTCGCACGGGTCCATCCCCTCGGGCGCGATCGCCACGAAGGTCTGTCCGGCGATGGCTTGCTCACCTTCGAAAGCCTTGAGCGCGGCCGCTTTTCCGGCCTCGTCACCGTCGAAGGTGTAGATCACCTCGCCGCGGAAATACGAGTCGTCCATCATCAGCCGCCGGATCAGGGCGAGATGCTCCTCGCCGAACGCGGTGCCGCACGATGCGACGGCGGTGGTCACCCCCGCCAGATGCATGGCCATGACATCGGTGTAGCCCTCGACGACCACCACCTGATGTCCTTTGGCGATGTTGCGCTTCGCGTGGTCGAGTCCGAACAACACCTGAGACTTCTTGTACAGCATGGTTTCCGGCGTGTTCATGTACTTGCCGAGGTTGTCGTCGTCGAAGAGTTTGCGGGCGCCGAAACCGATGATGTCGCCGCCGAGGTTGCGGATCGGCCACAGCAACCGGCGGTGGAACCGGTCGATCGGCCCCTTGCGACCCTGCTTGGACAGTCCGGCGGCCTCGAGCTCGCTGAACTCGAATCCCGCCGACAGCAGCGTCTTGGTCATCGTGTCCCATCCGGCCGGCGCGTATCCGCAACCGAACTGGGTGGCCGCCGCCGCGTCGAAGTCACGCTCGGTCAGATAGTCACGGGCCGGCTGCGCCTCCGGTGTCTGCAGCTGCGCCACGTAGAACTTGTGCGCGGCGGCGTTGGCCGCCACCAGCCGGGCCCGGGTGCCGCGGTCGCGGGTGATCGCCGGGCCGCCACCCTCGTAGTTGATGCGGTAGCCGATCCGGTCGGCGAGCTGCTCGACGGCCTCGACGAAACTGATGTGTTCCTGCTTCTGCAGGAACGTGTAGACGTCGCCGCCCTCTCCGCAGCCGAAACAGTGGAAATGGCCGTGATTGGGGCGGACGTGGAACGACGGGGTCTTCTCGTCGTGGAAGGGACACAGTCCCTTCAGGCTGTCGGCGCCGGCCCGGCGCAACGCCACGTAGTCGCCGACGATGTCCTCGATATGTGTCTGCTCACGGATTTCCGTGATGTCACGATCGGGGATTCGGCCTGGCACGCGGACCAGTGTAGTGACTGTCCCGACGCCGTCGAATCGGCTATCCCAGGTGCGCCTGGGCGCCGGAGTTCTGGCGGTCCGACCGCTCCAGCCGGCCCTCGGTCATCGACGCGATCTGATCGACGACGACCCGCAGGCGCGCGGCGTCGTCACCGGCCTCCTGCCACATCGGGACGAAGATCGGGTCCAGCCCGCCGGGCGCGGCGGCCGTCAGCCACACCGCGACCCGATGAATCCGTTCGCGCTGCCGCTGCTGATTGGCCTTGTGCCGAACGTTGGAGAAGATGAACCGCAGGGCGAGGGTCTTGAGGATGGCGACCTCGGCGGCAACCAGCGGCGAGACCGTCAGATCGGCGTCGTAGCGCGAGATCGACCGGTTGCCCACCACCTCGCGGGTGCCGGTGATGGCCGCCGACGCGAACCGCCCGATGAGTTCGCTGGTGAGGCGCTTGAGCTTCACCGACGCGTCCAGGCTCCCGTCGAACACCCCGACGTCGCGGACAATCTCCATGCGCGACAACCGATCTGCCGCCTCGATGAGCGGTTCGGGTTCCAGTTCCGGGAACTCGCGGACACCGATCTCGGCGAGCGCCCGCTGGTCGGTCGGGTCGCCGAGGGTGCGCAGGTCGATGCGGTTGGCGATCACCCCGTCCTCGAGATCGTGCACCGAGTAGGCGACGTCGTCGGACCAGTCCATCACCTGCGCCTCGATGCACTGCCGATCGCCGGGTGCGTCGCGCCGCACCCAGTCGAGCGCGGCGAGATCGTCGTCGTAGGCGCCGAATTTCACCTTCGGTGGCCGCCGGGTCCACGGATACTTGAGCGTGGCGTCCAGCGATGCACGGGTCAGGTTGAGGCCGGCGGTGCGTCCCTGCGCGTCGAGCAGCTTGGGTTCGAGCCGGGTCAGGATGCGCAGGTTCTGGGCGTTGCCCTCGAACCCGCCGATGTCGGCGGCCACCTCGTCGAGCGCCCGCTCTCCGTTGTGCCCGTACGGCGGATGCCCGATGTCGTGGGCCAGACCGGCGAGCTCGACGAGGTCGGGTTCGCAGCCCAGACCGATGGCGATGCCCCGGCCGATCTGGCCCACCTCCAGCGAATGGGTCAGACGCGTGCGTGGGGTGTCGCCTTCCCTCGGGCCGACGACCTGCGTCTTGTCGGCCAGGCGCCGCAACGCCGCCGAATGCAGCACGCGCGCACGGTCGCGCGCGTACTCACTGCGGTGGTCGGTGCGGGTACCGGGCAGGCTGGCGACCTTGGGCGCCTCCGGCACGATCCGCTCGACGGCCTCGTCGCCGTAGTCCGCCGTCGGCGGGATGGCGGTGGTGGTGCTAGTCAATCCATCCCCGGGACGAAGCCAGATCGAGGAACCGCTGCCGGATCGCCACGATCTGACCGGCCGTCAGATCGTCGGAGGCGTCGAGCAGCAGTTCGGTGATCTCCTCGGACAGCGGTCCGCCACCGCGGGGGCGACGGGGGCGGTCACGACGGTCACCGCGATCGCCACGGTCGGGCCGGTCGCCGCGGTCGTGGGAACGCCCGCCGTGGCCGTGGTCCTCGCGACGATGCGCGCGTGCCGCGGCGGCGTCCTCGGCCGGCGCCTCCTCGGTCACCGCGACGTTGACCGCCTTGGCTCCCCGGTCGGTCTCCTCGATGTCGAAGGAGACCTTCGCGCCGGGCTTGAGCGAGTTCTCGTCGATGTCGATGTCGTTGATGTGCAGGAAGACGTCCGCACCCCCGGATTCCGGCGCCAGGAACCCGAAACCCCGGTTCGCGTCGTAATGGACGACCTTGCCACTGACGGTCATGCTGCACTCACTCTCCTCGTCGCGCGCCGAACGGACCCCGTGCCCGCCGGGACGCGACAACTCCACACTCAACTATGACAGATATCCGCAGGTCGTACCGTATGTCGGGCGACCCTCCGAGCAGCCCCCGAGCGGGCCGACGCCACCCCACCGCTCCCTGAGGAGCCCGCGAGCGAAGCGAGCGAGCGTCTCGAAGGGTCAGGCGCCCAGCAGCTTCCCGCCGAGATACTCGACGACCTTGTCCAAGGCGACGCGTTCCTGGCTCATGGTGTCGCGCTCGCGCACGGTGACGGCCTGGTCGTCGAGGGTGTCGAAGTCGATGGTCACACAGAACGGGGTGCCGATCTCGTCCTGGCGGCGGTAGCGCTTGCCGATGCCCTGCGCGTCGTCGAACTCGACGTTCCAGTGCTTGCGCAGCTCGTCGGCAAGCCCCTTCGCCTTCGGCGACAGCTTCTCGTTGCGGGAGAGCGGCAGCACCGCCACCTTGACCGGCGCCAGGCGTCGATCGAGTTTGAGCACCGTGCGGGTGTCGGTGCCGCCCTTGGCATTCGGCACTTCCTCCTCGGTGTAGGAGTCGCACAGGAAGGCCATCAGCGACCGGGTCAGGCCGGCCGCCGGTTCGATGACGTATGGGGTGTAGCGCTCGCCGGTGGCCTGGTCGAAGAACGACAGGTCCTCGCCGGAGTGCTTGGAGTGCGTCGACAGATCGAAGTCGGTGCGGTTGGCCACGCCCTCGAGCTCACCCCACGGGTTGCCGGAGAAGCCGAACTTGTACTCGACGTCGACGGTCCGCTTGGAGTAGTGCGAGAGCTTGTCCTTGGGATGCTCGAACAGGCGCAGGTTCTCCGGATCGATGCCGAGGTCGGTGTACCAGTTGAATCGCTCGTCGATCCAGTACTGGTGCCATTCCTCGTCCTCCCCCGGCTTGACGAAGAACTCCATCTCCATCTGCTCGAACTCGCGGGTCCGGAAGATGAAGTTGCCCGGCGTGATCTCGTTGCGGAAGCTCTTGCCGATCTGGGCGATGCCGAACGGCGGCTTCTTGCGCGCGGTGGTCATCACGTTCTTGAAGTTGATGAAGATGCCCTGCGCGGTCTCCGGACGGAGGTAGTGCAGACCCTCTTCGTCGTCGACCGGACCGAGGAAGGTTTTCATCAGACCGGAGAACGCCTTCGGCTCGGTCCAGCTGCCGGGCTGACCGGTGTCCGGATCGTTGATGTCGGCGAGGCCGTTGGCCGGCGGGTGCCCGTGCTTGAGCTCGTAGGCCTCGATGAGGTGATCGGCCCGGTAGCGCTTGTGGGTGTGCAGCGACTCGACGAGCGGGTCGGTGAACACCTCGACGTGCCCGGACGCCTCCCACACCTGCCGCGGCAGGATGACCGAGGAGTCGAGGCCGACGACGTCGTCGCGGCTGGTGACCATCGAACGCCACCACTGGCGCTTGATGTTCTCCTTGATCTCGACGCCGAGCGGCCCGTAGTCCCAGGCCGATTTGGTTCCGCCGTAGATCTCACCGCACTGGTAGACCAGACCTCGACGCTTGGCGAGGTTGACGACGGCTTCGACGCGGTTGGACTGGGCGGCCACGGTTAACTGATCTCCAGACTGGGACGACGGTATTGACAACCCCTATAGGGTAGCCGCCGCTCTGCCCGGTCAAAGAATCCGACCTGCTCAGTTGAGGTTCATATACACCGCCTTGGGATACAGGTAGCTCTCGACATGCTCGCGGGCGCCCTTCCAGCCGTAGCCGCTGCGCTTCGTCCCGCCGAACCCGATCGCCGGGTCGAGGACGCCGTAGCAGTTGACCCAGATGGTGCCGGCATTGATGGCCTGGCTCACGGTGTGCGCGGTTCCCAGATTCTCCGTCCACAGCCCTCCGGCCAGCCCGTACTGGGTCGCGTTGGCCAGGGTGATCGCGTCCTCGGTGGTGTCGAACGGGATGACCGTGGCGACCGGCCCGAAGATCTCCTCCCGGGCGATCGTCATGTCGTTGTGCGCCCCGGCGAAGACGGTCGGCTCGATATAGAAGCCGTCAGCCCGCTCACCCCCGAGCCGCTTGCCGCCGGCCACGAGCTGCGCCTCGCTGACGCCGACGTCGATGTAGTACCGGACCCGGTCGAGCTGCCGCGCCGAGATGAGCGGGCCGATCTGGGTGTCCGGGTCGAGTCCGTCGCCGACCCGCAGGGACTTGGTGAACTCAGCGAGCCGCGCCACGAACTCGTCGTGGATCTTCCGCTGCACGAAGATGCGGGTGCCCGCGACACAGACCTGCCCGCTGTTGGTGAACACACCCATGCCCGCGCCGGGGACCGCCTTGTCGAGGTCGGCGTCGGCGAAGACTATGTCCGGCGACTTGCCGCCGAGTTCCATCTGCAGCCGTTTCAGGTTGCCCGCCGACGCCCGGACAATGGTCTGCGCGGTGCCGACCGAGCCGGTGAACGCGATCCGGTCGACGTCGTGGTGTTCGGCCAGTGCGGCACCCGCGTCGCGCCCGTAGCCGGTGACGACGTTGATGACGCCGTCGGGCACGCCGGCCTCGGTCATCAGTTCGGCCACCCGCAGCACCGAGAGTGATGCGTCCTCGGCCGGTTTGAGCACCGCCGTGCAGCCGGTGGCCAGGGCCGGTCCGAAGATCCACCACAGCCCGATCAGCGGGCCGTTCCACGGGATGATGCCGCCGACAACACCGACCGGCTGCTGGTACTTGAGCGTCAGGAAGTTACCCGGCAGCGAGTTCTGTTGCGGTGCAGCAGCTCCCGCCGACCCCGTCTGGGTGGCGAAGAACTGCAGCACCTGCGACGTCCACTCCCGCAGGCCCGTGGTGCGGGCGAGTGGGGCACCCATGTCCAAGGTCTCGATCATTGCCAGCTCGTCGAAGTTGTCGAGGATCCCGTCGTGGACCTTGAGGATCAGCTTGCGCCGCTCGTGCGGGGTCCAGCGGCTCCACTCCCCCTCGAACGCGGCGCGTGCTGCCACCACGGCCCGGTCGATGTCGGTGGCGTCGCCGGCCGCGATGGTGCCGAGTGAACCGCCGGTCGCCGGGTTGATCACGTCGATGGTCGCACCGGAGGCGGCGGGCACCCAGCGCCCGCCGATCAGGTTGTGCTTGTCGCCGCCGATGAACGCCGGAATCTGTTGTGCTGTGGTCAGTGTCATTGCTCTGCTCCCGTCATTCCGCACTGAATTCGAAGACGCCCTTGCCGGCATCCTGCTTGTCGAACCAGGTGTAGGCCTCGTCGGCCTGATCGATGGTCCACCGGTGGCTGTACAGGTCGTCGACCGGGAGGTCATGCGCGACAACGAAATCGGCTGCTCGCGCCTGCTCGATCGAGGACATGGTCCACGAGGTCATGATGGTCCATTGCTTCTTGTAGATCGTCTGCGTCGAGAACTCCACGTTGCCGGGCAGACCGGTGAACGAGACCCGACCAAAGGTGCCGAGCACGCTGAACGCATCGGCACTGGCCCGACCCGAGGTCTCCATCACCACGTCGGCCATGCGGCCCCGGGTGTGTTCGGCCACGATGTCGGTCAGGGATTCGGTCCGCGAGTTGACCACGACGTCGGCGCCGAACCGCTGAGCCTGCTGCAGCCGATAGGGATCGATATCGACGCCGATGACGGTGGCGCCCATCGACGCGGCGAACATGGTCGCCGAAAGACCCACCGGCCCTTGCCCGATCACCACGGTCACGGTGTCCTCCACACCGCCGAGGCGTTTGATGGCGCCCCATGCGGTTCCGGTACCGCAGCCGAGGGCGGCACCGGCCTGGAACGACAACCCGTCCGGCATCGGCAGCAGCGTGGTGGCAGGCACCACCACGTAAGGGGCGTGCCCGCCGTTGGCGTGGATGGCCAGCGTGGTGCCGGGCTTGGTCTCGCACATCTGCGGCCACCCGGCGCGGCACCGTCGGCAGAAACCACAGCCCCAGTAGTGGTGGATCATCACGCGATCCCCGACCGTCGCCTGGGCCGGTGAGACACCCGGTCCGACCGCGGCGACCACGCCGCACGGCTCGTGTCCCTGGATCACCGATCGGTCGAAGTCGAAGTTGCCGTGATAGAAGTGCAGGTCACTGCCGCACATGCCGGATGCGCGACTGGCCACCACCACCTCTCCGGGGCCGGGTTCGGGGTCCGGGAAATCCTGCAACAGAGTTGTCCCGTCACCCGGGAACACAATGCCTTTCACCTGTTCACTCCTCGCAGTCGCGCGGTCGCCTCGTGGTCGATCCGCAGTTCTTCGGGTTTGCGGTGCGGGTCGCCGACGACGACCACGCCGTAGTCACGCCGGGCGCCCTCGATGCTGACGTATTCGTTACGCACGTCGCGCAGCACGGCTTCGGGGTCGCGGGTGAGCGGATCCCCCCATCCCCCACCGCCGTTGGTGAGACACCGCAGGATCGTGTCGGGTCCGGTGCGCCACACCCGCCGGCTCGCGAAATAGTGGTAGGTGCCGTTCTCCGGATCGAGGTGCTTGCCCTCCGGGTCGAGCACACCGGCGACGGGGGTGCTGTCGCGGTAGGCCTCGGGCCCGGTACCACGCATCGCCACTGCGTCATCGTGCTCGAACAACCACATCCCGCCGTTCGGTCCCGGCCGGCCGCCGTTGGCTCCGACGCCACTGGGTTCCTTGGTGCGGAACGGGGACAGATATTGCTCGGCCGCGGTCAGCCACAACGCATCCTTGAGGTTGGCCGCGCCACCGCGGAATCGGCCCGCACCACCGGTGTCGATGGCGTGCTCCTTCCGCAGGATCACCACCGGCGAGTCGTGCTCGATGGTCTCGGTCGCCGGGTCGAGGTTGTTCAGGGTGAACAGCACCGTGTAGCTGTCGCCGTCGCCGTGCCGGGTCGCGCCCCACGGTCCGTGCTCACCGCCGCACTGAGTCGCGCTGGTCCATGGGATACCTCCGTCGGTGACTCCGGAAGCGTTGTGCGTGTTGGTTGATCCGTAGTCCCCGGCGACACCTCGTTCACCGAGAACGGGATTGAGCGCGTCGAAGATCGCCGACACCACGGCACCCGACGATTCCCAGAACATCATGATTCCGCCGTCGGGTGGAAGCGACGAGATGATGGAGCCGGGCGCGGTGGCCAGGTCGATGTTGCGCCACGTGCCCGAGGTGAAGGGGATCTGCGGATCCAGCAGCATCGTCAGGGCCACCCCCACCGATGTCTTGGTGTCCAGCACACCGCAGTTGATGCAGGTGCGGGCCTGCGCCGACGTCCCCGACAGGTCGACCTCGATGTCGCGACCGCGTTTGCGCACGGTCACCCGAACCCGGTACTCGACGGTGTCGTCGAGGCCGTCGGCGTCGATGAGCGCCGAACCCGGGTAGTCGCCGTCGGGAATGACCGCGATCGCATCGCTCATCCGTTCCGCGGAGCTGTCGCAGGCGTAGGTCAGCGTGCCGAGGAAGGCGTCGAGGCCGTAGCGTTCGATGTTGCCGAGCACCAACTTCTCCCCGAGCCGCAGCTGCGAAAGGATGCTCTTGAAGTCGGGCAACAACATTCCGCCCCAGCGGGTGTTGTCGAAGATGAGGCTGAAGGTCGAGCGCACCGGCTCGTCGCCCGACCACAGCAGCATCGGGGGCAACACCAGACCGTTCTCGTACACGTTGGCCTTGGTGGCGGAGAAGCCGCCGGGCACGGTGCCGCCCATGTCGAGCTGGTGGGCACACATCGTGACGAACGAAACCAGTTGTCCGCCATGGAACACCGGGCGGATGAACGCGACGTCATTGACGTGGCGGCCACCGCGGTACGGGTCGTTGCAGATCAGCACGTCGCCGGGGCGCAGATTGTCCGGCCCGTATTCGACGACCGTGTTGCGGACCGCGTCGCCCATGGTGCCGAGGAAGACCATGAGGCTGTTGCTGACCACGGCCATCGGGTAGTCCTGCTCGGGTGGGCCGCTGATGGTGCAGGCGAAGTCGTACCAGTCGCGGATGATCGGCGAGAATGCTTCCCGCATGAAGCCTGTGGACATGTGTTCGACGACGTAGTCGAGGCGGTTGAGCAACACCGACGCGGTGAATCGGTCGCTGTGGTAACGGTTTTCGAAGTCCTTGTCGGAGAGGTCGCGGATGCGGCCGTCGAGGTCGACCTCGGGCGGGGTGAGGGTGCTGGTCACGATGCGTCCTTCCGGATGACGATCTCGCCGTGGGTGCCGACGACGGCGCTCTGGCCGGCGCCGATGTGAGTGGTGGACAGACCTTCATTGACGATGGCCGGGCCGGAAATACGATCTCCGGCAAGCAGTTCCGAACGGTCGTAGACGTGGGCGGTCTGTGCGCCGTCGTGGCCGTCGGACAGGTCGCCGAGGTAGCGCAGGATTCGCGTACCGACCGGTTCCAGCGGCTGATCCCCGCGCGTCGGCAACTGCGGATACTCCACTTTGTCGGTCGTGAGCACCGCACGCACCCGGAAGGTGACGCCCTCGACGGGAATCATCTCGAATCGGTTGCCCGAGCGGGCTTCGTAGGTGTCGTGGAACGCCGCCACCATGGCGGCGACCGCGTCGGCGTCGAGAGTGCCGTCGGGTACCGGCACGAACGGTGTCTCCCAGCTCTGGCCGACCAGGTGGGCGTCCATGCTGCGGGTGATGGTGACCCCATCGGTATCGCCGATCTGCTGGCGCAACTCGTCTTCCATCTCGCGGAAGGTCTGATCGATGGCGTCGGCGTTGTCGCCGACCAACATCAGGTAGGCACTGCGGTTGACCGAGAACACCTGATCTGCGGAGAGCAGTCCGAGTGCGGAGAACAGGCCGGGGCTTGGCGGCACGATGACCTCCTTGCAGCGCACCGCGTCGAGCACGGCCGGCAGCAGCATCGGTCCGGCGGCGCCGAAGGCCACCAGGCTGTAGTCGCGGGGGTCGACACCGTTCTTGATGGCGACGTTGAACACGCCCTCGGCCATGTTGTGCACGGCCATCTCGTAGGCGTAGCGAATGCGTTCGGCGAGCGTGAAGTCGCAGTCCAGCGACTCGAAGGCGCGCCGGGACTTGTCACGGTCGATGGCGATCTCGCCGCCGGCGAATCCGTCGGGGTCGAGGATGCCGATCATCAGGGCGGTGTCGGTGGTGGTCGGTTGGGTACCGCCGCGGCCGAAACAGGCCGGGCCCGGTTCGGCGCGGGCGCTGTCCGGCCCGACCTGGATCTCGCCGTGCGCGCCGACGTGCACGATGCTGCCACCGCCCGCGCCGATGCTGCTGATGTCGTTGGCCAGCGCGTTGACCACCAGATCGTGTTCGAGCTCGAACGAGGTGTTCACGAACGGCTCACCGTCGGTCACCACACTGATGTCGCAGGAGGTGCCGCCCACGTCGGCGCACAGCAGATTCTGCTCGCCGATGATGCCGCCGAAGTGTGCACAGGCCACGGTGCCGGCCGCGGGTCCGGAGAAGACGATCCGGAACGGACGGGCCATGGCATGGTCGGCGGGGACCAGGGTGGCGGCACAGTCGGCGAAGTTCAGCTGTCCGTCGAATCCGAGATCGGCCAGTCCCGACGCCAGCCGGTCGGTGTAGTCGGCGTAGATGATCTTCATCAGCGAGTCGACGACGGTGGTCGAGGCGCGGGCATACTCCTTCGCCAGCGGTGAGACCTCACTGGAGATCGACACCGGGATGTCGCCGATGATCTCGTGCACCAACTCGCGTAACCGCAGCTCATGAGCCGGGTTCACGTACGCGTTGATCAGGCAGATCGCGACGCCCACCACATGGCAGTCGCGCAGCACCTCGATCTCGGCGCGGGCCTGAGCCTCGTCGAGCTCGAACAATGCGGTGCCGTCGGCGAGTATCCGTTCGGCGATGCCGCGCCGGAGATAGCGGTCGACGAGGGGTTGGGCGGCGTCGCCGAAACTGCGACGCCACCCGGGATCGAGGATCGCCTCTGCCGGACGCCACACGCGCCCCATGTCGAGGATGTCGCGGTGTCCCTCGGTGGCCAGGAATCCGACCTTGGGCAGTTTGCGCGTGATGATCGCGTTGAGGCCGTGGGTGCTGGCGTGGTTGAAGACCGCCGAGCTCTCGACACCGAGACGACGGGCGCCTGCGAGGACCGGCGCCGCGACGTCGCCGTATTCGGTGGAGACCTTGGTGGTCAGGATCTTTCCGTCACGCCATCCGACAACGTCGGTGAACGTTCCGCCTACATCGACAGCAATCATGGTGTTCCTTCCGGGGGGGTTCAGACGAGATCGACGAGCAGGGTGATGGGGCCCAGACGGTTGGCCGGGCCGCGGTCGACCGAGTGCAGGCACGCCTGGCATTTGGTGACATGCACCCAGCCGGCCTCGCCCACTACGTCGTAGCTCGCGAGACTCGTTGCGCCGCAACGTGGGCAGGAGCCGTCGACGGGTGTCCTGTCGACAACGGGTTCGGTGGCGGTCATCGGTTCCTCCTGGCTTGGCAGTTCGCATCTGGTCCGGGGAACGCTAAGAGCAGGTGACCTGCGACACAATCCACTTTGCGAACCGCTGGCCAATGAGCGAAAGATAATACATAATGCGAAATGCGATAGCCGTGCTGCGACGGGTGTCAACGAGCGGAGTGTGCAATGCCAGAGACGTCGGCGGCAGCCGTCCATCAGACCTTCACGACGTCGGATCCGGCACTGGCACACGAGCATGTCGAGAAGACGTTTGCGAGCCACGAGATGCGGTTGGCCGGCAACGATCAGGTCCGCTTCCGCCTGGACACGGCGATCACGAAGTCGGTGACCGTCGGCCGCATGTCCTACGGGACACACGCACGAATCGTCGGGCCGCCGATGCTCGATTGCTATCACGTCAATCTGCTCGTTTCGGGCCGCTGCACGGTGGAACACGACGGTCACCGTGCGAGCTTCTCGGCGACGGACGGTCAGTCTGGTGTGGTGTTCGGTCCCCAGGCGCCGGTGTTCATCGACTGGAGCGCGGATTCTGCGCAGTACCACCTGAAACTGCCGAAGACCTCGTTCGAGGAACACGCCGCCCGACTCGCCGGCCACAAGTCGCCGAGCGCCATCGACTTCGACCTGACCTTTTCGCTGCGCTCTCCGGCCGGCAAGGCACTGTGTTCGGCGGTCGCGTTCTACTACTCACAATTGGCTGCCGACGGCGGCCTGTCCGCCATGCCGGTGGTTCAGCGCGAACTGGAGTCGGCGCTGATGACACAGCTGCTGGTCGTCGCGCGCAGCAATCTGACGCCCGACCTGATGCGTGAAGGGCCACGCCGCCCGGACCGTGCCATCCGCGACGCCATCGACCACATCGAGAAGAATCCCCACGACGACCTGTCGGTGAGTGCACTCGCCGAGCTCGCCGGTTTGTCCGCGCGTCGCCTCCAGATGGGGTTTCAGCAGTCCACCGGGATGACCCCGACCGAGTTCGTCCGGGCCACCCGGCTCGATGCCGCGCGCCGAGACCTGTTGTCACAGAACGACGATTCTGTCAGCGACATCGCTCACCGGTGGCACTTCACGCATCTGGGACGGTTCGCACAGCAATACTGTCGGCGGTTCGGCGAGAAACCATCGGAAACGCTGCGGCAGATACGGATACCCTCGGTGCGGTGAGGTGTTCGGCGGGTCTGCGCGGCGGCGTCGCGCGGTGGGCCGTCGTGCTCGTGGCCGCGCTGCTGCTCGGCGGTTGCGCATCGACGTCGTCTCGGCACTCGACGGCGCCTCGGCACTCGGCAGAGTCACCCTCGTCGATGACGAGCCCCACCCCGATCACCCCCGACGGTCTGGCGGATGACATCCGGGTGTCCAACGTGATGAAACACCTCAGGACCCTGCAGACCATCGCCGATCGACACGACGGCAACCGCGCGAGCGGCACCTCGGGCTTTGACGCATCGGCCGACTACATCGCGGGCCAATTGCGCGTAGCCGGATTCGATGTCTGGACACCGTCTTTCACGTATCCGAGGTTCGAGGCCGGCCCGGTGACGCTGACCGCCGACACCCAGGCGATCACGGCGTCGATCGCCGAGTACTCCGCCGGCACGGGCGATCGACCGGTCACCGGACCTCCGGTCGATGCGAATCTCGGATGCACCGCCGCCGACTATCCGCCGGCCACGCGGGGCGCGGTCGCCGTGGTCACCCGCGGCTCGTGCCAGTTCGTGGTCAAGGCGCGCACCGCCGCGGAGGCCGGAGCGCGGGCCGTGGTCATCGTCAACACCGAGAACCGCCCCCTCGACGGCGCCACCCTGGGCCTCGACAGCGGCGTATCCATCCCGGTCGTCGGGGTGGCCGCCGGCGACGGAGACCGGCTGCGGACCGCACGGGTGATCGGCCTCGCGGTCACCGCCGGAACACGCGAGATCGCATCCCACAGCGTGATCGCGCAAACCCACACCGGCGACCCGGCGCACGTTCTGGTGACCGGCGCGCACCTCGACAGCGTCGAGGCCGGCCCCGGCATCAACGACAACGGAACCGGTTGCGCCGCCGTCCTGGAGACGGCACTGCGCCTGGGTGGGGCACCCCAGACCCGGCGGGCCATCCGCTTCGCGTTCTGGGGCGCGGAGGAGGACGGCCTCGTCGGGTCGTCGAAGTACGTCGCGTCACTCGACAAGAGCGCGCGCAACGCGATCGACCTCTACCTGAACTTCGACATGCTCGGCTCCCCCAACGGCGGCTACTTCGTCTACGACGGCGACGATTCCGACCGGGTGGGCGCCGGGCCGGGACCGACGGGCTCGGCCGCGATCGAGCAGACATTCGTTCGCTACCTCGGCAGCCGCCACATCACCGCGCAGGGCTCCGACTTCGACGGCCGATCCGATTACGGACCGTTCATCGCGGCCGGTATCCCGGCCGGCGGCATCGACTCCGGTGCCGAAGAACCGAAGACCGATGACCAGGTCGAGCTGTGGGGTGGGCAGGCGGGCGCGCCGTTCGATCCCAACTACCACCTGGCCGGCGACACGGTCGCCAACGTGAACACCGCAATCCTCGCGGTCGACGCCTCCGCGGTCGCCTACGGGGTCGCCACGTACGCCTCGAGCGGCCTCGATTGAAAACCGTTTCCGATAGACTCGACGACGTGAACCACGACGCCCGTGCCCGAGAGGCGGCCAGCGAGCTGCTGCGTGCACTCGCGTCGCCCACCCGGATCGCCATCGTCCTCTCGCTGCGCGAGAGCGCCCAGTGCGTCCACGAACTCGTCGGTGCGCTGGAGTTGAGCCAACCGCTGGTCAGCCAGCACCTGCGCGTCCTGAAGGACGCCGGCGTGGTCCGCGGTGAGCGCAACGGCCGGGAGATCGTCTACGAACTCGTCGACGACCATCTGGCCCACATCGTCGCCGACGCCGTCGAGCATGCGATGGAATCCGACACCCGGGCGGTGGCCGAATGAGCACCTCGGTGCGCCGGCCGGTCACGGGCGTGCGCTCGACCCGGCAGCGGGCGGCCATCGCCGACGCCCTGGCCGCCGGCGAGGATTTCGTGTCCGCACAGGAACTGCACGATCAGCTCAAGGCGCGAGGCGAGTCGATCGGCCTGACCACGGTCTACCGCAACCTGCAGGCGTTGAGCCAGGCCGGCGAGATCGACGTGTTGTGGGACGGATCCGGCGAAACCCGTTATCGCCATTGTTCATCGGTGCATCACCATCATCTGGTGTGTCGGCGATGCGGCACCACGGTCGAGGTGCAGGCCGAGCCGGTCGAACATTGGGCGGCGAAAGTCGCTGCCGAGCACGGGTTTTCCGACATCCATCACACCGTCGAGGTGTTCGGGCTGTGCGCGGACTGCCGGTCAGGCGCCGGTCAGTAGCGTGGCCACGTCGGCACCGGCCGACAACACGAGGTGCAGGATCGTCAGCAACCCCACGTCGTCGAGCGTTCCGGCCGGAAACGTGTAGTATTGCAACACATCTGTAGTCACCCCGGCCGGGTCGGAGCGACGCAGCGTGCCGAAACTCAGCTCCGCGTCGGCGGATTCGACGTCGTCACGCAGGGCGTCCGTGTTCGGTAGATTCACCGCGACCAACTGTGTGATGGCCAGGACATCGAGTCCGGGTGCGAGGCTCACTGCGCGCACCGACGCGCGGGTCGGTCCGATCTGCACAACCACCGAGTCGGAGTCGGATTCACCGACCTCGCCGATCTCACGAACCAGTTCAGCGGCCCGCTCCAACAAGGTCTCCGACGGCGACGGAAGGTCGGTCACGTCGGCTGCACCCCACCGAATCTGCGGTCCCGCGAAGCGTATTCGACGCACGCCGCCCAGAGGTCGCGTCGATCGAAGTCCGGAAAGAGCTTCTCCTGGTAGACCATCTCCGCGTAGGCGGACTGCCAGAGCAGGAAGTTGGAGATGCGCTGTTCCCCCGACGGCCGCAGGAACAGGTCGACGTCGGGCATGTCCGGCTCGTCGAGGTACCGGGCGAAGGTGGACTCGGTGATCCGCTCCGGATCGATCTCCCCGGCGGCCGCGCGTCGCGCGATTTCCTTTGCGGCATCGGCGATCTCGGCTCGGCCACCATAGTTCACGCACATCGTCAGCGTCATCACGGTGTTATTCCTCGTGAGTTCCTCGGCGACCTCGAGTTCGCGGATGACGCTGCGCCACAACCGTGGTCGACGGCCGGCCCAGCGCACGCGCACCCCCATCTCGTGCATCTCGTCGCGACGACGGCGGATGACGTCGCGGTTGAAGCCCATCAGGAAGCGCACCTCCTCCGGGCTGCGCGACCAGTTCTCGGTGGAGAACGCATACGCCGAGAGCCAGCCGACGCCGAGTTCGATGCAGCCGCAGACGGTGTCCATCAGCACGGCCTCGCCACGTTTGTGCCCCTCGGTGCGCGGCAGGCCACGCTCCTGCGCCCATCGGCCGTTACCGTCCATCACGAGCGCAACGTGTTTGGGGACGAACTCGGCCGGGAGGTTCGGCGGCTGAGCTCCACTGGGGTGCGGGTCGGGCGGGCGGACGGTGACCGACGGCGTCGACTCCGGTCGCTTCGACGATCGTCGTAGCGCCATCAGCCGTCTCCTCTCACGCGGTGTCCACCAGACTATGAGGTGCTTCACGCTCGATGAGCGGCAGGGTTCGCAACTGCCGCTCCAGATGCCACTGCAGATGGGCGGCGGTGAGTCCACTGCATTGCCGCTGCATCGACGTGCTGATCCCGACGGTGTGTTCCCACTCCCCGCGGAACAACGCGTCCATCAGATCGAGGACGCCGGGCGACGGTGTCGCCGATCCGGGCGGGCGGCAGTGGATACACACGGCTCCCCCGGCGGCCACGTGAAAGGCGCGATGCGGTCCGGGTGTGGCGCACCGGGCGCACGCATCGAGGACCGGCATCCACCCCGCGCAGTGCATCGCCCGCAGGAGGTAGGCGTCGAGGATGAGTTGGTTGGGCCGGCGGCCGGCGGCCAGGGCGTCGAGCGCCCCGACGGTCAGCCGGTGCAACTGGGCGGCCGGGGCACGCTCCTCACCGGCGAGGCGTTCGGCGGTCTCGAGCACCGCGCAGGCGGTGGTGTAGCGGCCGTAGTCGGCGACGATGGCATCGGCGAACGCGTGCAGCGTGTGTACCTGGGTGACCACGTCGAGGTTGCGGCCGGGATAGAGGTGTACGTCGATGTGGGCGAACGGTTCCAGCCGGGCACCGAACTTCGATCGGGTCCGGCGCACGCCCTTGGCCACCGCTCGCACCAGACCGTGATCCTGGGTGAGCAACGTGATGATGCGGTCGGCTTCGCCCAGCTTGTGCTGGCGAAGCACCACGGCCTCATCCCGGTAGAACCTCACCCGGCCATTCTTCCACCTGCCCACGACAGTGGTCGCCCACGACATGCCCGTTCCCGGGCGCGTCGTGGGCGACCTGCGACGGCGAACTCCTCTACTACCCTTCCAGCGAGTACTTCTCGATCAGCGGCGCCAGCAGCTCGGCCGCCCGCGCGCCGGTGATGACGTCACCGGGGCCGACCTTGGTGACGACCTTGGAGTCGCTGTCCTCGTAGACATGTTCACCGATCATGCGCATGTTCTCGTCATACGGCCAGACAAAGGCGAGCGTGCGGCGTACGAGGTAGTAGGCGTCCGGGTCGAAACCGCTGGCCGAAGCCGGCGAGTCGTCGGCACCCATCGAACCGAATACGTTGTCCCCCAGCATCTTTCCGGGAACGAACTGGTTGAACTCGGCCTCTCCGGCGAACCCCCAGTCGGCGACCGCCATCTTCTGCCGGCCGGTCCACATCACCAGCATGTCCATGTCGGCCAAGGTGGCGTAGAACTGGTGCACCTGATCGAGACCGTCGAGGATCACGCCCTGGCCGCCCTCGAAGATCCGATAGTGCGGATGTCGGACGGTCATGTCCTCGGCGAGCAGTTCGGTGTACCGGCCGGAGACCTCGAGGAGGCCGTGTCGTCGATAGTTCACGATGATCCGCCGGTGCACGGGATTGTCGAGGTTCTCGATGAGAGCGTCGATGTCGTCCATCATGTGGACGAGTTCTTCCTCGTACGACGTACGCGGAGTGGCTGTCGAATCGGTCGTGGCCTGGATGGTGGTCATGATTTCTTCCTTAGGACGAAAAATGGGATCAGATCGGTGGTCAGAGGTATTTGCTGAGGTCGGGGTAGCCGCCGATCTCATAGCCGCCGTCGACGACGAGGCTCGCGCCGGTGATGTAGCTGGCTCCCGAACTCGCCAGAAACACTGCGGGAATCGCCAATTCCGAAGGCTCCGCGGGCCGTTTGATGACCGCGTTGGCCCGGAACTCGTCCATGATGCCCTCGCTGTCCATGATGAATCCCGCCATCGGCGTGTTCACCAGCCCGGGGAGGATCGTGTTGACCCGGATGCCGTGCCGCTCGAGTTCGAGCGCGGCGTTGCGGCCGAACATCTCGACACCCGCCTTGCCGGCGGCGTAGGCACTGCCGGCGTAGAGCGGCATATGCGCGTTGACCGAGGCGATGTTGACGATCGCGCCACCACCGGTGCGAGCCATGCTGCGTGCACCGTACTTGGTGCAGAGGAAGACACCCCGGAGCACGACATCGAGCGTGAAATCCCAATCGTCCTCAGACAGGTCGAGGATCGGGGCGGGGCGGATGGCGCCCGCGACGTTGAAGACGGCGTCCAGACCGCCGAGTTGTTCGTCGGCGACGCCCACGGCGGCGACCACGTCATCGACGTCGGCGACATTTCCTACCTGAGGGATGAACGCTGGACCGAACTCGTCGGCGGCGTCCTTGAGCTTCGTCGAATCGAGATCGACGGCCAGCACCTTGCCGCCGTGGGCGATCACCTCCGCGGCCACGGCCTTGCCGATCCCGGACGCGGCGCCCGTGACCAGCACCCGGGCTGGGTAGCTAACGCTTTGTGACATAACGCTATTCACTCCTTGATGACTTTCGGGGGATGTTCAGCTGGGCTGTTCGGGCGGCCGACCGGACATGTTCACTGTGCCGCCGGCACGGTGTGACGTCCATTACATGGATGCCGCGGCCTGTTAAGCTTTTGCTTAATCCCGGTGATTGTGGATCGCGGGTCAGCACTCGGAGCGCGTCGTGATCGATCTCAATCTGCGGCAGACGTCGTACTTGTTGGCCGTGCTCGACGAAGGCCATTTCGGCCGGGCCGCCGCAAAGCTCTTCATCAGTCCCCCGGCGCTCACCCAGCAGGTCCGCAAGCTCGAGCGCTCGGTGGGAGCCGAACTCCTCGACCGCACTGCGCACCCGGTCCGGGCAACCCCCGCCGGAGAGCGCTTCGCCGCCGAAGCACGGATCGCGCTTGCTGCCGCCGAGCGAGCGGTGCGGGCCGTCCAGCAGGGACCGGACCGAATCCGGATGGGTTTCATGACCGCCGCGATCGGCACCGACAGCCGGGCACTACTCGACCGGATGCGCGCCGAACGTCCCGACATCTCTGTCGAACTCATGGAGCTGCCCTGGGCGACCATCACCGCGGCGGTACGCAGCGGGCGGGTGGACGCCGCCCTGATGCGCCCGCCGGTCGCCGATTCGAGCGGACTCCGCTTCGACGTGGTGTGCACGGAGCCGCGGGTCGTCGCGGTCGCCTCCGATCATCGCCTAGCCGGCCGGGTGTCGGTGATGGTCGCCGACCTCGACGGCGAGGTCCACGTGGACGATGACGACGCCGACCGCGAGTGGGTGCGATGGTGGGCGTGCGATCCGCGACCGTCCGGTGTGCCGGTGGTCTACGGGCCGTCGGTCCACACCATGGACGAACTACTCGAACGGTGGCATCGGGGGCGGCGATCGCGATCACCAGCGCACAGGTGCCGGTCACACATCGACATCCGCGGGTCGTGTTCATCCCGGTCGGCGACGCCGAACCGTCATCGCTGTGCCTGTGCACCAGGGAGGACGATGACGCACCCCCGGTGGTCAACGCGCGAAACGTCGTGCGCGCCTTCACACCGACGTAGGTTTGTTCACTCCGCCAGCTTCGCCAGCCGCGGCGGCAGGGTCATGCCGCCGGGGTAGCGTCGCCAGCGCTTGTGGTCGTAGTACTTCGTGCCGATCAGGCCGAGCAGCACCCCGACCACCAACCCGATGAAACACTGGATGACCGACCGTCCCAGCCCGGCGTCGAAGTCGGCGTCGAAATAGAGAATCGCACGCACGCCGAGGTACACCAGGTGCATCGGTTCCACCGCCGCGATCCACGTGAACAGCGCCGGACTCGCCTGCAGCGGGACGGTGCCACCCGACGACGGGAGGCCGAGGATGACGAAGAACACCAGGTTGAGGATGAGTCCCGGATTGCCGAACACCGCCATCATCGATGCCGCGGAGATGCCGACGGCCGCGATCACCAGCACACCGAACATCCACAGCGCGAAGGCATTGGGCAGCGCGGTGCCGACCGCCGTGCACACGCCGACGAACAACGCCGACTGCAGGACGGCGACGAGCACCATGATGGTCCACTTGGCGGCCAGGGTTCCCCAGCGGCTGATCGCCAGCCGGGTGCGGAACTGATAGAACGGCCCGTACTCGATCGGTGTCTGCCCGAGCAGGGCATCGACGACGATGCTGACCATCATGGCCCCGGTGAAGCCGGCGAGGATCAGCAGCAGGGTGTAGTAGAACGCGGAGAGCCCGTTGCCCGAACCGTCCGGCAGTGGCACCGGCTCGACGATCTTGACGTCGACCGGATTGGCCAGTGCCAGTTGCGCCGCCCCGGAGAAGCCGATGTTCGCCTTCGCGAGGGTGGTGCGCACCGTGTTGGTCAGCTGCTCACCCACCTGGGCGTTGACCTCGGTCGACATCCGCTCGGCGAACGTGGTGGTGACCGCGGACGCGAAGGTGCCCGAGCCCCGGTTGATGTAGACGTCGATCGCCATCGGGTCGGGTTTGGCCTGTAGCACCGCGGAGCGGCCGAGCGCGACCGCCCGGTTGGTGAAGTTAGCCCCGATCACGACGACGCCATAGACCTTGGCGGCGTTCAGTTCGTTGAGTGCGGTCGTCCGGTCGGCCTCGTGGATGGTGATGCCGCTCTTCGCGGCGGTGCCGATCACCCCGTCGGCGACCTGGGCACCGAAGTTCTGCTTCGACGTGGTGCCGTCGGGGTTGTCGACGTCGCCGCCCTGGTCCTCGTTGACCAGCGCGATCGGGAAGTTGTGCAGATTGCCCTGCGGATCGGCGACGGCGCCCATGTAGAGCGCGGCCATGAACGACATGACCACCAGGACGAGCAGGAGCGGCAGTATCCAGAACCGCGGCGAACCGATGACGTCGCCGATCGCGGCACGGGCCGCCTCGTCGTGCTCGATCGCCTCATGGTCGCCGAGGTCGGCTCCCGACCCTTCGCCCGCCGCGGATTCGTGGCGACCCATCAGAAACCCAACCGGCCCAGTTGTTTCGGATCGCGTTGCCAGTCCTTGGCGACCTTGACGTGCAGGTCGAGGTAGACCCGGGTGCCCAGCAGCTTCTCGATCTGCTGCCGTGCGACGGTGCCGACCTCTTTCAGCCGCGCCCCCCGATGGCCGATCACGATGCCCTTCTGGCTGTCGCGTTCGACGTAGAGCAGCGCATGCACGTCGATGATGCCGCTGTCGTCCTCGCGCGGGATGATCTCCTCGATCACCACGGCCAGCGAGTGCGGCAACTCGTCACGCACACCCTCGAGCGCAGCCTCCCGGATGAACTCGGCCATGAGCACCTCTTCGGGCTCGTCGGTCAGTTCACCGTCCGGGTAGAAGGCCGGGCCCGGTTCCATCAGCGACACCAACACATCGGTCAGCACGTCGAGTTGCTTGCCGGATTTCGCCGAGCAGGGCACCACTTCCGACGACGGGCCGAGCAGTTCGGAGAGTGCGAGGAGTTGGGCGGCCACCTTGTCGGGGGTGACGCGGTCGATCTTGGTGACCACGCCGAGCACGGTGGTGTTCGGGGCCATCTCGCGCACCTGGGTGACGATCCACCGGTCTCCCGGCCCGATCGGTTCGTCGGCCGGGATGCACACACAGATCACGTCGACCTCGGAGTAGGTGTCCCGCACCAGGTCGTTGAGGCGTTGGCCGAGAAGGGTTCGCGGACGATGCAGGCCCGGGGTGTCGACGAGGATCAGCTGTGCGTCGTCGCGGTTGACGATGCCGCGGATCGTGTGGCGGGTGGTCTGCGGCCGGTTCGAGGTGATCGCGATCTTCTCCCCCACCAGGGCGTTGGTGAGCGTGGATTTACCCGTGTTCGGCCGGCCGACGAAACACACGAAGCCGGAACGGAATTCGTCGGTCATCGGCCGTCCCGCCGGCCGAGGACCCGACCCCGCAGGTCGGTGAGCACCGCGTACGCACCGGCGGTGATCTCGGCGAGGGTCGCCAGTCCGGGATCGTCGTCGTCGCCGTTGACCAGTACCGCCGCCTCGAAGGCGGTTGCGCCGCTCGAGAGTGCGCTCGCGACGGCGACCTGCAGTCCGGTGAGTGTCAGCGTGGTGGTGGTGACCGGCGCACCCGCGTAGGTGCGGCCGTCCCCGTCGCGCACCGCGGCCGCCGATGACGTCTCGGCGCGGGCGAGCGCGCCGCGGGCCAACACCACCAGTTTCTGGTCCTCGTCGGACAATTCAGCAGGTTCGGTCACGATACGGAGTATTCCGTATCGTCACCCGACCGTGGCGGTCGGACGCGGTGTGAGTCGGCGTCGCGGTCGCCACCCTTCTCGTCGTCGGTCTCGTCGTCATCGAGTTTGGTCACCAGCACGGTGGTGATGCGCTGCCGCCCTTGGCGGTTGGGGCCGCCCTCGGCGACCAGCCGCAGCCCGACGGTCTCGACGACCGCACCCGGCAGCGGCACGCGGCCGAGGACCAGGCCCAGCAGGCCGCCGACGGTGTCGACCTCGTCGTCGTCGATGTCGAGGCCGAACAGCTCGCCGAGGTCCTCCACGGGCAGTCGTGCCGACACCCGGTACTGCGCGCCGTCGGCCTCGGTGCCGTCGAGTTCCTCGATGGGGGCGACCTCGTTGCTGTCGTATTCGTCGGTGATCTCGCCCACGATCTCCTCGAGCACGTCCTCGATGGTGACCAGCCCGGCGATGCCGCCGTACTCGTCGACGAGCATCGCCATGTGATTGCGCGTGCGTTGCATGTCGGCGAGCACCCGGTCGAGCGGTTTGGAGTCGGGGATGAACTGCGCCTCCCGCATCCGGTCGTGCACCGGTGCGCTGAGGTCGTGCCCACTCGACACGAGGTCCTTCAGGTACACGACGCCGACGATGTCGTCGGGGTTCTCCCCGATCACCGGGATACGTGAATGTCCGGACCGCACGGCGAGATTCACCGCCTGCCCGCACGTCTTGTCCTGCTCGATCCAGATCATGTCGGTGCGCGGCACCATGACCTCGCGGGCGTTGGTGTCGCCGAGGTCGAACACCGACTGGATCATCCGCCGTTCGTCGGCGGCCACCACCCCGCTGGCCTCGGCGAGGTCGACGACCTCACGCAACTCCACCTCGGTGGCGAACGGACCGTTGCGATAGCCCTTGCCCGGGGTCAGCGCGTTACCGATGAGGATCAGCAGACGGGTGAGTGGCTTGAGGAGGATACCCATGCCCTGCAACAGGATCGCCGATCCGAGAGCGAGACTGTACGCGTTCTGCCGGCCCAGGGTGCGGGGGCCGACACCCACCGCGACGTAGGACACCACAGCCATCACGACGATCGTGGTGAACAGCCCCCAGCCGACGCCCAGGGTGTCGACGGCGACGTAGCCGACCATCGCGACCGCCGCGGTTTCGCAGACCACCCGCAGCAGCACCGCGAGACCGACGTAGGTGGCGCGGCCCTGCAGGATGGTCGCCAGGCGCGCGGCACCACCGCGATCCTCCTTGACCATGTCCTCGACGCGCGCGATCGAGACGGTGGTCAGGGCGGCGTCGATGGCGGCGAAGAGCCCGCCGATCAGGATGAGTATCAGTGCGGCCACGACGAACCAGATGTCGTCGGCCACCGTCATTGCTCCTCGGTCGCCGCGTCCGAGGGTGGCCGATCCGTCTCGGCGAACCCGATGTTGGTGAGCAGTCGGGTGTCCCGGTCGGTCTGCCGTTGGGTTTGCGCGCGACGATGCCGGTCGGCGTAGAAGTCCTCGAGGATTCGGTTCTGCAGACCGAACATCTCCTTCTCCTCCTCGGGCTCGGCGTGGTCGTAGCCGAGGAGGTGCAGCACTCCGTGCACGGTCAGCATCGACATCTCGTGCTCGAAGGATCGTCGTGCTTCTTTCGCTTGTTGCGCAGCGAATTTCGGACACAGCACGATGTCACCGAGAATGGCCGGTCCGGGTTCGGCGGCGTCGGGGCGGCCGCCGGGCACCAGTTCGTCCATCGGGAAGCTCATCACGTCGGTCGGGCCGGGGAGGTCCATCCACTGCACGTGCAGGTCGGCCATCGTCTCCTCGTCGACGCAGACCACCGAGAGTTCGGCGGCGGGGTGCACGTCCATCTCCGCGATGGCGAATCGCGCTGCGGCGATGATGAGTTCGGCCGGTACCTCGACGCCGGATTCGTTGGCCAGTTCGATGCTCACGAGCGGCGCCCGTGCGATCCGGCGCGACGCGACGCGCGGTTGCCGCGGAGATCGTTCTCCTCGGCCCGCCCGTAGGCGTCGACGATGTCGGCGACCAGTCGGTGCCGCACGACGTCGGCGCTCGTCAGCCGCGAGAAGTGGATGTCGTCGATGCCCTCGAGAATCCGTGTCGCCGCGTTCAGTCCGCTCTGCGCGCCGCCCGGCAGATCCACCTGCGTGGTGTCGCCGGTGACGACGACCTTCGACCCGAACCCGAGCCGGGTGAGGAACATCTTCATCTGTTCGCTCGTGGTGTTCTGCGCCTCGTCGAGGATGATGAAGGCGTCGTTGAGGGTGTTGTGGGTCAACAGGAAATCCTCGGTGACATAGAGCGAGTCCTCGGCGGCAACCCGGATGCACACAGCCTCTTCGGTGCCTTCCGGTTCGATGCTCTCGATGTAGCGCTTGGGCTGCTTGTGCCCGTCGGCCGCGTACCTCTCGTTCTTCCGGGTCAAGCGGAATGGGGCGATGCCCGCGGGTAGCGCGATGTCGAGGGTGCCGGCCGCCTCGTGGGCGGTTCCCCCCAGAGACCGAACCAGGAACGCCATGTCACGGAGACGTCGGCCGTCCGTCCGCACGTGGACGATGCGGGTCGCACCCACATCTCCCCCGGCATCGAGCAATCCCTGCAATACCGCAAGCCGAACGTCGGCGGAGTTCAGCAGGTAGTCGTCCGGAATGGCTTCTGTTGCCCGACCGCTGAGTTCTTGTCCCAACACATAGGGATCGATCGGCACCGAGCGCGCCGCGAACCGCACCGGCGACGACACCATCGGCAGTTCGTAGCGGTAGTGGTGCGCCGCCCTGAGGTTTCCGATCATCTCCTTGGCCTCGAGCACCCGCGGACCATTGCCACGACGACGATCCGCGCGTGTGTACACCGACCACAGATGGTCCATCGAGCACAGCGTCGACGCCCCGTCCTGTGCGGTCACCCGAACGATCTCCTTGAACCCCTGTGGATACACGCCGAGCACCTCGGTGGGTTCACCATCCGACCCGATCAAGTGATCGCCGACCGTGAGTTCACCGATCGGACGGAAGCCCTGCGGTGTCAACACCTTCGTCGACAGCGGCTGTGCCCGGCCCCGCATATAGGCCAACGGCGCCACCTCGATGACCCCCGCCGCCATGAGCTTCGGGATCGCCTCGGGGTCCATCATGTCGTGCAGTGCGTCGTACAGCGGCCGCAGATAGGGGTCGATCTTCTCGCTCAGGGTGCCGGGCAGGAAGCCCAGGCGCTCACCGGCTTCCACCGCGGGGCGGGTGAGGATGATGCGGTTGACCGATTTGGACTGCAGCGCCTGCACGGCCTTGGCCATCGCGAGATAGGTCTTGCCGGTGCCGGCGGGACCGAGGCCGAACACGATGGTGTTCTTGTCGATGGCGTCGACGTAGCGCTTCTGGTTCAGCGTCTTGGGCCGGATCGTCTTGCCGCGCCGCGACAGGATGTCGAGCGAGAGCACGTCGGCGGGTGATTCGGTGCCGCCTTCGGACAGCATGGACACGCTGTGGCGCACCAGGTCCGGGGTGAGCGGGGTGCCGCGGCCGACGAGTTCGACGAGTTCGGCGATGACGCGTTCGGAGGCGGCGACGTCGGCCGGCTCACCGGAGAGGGTGACCTGGTTGCCCCGCACATGGATGTCGGCGGGCAGAAGCTGTTCGAGGGTGCGCAGATTCACGTCGCTGGCGCCGAGGAGCCCGAACACCACTCCGGGAGAGACTTCCACAGTGGACGTGACAGATCGGCCCGTTGGAGTTCCGTTCGTCGGCGCGCTCACGGGATTGTCGTCACTCACGTATGAAATCACTCCTCAGGGGTCGTGGGCCGGTCAAGCTCCGGATGCAGCCAGTCTAACGCGCTCGTCCGACGTCAGACACCGAGTAATCGGACGGTCCGGCGTGCACAGGCGCTGCGCGGGTCGACGAACGCGTCGTGGCCCTCACCGGGTACGACGATCAGCTCCGCGGACTGGCCCTGGGCGCTCACCCGCTCGACATAGCGGCGGCTGGACTCGACGGGAATCGCGGTGTCGTTCTCGGCGTGCAGGGCGATGACGTGCGCGTCGAACGGTTCCTGCCGGATCGGTGAGGCCTCGGAATAGCGATGCGGAATCTCGTCGACGGGGCGGCCGAGCAGATTCCGGATCGACGGACGGTCGGCGCCGGCCTCGAGATCCAGGGCCGCGGACTGGGCGATGACGGTGCGGATCGTGCAGGTGCCGGTGCGGGCCCCCAGTTGCGCCACCGACCAGACCGCGAGCTGTCCGCCGGCGGAATGTCCGACGACGGCGACCGAGTTGCGGTCGAGCCGCGCGGCGATATCGGTGGGCAGTGCGTCGACGACCGGGCCGTCGAGCGCCCGCAGCGCGGCCACGACGTCGCGTCCGGTGCCCGGCCACCCACCGCCGGGTTCGCCGACGCGCCGGTACTCGACGTTCCACACCACCGCACCGCGCTCGGTGAGCTGACGTGCGATCGCCGTCTGGATGGTGAGCGCGAACTCAGTGGTCCAGTAGCCGCCGTGGATGAGCACGACGAGCGGGATCGCGCCGTCCGGCCCCAGCCCGTCGGTCGGATGGTAGATGTGGCCGAATTGTGATGGCTCACTTCCGTATTCGACCTTGATGCGATGTGCCGGGCAGCGCTTCACAATGTGCACCGTTTCATCGGGTCCACCTTCCGGTGAGCACACCCAGTGCGCCGAGGGCGACGGCCGCGGCCGCCGACGTGCGGAGCACCTCGGGACCCAGGATCACCGACGTCGCACCGAGCGCGGTCAGGTCGGCGATCTCGGTGTCGTCGAGGCCCCCTTCGGGCCCGATCACCAACACGATCTCGGGTACGTCGTCGAGCGGTAGGTCGCGGATCGGCGTCGCGCCGTGCTCGTGCAGGACGGCGACGACACCGCCGGCCCCGATCACGTCGGCGCAGCGCGCCCGGACGTCGGTGGTGGTGGCCAGGGGTGCGATCTCCGGGATCCAGGCACGGCGGCTCTGTTTTGCCGCCGCCGCCGCGGCCGCCGTCCACTTGGCGAGCCCCTTCTCCGACTTGCCGGTCCACCGGGCGACGCAGCGCGCGGCCTGCCAGGGGACGATGCGGTCGGCGCCGGCCTCGGTGGCGAGGTCGACGGCGAGTTCGGATCGCTCGGCCTTGGGCAACGCCTGCACGACGGTGACCAGGGGTCGCGGCGGCCCGGTGAAGCTGACGGTGTGGGCCTGGGCGATCAGCGTGTCCTTCCCGCGGATCGCGCCGACCTCGCAGAGGGCCGTGGCGCCTCGACCGTCACCGAGGATGACGGGCTCCCCCACGGCCAACCGGGTGACGGTGACCGCGTGCCGTCCCTCGGGACCCCAGAGCGTGACGTCCGAGCCGGCCGGCGGTACCTCGTCGACCCAGAACAGCGGTGGGCTCACCGGATTCGGACCCGTTCAGCGTCCGGCGAAGGCGTTGCGCAGCCGGGAGAACAAGCCGGCCGACCCGCCCGACGATGCCGAGCTGACCACCTCGACCTGCTCGGGCGAGGCGTCGCGCAGCCGCTTGAGCGCATCGGTCTGGGCGTGGTCGAGCTTGGTGGGCACGACGACGTCGAGATGGGCGTGCAGGGTGCCGCGCACCCCGGTGTTCAGGTGCGGCATGCCCTGACCGCGGACCTTGACCACCTGACCGGGCTGGGTGCCGGCACCGATGGTGACGTGGGCGGTGCCGTCGAGGATCGTCGGGACGTCGATGTCGGCGCCGAGCGCGGCGTCGGCGATCGGCACCCGGATGGTGCAGTGCAAGTCGTCCTTGTCGCGGACGAACACGTCGTGTGGACGTTCGTGGACCTCGACGTACAGGTCGCCCGCGGGGCCTCCGCCGGGACCGACCTCGCCCTGTGCCGCCAGCCGCACCCGCATGCCGGTCTCGACGCCGGCCGGGATCTTCACGGTCATGGTGCGCCGCGACCGGACACGGCCGTCGCCGCCGCACTTGTGGCACGGATCGGGGATGATCTCGCCGACCCCGTGGCAGGTCGGGCATTCCCGAACGGTCATCACCTGACCGAGGAAGGACCGCTGCACGGCCTGGATCTCGCCGGCACCCTTGCACGTGTCGCACGAGACGGGTTTGGTGTCACCGTTGGTGCCGGAGCCCTTGCACAGGTCGCACAGGATGGCGGTGTCGACCGTGATCTCCTTGTTGACGCCGGCGGCGCACTCCTCGAGATCGAGTTCGACACCGACGAGCGCGGGCTCACCCGGCTGTACGCGGCTGCGCGGTCCGCGACCGGAACCGAAACCGCCACCCCCGAAGCTGCTGCCGGAACCGAAGAACGCCTCGAACACATCACCGAGACCGCCGCTGCCGAAACCGCCGGAGAAGCCGCCTGCCCCGGGGCCGGCGAGCGGGTCGCCGCCGGCGTCGACGATACGTCGCTTCTCCGGGTCGCTCAGTACCTCGTATGCGGTACTGACCTCTTTGAACTGTTCTTCCTGACCCGGATTGACGTCGGGATGCAGTTCCCGCGCCTTCTTGCGGTAGGCGCGTTTGATCTCCTGGTCGCTGGCGCCCTGCGCCACACCCAAGATGCCGTAATAGTCACGTGCCACGGTTCTGATCGGTCCTTATCTACAACTTGGTTTCGCACGGCCCGGCGGTCCGGTCTGCGCAGCGGTCCCGGTCTGCGCAGCGGTCACCGCTCCGACAGGACCTCGCCGACATACTTCGCAACGGCTGCCACCGACGCGATTGTTCCCGGATAGTCCATGCGTGTGGGGCCGACCACGCCGACACTGCCGAACACCGTGCCCGATGCACCGTACCCTGTCGAGACCACCGACGTGCCACGGAGGTTCTCCGTCTGCGTCTCTTCCCCGATCCGGACGGTCACCCGCCCCATCCGCTGTGTGGTGGTCAGCAGCTTGAGCACCACCACCTGCTCTTCGAGTGCGTCGAGCACCGAGTCCATCCCGCCGACGACCGGTGTGAAGTCGGCCGCCGACCGCGCGAGGTTCGACGTCCCGCCGAGCACGAGACGGTCGTCGCCACCCTCCACGAGGGTCTCCACCAGGACTGTTGCCACCGCGATGACCGCGTCACGGATGTCGGCCGGGGCGTCGGTCGCGAGTTCGGCTACCGACGCGGACGCCGCTTCGAGACGCTTGCCGTGCAGGGCGGCGGAGAACATGTCGCGCAACCGGATGAAATCGTCCTCGCTGAGTTCGTCGGCGAGGACGACGTTGCGCTGCTCGACGCGACCGTTGTCGGTGATGACGACGAGCAGCAGCCGGGTCGGCGACAGCGACACGACCTCGAGATGGCGAACCGTGGCCGTCGAGAGCACCGGATACTGGATGACCGCCACCTGACGGGTGAGCTGCGCCAGCAGCTTCACCGACCGGCGCAGGACGTCGTCGAGATCGACACCGGAGTCGAGTACCGAGAGGATCGCGCGGCGTTCGGCCGCCGACAGCGGTTTGATCTCGCTGATCCGGTCGACGAACATGCGGTAACCCTTGTCGGTGGGCACCCGTCCGGAGCTGGTGTGTGGCTGCGCGATGTAGCCCTCGGCTTCCAGGACCGCCATGTCGTTGCGGACGGTCGCACTGGACACGCCCAGCTGGTGCCGCTCCACCAGCGCCTTGGACCCGATGGGTTCCTGCGTCGAGACGTAGTCGGTCACGATCGCGCGCAGGATGTCGAATCGTCGATCGTCCGTGCTGGACACCGAGCACCTCCTGAGTTCGTCGGTACTGACCGAGGCCATATCTCTAGAGTGGTTGTCACCATCTTACGAACCCGTACACGAACCATGGTGGATCAGGAAGCGCCGGATGATCTTCAAGGGGGTTCGGGAGGGCAAGCCCTATCCCGACCATGGCCTGTCGGCCCGCGCATGGGCGAAGATCCCGCCGCGCCAGTTCCGGCTCGACGAACTGACCACCGTGACCAAGGTGCTGGCCCTCGACAAGCTGCTGAGCGAGGACTCCACGTTCTACGGCGACCTGTTCTCGCACGTCGTGCGGTGGCGTGGCGACCTCTATCTGGAGGACGGCCTGCACCGGGCGGTGCGTTCGGCGCTGCGCAACCGGCATGTCATCCACGCCCGCATGCTCGATCTCGACGCACTCGACCTCGACCCGGCGGCCGGCGCGGCCGATTCCGTGGAAGATCTGCTCGACACCACTCAGTTGCCGGCACCGGGCCGGGACGCGACCACCACGTCCGGCACCGGCGGTGCGCACCGTCGCGGCTCACGCAGCACCGGCTGGACGATGCCACCGACCACCCGCCAATGGTGACCCGCAACTGAACCGGGCGCGATCCGTCAGCCGAGGGGCGCGGTGCGGAACGGGCGCGCGTCGCCGTGCCGCTGACCACCGTCGATGACGACGGTTTCGCCGGTCATCCACGACGACGCCTCCGAGGCGAGGAAGACGATGGCGTCGGCGACGTCGTCGGGCTCGCCGATGCGGCCGAGGGCGGTGGCTCCGGCGACCGCGTCCTCGTGTTCCTTCCAGAGCGCCTCGGCGAGTTTGGTGCGAACCACGCCGGGCGCCACCGCGTTCACCCGCACCGTCGGCGAGAGTTCGAGCGCCAGTTGGGTGGTCAGGTAGATCAGCGCGGCCTTGGACGTGTTGTAGAGACCGATGTGCTGTTCGTGGGACATCCCGCCGATCGAGGCGGTGTTGATGATCGTGCCGCCGTGCTCGCTCATCCAGGCCTTGGCGGCCAGCCCCGACCACATCAGGGGCGCCCACAGGTTCACGTCCATGACCTTGGCGAACTGCGCGTGGGTCTGTTCGATCACCGGACCGAACGCCGGATTGGTGCCCGCGTTGTTGACCAGGATGTCCAGACTCCCGAAACGCTCGATGGTCTGCTCGACGGCGGAGCGCGCGGCGTCCTCCTCGGCCGCGTGTGCCGCGATGCCGATCGCGCCGTGGCCGATCTGCTCCGCGGCGGCGTCGGCCGCCTCCTGCTTGCGGGACGTGACCACCACGCTGGCACCCGCGTCGGCGAGGGCCTGCGCGGAGGCGAGTCCGATGCCACGCGACGCTCCCGTCACGATGGCGGTCTTGCCAGTCAGGTCGAGCGCTGTCATGTCGGTGCCACTCCTTCGGGACGGTACTGAGGTCTCCGACCTGTATAGTTGAATCCGACTTCAAGTTCAAGAGGCGGCGGGTATTCGGCGGGTTCCGTGCCATCCACACACGGTTTGCCCCATGTGCACATGAGATCCCGTGTGTAGGCAAGGTGTTTGGTGTGTTTTCTCACCGGCACCCGACAGCGCCGGTTGGTCGCGAGTCAGGATGCGGTGAGGATGTCGCGGACGACCCCGTCGGCGAGGAGTCGTCCGGCGTCGGTGAGCACGTAGACGTCACCGTCGAGTCGCAACAGTCCACGCTCGACAAGACCTGCCGCACACGCATTCTCGACGACGTCCAGCGTGTCGACGGCAAGCCCGGTCCGGCAGCGGGCGGTCAGCATGACCGCCTCCACGTGCCGATCCTCGGCCGAGAGCATCTCCTGCCCGGCGATCGGAAGATGTTGTGCGGCAAGCGCATCTGCGTAGCGGGCCGGATGCTTGATGTTCCACCACCGCACGCCGCCGACATGGGAATGTGCGCCCGGGCCGATACCCCACCAGTCGTGGCTGTACCAGTAGGCGAGGTTGTGCCGGCAGCGGGCCGCATCGGTGCGCGCCCAGTTCGACACCTCGTACCAGTCGAATCCGTCGCCCGACAGCCGCTCGTCGAGGATGCGGTAGCGGTCGGCCAGGACGTCGTCGTCGGGCGCCGGGAGTTCGCCCCGTCGGATCCGGCGGGCCAGGGCGGTACCGTCCTCGACGATCAGCGCGTACGCCGAGACGTGGTCCACCGGGGTGGACAGGACGGCGTCGAGGCTCGTGTGCAGATCGTCGTCGGACTCGCCGGGCGTGCCGTAGATCAGGTCGAGGTTGATGTGACCGAAGCCCGCCGCGGCCGCCTCTCGTGCGGCGGCGACCGCCCGGCCCGGTGTGTGGGTGCGATCCAGCGTGGCCAGCACGTGCGGCGCGGCCGACTGCATGCCGAGCGAGATCCGGGTGAACCCCGCCTCGAGCAGTCCCGCGAAGAACTCGGGTGACGTCGATTCCGGGTTGGACTCAGTGGTCACCTCGGCGTCGTCGGCGAGCTCGAAGTGGTCACGGACCGTGTCGAGCAGACGGGTCAGCCCGGTGGCGCCGAGCAGCGACGGGGTGCCGCCGCCGACGAAGATCGTGGAGACCTCTCGGGTGGGCGCCAGTAGCCGCGCGGCGGTGTCGAGTTCGTGTGCCACAGCCGACTGCCACGACTCCGGCGACGACGACGAGCCCAGCTCACCGGCCGTGTAGGTGTTGAAATCGCAGTATCCGCACCGGGTCGCGCAGAACGGTACGTGCAGATACAGCCCGAACGGCGTCGCCGGGTCGACGGCGGCGCACGCGGCCTTGACGGCTTCTTCGTCGGGAACGTCCACGGTGGACACGGGCTGGGCGGGCACGCCCTCCATGATGCGCGCGGACGGGAATACGGCCACCTCCACCTGCCTTGAACCCAACATCGGGCCGCCCCGAAGAACCATCGAAGGGGCTTTGCCTCATCGTGAAGAAAAATAATCGCAAGTAGACGCGGCAAGGGTGGACATGGCACTATGTACGGCGTGACTTCCCCGGGTGTGTGGCTGGCCGCGCGTCGCCACATTGATCTCAAGCGCGTCTGCAGCGCGAACTGTCGTCTCTAGACGACGTGTTCGCCGTCTTGTCGACGGTTTGGCCCTGAGGAGTTCCCGCTGCCGCGGGTATGCCGGCACGTTTCCAGCCCACGTTCCATGTGATCGCTGACGCGTGCCCGCGTCGGCCCAGGAGACTTCATGACGTCCACCACCGACGAACTTTCCGTGACCAGCGACGACGTCTCGACGGCACCTGCCGCCGAGCCCAAGCGCGAGCGTCCGGCCCGTAAGCCCCGCCCGACCAAACGCCGCGCGGAGGGACAGTGGAAGCTCGGCTACCGCGAGCCGCTGAACCCGAACGAGCAGGTCAAGAAGGACGACAACCCGCTCAACGTCCGGGCCCGCATCGAGAACATCTACAGCAAGCAGGGCTTCGACTCGATCGACAAGCAGGATCTGCGCGGCCGCATGCGCTGGTGGGGTCTCTACACCCAGCGCAAGGAGGGCTACGACGGCACCTGGACCGGTGACGAGAACATCGACATCCTCGAGGACAGCCACTTCATGATGCGAATCCGCTGCGACGCGGGTGCGCTCAACGTCGAACAGCTGCGCACGCTGGGCCAGATCTCCACCGAGTTCGCCCGCGACACCGCCGACCTGTCCGACCGTGAGAACGTCCAGTACCACTGGATTCGCATCGAGGACGTCCCGACGATCTGGGAGCGCATCGAGGGAGTCGGTCTCAAGACCACCGAGGCGTGCGGCGACTGCCCGCGCATCATCCTCGGCTCGCCGCTCGCCGGCGAGGCCGTCGACGAGGTCCTCGACCCAACCCCGGCCATCGACGAGATCGTGCGCCGCTACATCGGCGATCCGCAGTACTCGAACCTGCCGCGCAAGTTCAAGACCGCCATCTCCGGCCTGCAGGACGTGTCGCACGAGACCAACGACGTCGCCTTCATCGGCGTCAACCATCCCGAGCACGGGCCGGGCCTCGACCTCTGGGTCGGCGGCGGCCTGTCCACCAATCCGATGCTCGCGCAGCGCGTCGGCGCGTGGATTCCGCTCGACGAGGTGCCCGATGTGTGGGAGGGCGTGGTCGCCATCTTCCGCGACTACGGCTACCGCCGACTGCGCGCCAAGGCCCGCCTGAAGTTCCTCATCAAGGACTGGGGCATCGAGAAGTTTCGTCAGGTCCTCGAGGATGAGTATCTGGGCCGCAAGCTGATCGACGGGCCGGCGCCCGAACCGCTGACCCAGCCGCGCGATCACGTCGGCGTGCAGAAGCTCAAGAACGGACTGAACTCGGTCGGCTTCGCCGCCATCGCCGGTCGCGTCACCGGCACCAAGCTGACCGCCGTCGCCGAGGCCGCCGAGCGGGTCGGGTCCGACCGCATCCGCTTCACGCCCTACCAGAAGCTGGTCGTGCTCGACGTGCCCGACGACAAGGTCGAGCAGCTCATCGCCGAACTCGCCCCGCTCGGGCTGCAGGCCCGGGCCTCGAACTGGCGACGAAACCTGATGGCCTGCAGCGGTATCGAGTTCTGCAAGCTGTCCTTCGTGGAGACCCGCAAACGGTCGCAGGTGCTCGTGCCGGAACTCGAGGAGCGCCTGGCCGACATCAACGCGCAACTCGACGTCCCGGTCACGGTGAACATCAACGGCTGCCCCAATTCGTGCGCGCGGTCGCAGATCGCCGACATCGGTTTCAAGGGCCAGCTCGTCGAAGACGGCGAGGGCGGTCAGACCGAGGGCTTCCAGGTGCACCTGGGCGGCAGCCTCGGGCAGGACGCCGGTTTCGGCCGCAAGCTGCGTCAGCACAAGGTCAACTCCACCGAACTCGGCGACTACATCGAGCGGGTGGTGCGCAACTACGTGGACCAGAAACATGACGGAGAACGGTTCGCGCAGTGGGCCGTTCGCGCCGACGAGGAGGCACTGCGATGAGCACGCCCACCCAATCCGCCGCGGGCACCGAGCGCCGTTTCAGCCCCGACGAACTCCGCGCGATCGCCGAACGCGGTGCCCGTGACCTCGGCGCGGACGCGAGCCCCGAGGAGCTCCTGCGCTGGACCGCGGAGACCTTCGGCGACAACTTCGTCGTCGCGTCGAACATGCAGGACGCGGCGCTGGTCGATCTCGCGGTCAAGCATGTCGACCGCGAACTGCTCGGCGGGGCACCGGTCAAGGTGCTGTTCCTCGACACCGGCTACCACTTCGCCGAGACCATCGGCACGCGGGACGCCGTCGAGCAGGTCTACGGCGTCGAGATGGTCAACCTGACGCCCGAGCACACCGTCGCCGAGCAGGACGAACTGTTGGGCCGCAACCTGTTTGCCCGCGATCCAGGCGAATGCTGCCGGCTGCGCAAGGTCGTCCCGCTCAAGACCGGCCTGTCCGGCTACGACGCCTGGGTCACCGGTATCCGTCGCGTCGAGGCGCCCACCCGGGCGAACGCGCCGCTGATCTCGTTCGACGAGGGCTTCGGACTGGTCAAGATCAATCCGATCGCGCCGTGGTCGGACGACACCATGCAGGACTACATCGACACCAACGGGGTGCTCGTCAATCCGCTCGTCGACGAAGGCTATCCGTCGATCGGCTGCGCCCCGTGCACCGCCAAACCCGAACCCGGATCCGATCCGCGCAGCGGCCGCTGGGCCGGCCGCGCCAAGACAGAATGTGGGCTGCACGCATCATGACCATCACCGAGACCACCATTGACACAGCGGCCGCCGACGACTTCAGCACCCTCGACGCGCTCGAGTCCGAAGCGATCCACATCTTCCGCGAGGTTGCCGGCGAGTTCGAGCGCCCGGTGATCCTGTTCTCCGGCGGCAAGGACTCCACCGTCCTGCTACATCTGGCCCTCAAGGCATTCTGGCCTGCGCCGCTGCCCTTCTCGCTGCTGCACGTCGACACCGGACACAACCTGCCCGAGGTCCTCGAGTTCCGCGATCAGGTCGTCGAACGTTACGGACTTCGCCTGCACGTCGCCAAGGTCGAGGACTACCTCGCCGACGGTCGCCTGACCGAGCGTCCCGACGGCGTGCGTAACCCGCTGCAGACCATCCCGCTGCTCGACGCGATCACCGAGAACCGCTTCGACGCGGTGTTCGGCGGCGGTCGCCGCGATGAGGAACGGTCACGTGCCAAGGAACGGATCTTCTCGCTGCGCAACGCTTTCGGACAGTGGGATCCGAAGCGTCAGCGTCCCGAGCTGTGGAACCTGTACAACGGCAAGCATTCTCCGGGCGAGCACGTGCGTGTCTTCCCGCTGTCCAACTTCACCGAACTCGACGTGTGGCGCTACATCGCCCGCGAGCAGGTGCTGCTGCCGTCGATCTACTATGCCCACGAGCGTGACGTCTATCAGCGTGACGGCATGTGGATGACCGCCGGCGTGTGGGGCGGACCTCGTGAGAACGAAGAGGTGCAACGACTCTCGGTGCGCTACCGCACCGTCGGCGACGGGTCCTCGACCGGTGCCGTGCTGTCAGACGCCGCCACCAACGAGGCCGTACTGGCCGAGGTCGCCGCATCGCGGCTGACCGAACGCGGCGCCACCCGCGGCGACGACCGCGTCTCCGAGGCCGCCATGGAAGACCGCAAACGCGAAGGATACTTCTGATGACCCACTCCCCCGACCTCCTCCGCATCGCCACCGCGGGCAGCGTCGACGACGGCAAGTCCACCCTCGTCGGCCGTCTGCTCTACGACACGAAATCCGTTCTCGCCGACCAGATCGACGCGGTCACCCGTGCGTCGGTGGATCGCGGTCTCGAGGGCCCCGACCTGTCGCTGCTCGTCGACGGCCTGCGCGCCGAGCGTGAGCAGGGCATCACGATCGACGTGGCCTATCGCTACTTCGCCACGCCTGCACGGTCATTCGTGCTCGCCGACACTCCCGGCCATGTCCAGTACACCCGCAACACGGTGTCCGGCGCGTCGACCGCGCAGCTGGTGATGCTGCTCGTCGATGCCCGCAACGGTGTCGTCGCGCAGACCCGCCGGCATGCCGCGGTGATGGCGCTGCTCGGCGTGCCTCAGCTGGTGTTGGCGGTCAACAAGATCGACCTCGTCGACGATCCGGCGACCGTCTTTGCGGAGATCTCCGCGGAGTTCGCCGAACTGACCCACACGCTCGGCTGGTCGGCCGATCAGGTGCAGGCCATCCCGGTGTCGGCGCTGCACGGCGACAACGTGGCGTCCCGCTCGGCCAACACCCCCTACTACGACGGCCCCACGTTGATCGAGCACCTCGAGACCGTGCCGAATGTGACCGACCGCAAGCATGTGGGACTCCGTTTCCCGGTGCAGTACGTGATCCGGCCGCGCACAGCGGAATTCCCCGACTACCGCGGCTACGCGGGCCAGATCGCCGCCGGCCGTGTGTCCGTCGGCGACGAGGTCGTCGTGCTGCCGTCGGGCAACCGGACGACCGTGACCAAGATCGACACCGCCGACGGCGATCTCGCCACCGCGCACACCGGTCGCAGCGTCACGATCCTGCTCGCCGACGACGTCGACATCTCCCGCGGTGACCTCATCGCGAGCGCCGAGGATGCACCGGAACCGTTGCAGCAGTTCACCGCAACCGTGTGCTGGCTGGCCGAGAAGCCGCTGCGCCCCGGCGCCCGGCTCCTCCTCAAGCACGGCACCAAGACCACGCAGGCCATCGTCGGCGGGCTCGACGTCCTCTTCGACGAGCAGAACCTGACCCTGATCGACGCGCCGGAAACCGTGGAGCTCAACCAGATCGGCCGGATCGCGCTGCAGACGGCCGAGCCTATCGCCGCCGACGACTACCAGGTCAACCGCGAGTCGGGCAGCTTCCTGCTGATCGATCCGCAGGGCGGTAACACGCTGGCCGCCGGCCTGGTCGGCGACGCACTCTCGCCGCTGCATCTCAAAGAGTTGGTGTGAGTCCGACGCTCCTGCTCGTCGCACACGGGAGTCGTGATCCGCGGTTCGGTGACACCGCGCGGCGAGTGCGTCGTGCGGTGTCACAGCGACTGCCGGACGTCGACGTCTCGCTGAGCTACCTCGATCTCGACGAACCGTCGGTCGGCGAAGCGCTGGCGGGCATGCCGGGGGAAGCGGTGGTCGTACCACTGCTCCTCGCACCCGGCTACCACAGCGAGATCGACCTGCCGGCGATCATCGCCGCGCACGCCCGTAACCCTGTACGGCGCACCGAGGTGGTCGGTTCCACCAATCTGACTGCCGCGCTGGCCGATCGACTCCTTGAAGCCGGGCTCGTCGACGGCGACGGCATCGTGGTGACCGCCGTCGGTTCCACCAATACCGCTGCCGATCTCGTTGTCCGGCGTCGTGCGATCGAATTGTCGACGATGCTCCACAAGCCCGTGGAGGTCGTCTACGCGACTCGACTCGGTACCGGAAACATCGCGCTACGTACCGCGATTCGACGACTGCGCAACGCCGGTACCACGCGTGTCGTGGTGAGCCCCTACTTCCTGTCGGCGGGATTGCTCACCGAACGCGTCGAAGACGCCCTCGACGATCTGGCGCCAGGTTCGCTGGTCGCCGGTCCCATCGGTACGCACTCGGTGCTGATCGACTCCATTGTGGCCTCGTACATGAGCGTCGCGAATCGGGCGGAAGGACTGCCGGTTCACTGATCTGCCGGTTCACTGATCTGCTGTCGACAACGCAGGTCCAAACCGGGATGGACGCGCTCACTCCGACATTCGGACTTTGCGGGTGCTAGTCTCACCGTTCAGAGGCCATGGAATGCTGGTTTGCAACGCCGACCAGCGCTTTGTGGCTCTGTCGGGGGGGGTGCCGCGCTGCGGTAGCAACTAGCGGGGGGTTGCAATGGATTCGAGGTCGGTGCGCCGTGCGCGCTTGGCACTGGTGTGGGCGGCCACCGGAGTGGTTCTGGCTGCTCCCGCTGCGACCGCGCACGCAACGCCCGGAGCCGAGGGCGGTGCAGGCGGCCATGCGGGAAGTTCCGTGTCGGGCGGTGCCTCGAGTCACAGTTCTGGCACTGGCGGGTTGTCATCCGGAGTGACGTCGCCACCGAGCGGTGCAGACTCCGCCGCGCCGAGGGGCGCTGGTGGCAGCGCGTCATCACGTCACGGTCAGTCGTCGACGGGCCATCCAAACCCACAGCCGTCTGCTGAAACCCCTGGTGACGGAACCGTTTCGGGCACTCCACCATCGAACGCTCCCGGCTCTGCCGCCCAGGATCAGGGCATGCATCCGGCGAGGCCCGGACACGACGCGGGTTCCGGCAACTCGTCCCCGAGCGGCAGCGACACCACCGACGCCGTCACCAAACCGACCGACAGCGCCGGCGACCGAACCGAGTCTCGATGTGGATGCACCGAAACGGCGCCGGTCGACAAGCACCCGTATGAACCCGATACCGCCAATTCGCACATGAACCCCGTCGGCGTGAAACCCTCTGATGAGAAGCATGTTTCATCTCCGACACCGGACGGCATGGCGAGCGGGCGCACCCCCACGGCGTCGAGTGCACACGACACCTCTGATCACGACGAAGGTACGTCAACCTCGGGAGGATCATCGAACTCGGCAGGCGCGCCTAGCTCGGACATCGGTGGGACATCCGACGGACGTCCGCCGTCGCACGATGGCGCCGGCGACGTTGTGCGGCGTGATGTCCGCTTCGGCGGCGACACCACCGGCGAATCATGGAACGGCCTGCCGCACAGCAGCACACCGGTCGGTAGCGAGCACTCCAAGCGCGCCCACCCGGCTGGGGATGGCGACAAAAGGCGCGGCGATGCTGCCGGAGGTCCGACACTCCCGGTGGTCCCGACTGGCGGATCCGGCGGCAGCGGTGGTTCAGGGGGACCTGCGGGCGGCACCGGGGGACCTTGCGGCGGCGCCGGCGGATCGGGCGGCCCCGCCGGGTCCGGCTCGGGCGGTTCGGGGTCCGGCTCAGGCGGCTCAGGCGGTTCAGGGTCCGGCTCAGGCGGTTCGGGGTCGGGTGGACCGGGGTCGGGTGGACCGGGCTCGGGCGGCCCAGCTGGCGGTCCCGACGAAAGCTGCGCCGGGGACGGAGAAAGGGACGCGAACGAGAGTGACGCCGATCGCCCTGGCGGTGGGCACGCCGCCCACAGCGACCACACGGCGCCGAAAGGCCATGGCAATGCACATGATCACGGCGGATCGAAGGTTCACGGCGGGCCGCAAGACCACGGCAGTCCCGCGGGCGGCAGTCGCCCGCACAGCCCATCGGGCTCCGGCAGCGACGTCGATTGCGGGCCGGCCGATTCGGGACCAGGCGGACAGGCCGGAAGCCCGGGCGAGCATCCCACCCGCGGCACGGGTCACCACGAAACCTCACACGGCAGCAGAGACCACGATGGCCCCCGTGGCGACAAAGGCGACCAAGGCGGCCCGCGTGGCGACATAGACCACCATGCTGACGGAGGCAACTCCGGTGACAAGGACTGTGGCCTAGGCGATCTCACTGGCGACGAGGAGACCGACACGGACACACCCGTAGACGTGCCCGGCGACACTCCGGCCCCACCCGGCGTCTCCATCGATACCGGTAGTCCGGGAGGCGTTGCGCCGACAATCGAGTTCCCCCCGCTGCGGTCGGATGTCCCGTTGGTGTGGACGCTACCCGGCATCTCCGGCGACCACGGTGCACAGCCGATGTCGGGCGGCGACTCATCGACGTCGCCGAGCGGTAGCGTCGGGCTTCCGAGTGGCGGCGTATCTCCCAACGGCACAACGCCTCCCGTGTTCGGCGGCGCGACCTCCGACACGTCGTCAAGCGGACCACTGACGTTCGAGACCGGCGTCGTCGAACACGAGGACAATCCGACACCGGGTGCCGGCACCCCCGCCGTCGGAATCGGCGGCGCGGTTCTGGTGGGTGCGGCGATCCTGCGTCGCAGGCGTCGTGGCACCCGTTAGGCCATCGACACTCGCCCGGGCGGTATTGGCAACTGTGGCCGTGATTGCAGTTGCCGGGTGCACTGCCACGGATGATGTCAATGCTCGAACGCCGGCGGCGGTGTCGAATCCACACGCGGAGTTGATGCAGGCCACCGCGAACTCGCACGATCCGGTGCCTGCGGGCGCTCCGACGAGACTCGCCATCCCGTCCATCGGCGTCGACCGCATTGTCCGGACACTGCCGGAGAGTTCCTGCCCCGTCGTCAATCCGCCGACACTGCTCGATCCTTACTGGCTCGAATGTCGCGCGGCACCCGGAACTGATTCTCGCGGAACGACTTTTCTCGCGGGACACTCGGTGGTCAACGGTGTCGGGGTCTTCGACAACCTCGGTGACGCGACAGTCGGCGACCGGATCGACCTATGGAACGCCAACGGCAAGTTGACGTATCAGGTGTCATCGGTCCATTCCTTTGGCCGTCACGGCGAGGTCCAGCGCGCAGCGGTCATGCGTCAGAACGTTCCTGGCCGACTACTCATCGTGACATGTCGACTGATGCCAGACGGCGGTCTGACCGACGACAATCTGGTCGTCGAAGCGGAGCTTGTTGCGTCGTCCCGCCGCTGACGGCCTGAGCTTGTTCAGCGGCGTGCGTGGAGCCCACTTCCTCTGGGTGACAGTTGATCTCGATGCGTTCGTCGCAAGCTCCTCACTTACTCGATCGGCGAGGAGCTCTCCCCGACGGTCGAGTAGCGACGACCGAGCGCAGCGAGGCCGACGCGTATCGAGACCCCACACGCCGGCCCCGCGCACCCGCCCCCGCACGCCGGCCCCGCTGGTCGAGTAGCGACGACCGAGCGCAGCAAGGCCGACGCGTATCGAGACCCCCACACGCCTTCACCCCGCCCGCCTGCCCCGCCGGTCGAGTAGCGACGTCCGAGCGCAGCGAGGCCGACGCGTATCGAGACCTCGCGCGCCGGCCCCGCGCACCCGCCCCCGCACGCCCGCCCCGCCGGTCGAGTAGCGACGACCGAGCGCAGCGAGGCCGACGCGTATCGAGACCCCTGCCTCACGCGAAGCAACTTGTCATACCCCTGTTATAGGTTGTTGTCAGCAGGAAAAAGAGAACGAGGGGCCGCACCACCGCGCTGTCGGGTGGTGCACGAGTCAGAGATGAATGTGGTTGTCCTGCTGTCATGCCCGCATCTCTGAAAGGCCTGTCGTGTCCGCGTCTGCCGGTTCACCCACCACACCGTCGGTGTGGCATGAGCTGCCGGACACCTTTGCCGGGGACATCGCACTCGACACCGTCGACCAAGCACCGACCAACACCCTGCTCACCGGCATGCGCGAACTGCACCGCGGCCAGTCCCATCTCGCCTACCGCGAATACCGCTACGCCGCGACCCTCTACGACCGGTATGTCGCCGCCCGCGAAGACACCGACGGGTTCGTCGTGGACGGGTTCGCCGACGCCGCCACTCGCATCGCCCACGTACTCACCATCACCCGGTATCTGGCCGAGCGGTTGCTCACCGACGCGATCGCCCTGCGCGACCGGTTGCCCGAGGTGTTCGAGTGCCTCGGGGACGGGGTGATCAGCCCCGCCCAGGCCCGCCAGATCATTCTCGACACCGACCTGATCGACGGCCAGTCCTACAGCCCGCAGGTTGACGCCGAGATCGCCCAACGACTGCGCGCAGGCACCTATTCGACGCAACGGTTGCGGGACATGGTCGACCGGATCATCTTCCGCCACGATCCCGACGCGGTGCGGGAGCGTCGCAAGGACGCCCTGGACAAGCGTGGGGTGTGGGTGGACAACCGTGGCGACGGCACCGCCGAACTTGCCGCGGTGATGTCGGCGGAGAACGCCCGGATCGCGTTTGCGAACATCGAGGCGGTCGCCGGCCGGGTGTGCGAACACGACGGACGCACCAAGAACCAGCGACTCTCCGATGCCGAGTTCGCGTTGCTCTCGGGCACCGACTTCAGTTGTGAATGCGGCCGCGACGACTGCCCGGTCACCGCACCCACCCTCGACCTCACCGACAGTCCCGCGGCGTCAACGGCGCTGGTGCCGGTCGCGCCGCGGGTCGTCATCCACGTCGTGTGTGACGAAGCCACCATGGCCGGTCGGGCGAACAACCCGGGCTTCATGGACGGACACGGCGTCATCGACGACGCCCACGTCCGTGAATTGGCGGCCCGTCCGGACGCGCGGATCTCGTATCTGGTGCCGCCGGGCACCCCGATGGACCCCGACGGGTCCTTCACCCTGCCCGGGTCGATCCCCTCGGACCCCTACCGGCCCAGCACCGCACTGGATGAGTTCATCCGCATCCGGCACGGCTACTGCACCGAACCCGGCTGCGGGACAAGTGCGTGGCAGTGCGATGGCGATCACGTCGCCGAATACGACCACCACGATCCATCCGCCGGTGGGCAGACCACCTCGGAGAACATGAACCCGAAATGCCGGCCCTGGCATTTGCTGAAAACGTTCGGCCAGTGGCTCGATGACATGTCGCGCGACGATGACGGCCGCCTGTGCACCGAGACCGTCACCCCCGAGGGGCTGGTGATCCCGGGCGAGGCCGAAACGATGGAAGACCTCTTCCCCGGCCTGCGTCGTATCCGGTTCACCGCCCGACCCCAAGCCCCACCCCACGATGCGCCGCCACCGATAGCACGGCCGACCCGCACCCGGACTCGGACGGCGAACAAACACGCCCGCAGGCGGGCAGAGAGGAACCGCAACCACAAACGCCACCACGACGGACCGCCACCACCGTTCTGAGTGCGACGGCTCAGCGAGGCGCCGCATCACGTCACGTCACTTGAGGGAAAGCGCCGGCCACTTCCGCTGGTCGAGTAAGCGACCGAGCGCGTCGCGACTACTTTCCTTGTCCGACAGGTGATCTCGATGCGGCGCCTCGCTTCGCTCGGAGCCTTACTCGATCAGCGGGGGGTGACTCATCGAATCAACGGGTGACACCTCGGATCAGTGGGGGAGCCTCCCCGGCTCCCCACGGGCCACCGATCACCCAAGGCTGCGCCCTCACACCGCCGACAGCGCCGCCACCTTGGTCGCGCGAGCGTAGATCTCTTCGCCCACTTGCAGATTCAGGGCGTTGGCGTCGCCGCGGGTGATCTGTGCCAGGAACTCGTCACCGGTGGCAGCCGCGATCAGCTCGACTCGTGTCTCGAACCCGAGGTGCACCACGCGCTGGACGGTGGCCTTGATGACGCCGGTATCGAGGCTGGGATCGGCCGCGGGCAGCGCGAGCTCCGGACGACGACCGATGCGAATGTCGTGCGGGCGCACCAGTTCTCCGTTGAGCCGGACGGTCGAACCGAGGAACGATGCGACGAATTCGTTGATCGGCCGGTCGTACAGATCTTCGGGCGAACCGATCTGCTCGATACGCCCCTTGTTCAGCACCGCGATGCTGTCGCTGACGTCGAGCGCCTCTTGCTGGTCGTGGGTGACCAGCACAGTGGTGACCTGCATGTCGTCGTGCAAGCGGCGCAGCCACTTTCGCAGGTCTTCACGAACCTTGGCGTCCAGCGCCCCGAACGGTTCGTCGAGCAGCAGCACCTTCGGGTCCACCGCGAGGGCCCGCGCCAGCGCCATCCGCTGACGCTGACCACCCGACAGCTGTGCCGGATAGCGCTTCTGGAACACGGTCAGTCCGACGATCTCGAGCAGCTCGTCGACCTTGGCGTCGATCGCCTGCTTGGACCGCTTGCGGATCTTGAGGCCGAACGCGATGTTCTCGCGCACCGTCATGTGCTTGAACGCGGCGTAGTGCTGGAACACGAAGCCGATGTCGCGTTTCTGCGGTGCGGCGTTGGAGACGTCGGAACCGCTGATGACGACGGTGCCCGAGTCGAGGCTGTCGAGACCGGCGATCGCACGGAGCAGCGTGGACTTGCCGGAGCCGGACGGACCGAGCAGCGACGTCAGCGACCCCTCGGGGATATCGATCGACACGTCGTCGAGGGCGGCGAAATCGCCATAGCGTTTGTTGGCACCGATGACCGAGATGGACATGTCAGACGCCTTCCTTCTGATGCACGGGCTGGGATTGGATGGTGGCGGGTCCGAACGGGACCAGCATCGGCTCGTCGTCGGCGACCTCTTCGGTACTCGACGCGAAGGTGCCGCTCGCGTTCGCGACGCGGTTGCGGACGCGGCGCTCGATGAGGCTCATTGCGACGATCACCACGATCGCCACCATCATGAGCAGCGTGGCGGCGGCGTACGCGCCGTACTCGTTGTAGTCGTCGGTGTAGCGCGAGTTCACCAAGAGGGTGAGGGTCTGCGAGATGCCGGGGAAGTTCGACGACACCATGGTCACCGCGCCGTATTCACCGAGCGCGCGCGCGATGGTCAGCACGATGCCGTAGGTCAGGCCCCAGCGGATCGCGGGAAGCGTGATGCGCCAGAAGGTCTGCATGCCGTTGGCCCCGAGGGTTGCGGCGGCCTGCTCCTGTTCGGTGCCGATCTCGCGGAGCACCGGCTCGACCTCGCGCACCACGAACGGCAGCGTGACGAACAACGTGGCGAGCACCAATCCGGGGAACCCGAAGATGACGCGGAACCCGAGGCTCTCGATACCGCCGAACCAGCCGCCGTAGCCCCACAGCAGGATCAGCGCGACACCGGCGACGACCGGGGACACCGCGAAGGGGAGGTCGACGACGGCCTGCAACACCGCCTTTCCGGGGAAGCGGCCACGCACCAGCGCGAGCGCGGTGACGATGCCGAAGATGACGTTCAGCGGCACCACGATCGCCACGATCAGCAGACTCAGCTGCAGCGCGGAGATCGCCGCGGGTGTGGTGATCCAGTCCCAGAACTGTCCGATGCCGTGCTCGAACGACCGCCAGAAGATCAACCCGACCGGCACGACGAGCAGCACGAACAGGTAGATCAGCGCGACTGCGCGCAACCCGTAGCGGGTGAACGGTGAGATCTTCACTGGTCGGCCTCCTCTCGGATGCGCTGGCGTCGGCTGACCAGACGGAGCGCCAGCAGGACGACAAAAGCGATGAGCAGCAACATGACCGACACGGCCGCCGCGGCGACGGGCTCGTCGATCTCGATCTGCTGCTGGATGTACTGCGACGCCACCTGGGTCTTGCCCGGGATGTTGCCGCCGATGAGGACGACCGACCCGAACTCGCCGATCGCACGCGTGAACGCCAGGCCGGCACCGGTCAGGATCGCGGGCAGCAGGGCGGGCAACACGATCTTCGTGAAGGTGGTCCAGTTGCTCGCACCGAGCACGACGGCGGCCTCTTCCACGTCTCGGTCGAGTTCCAGCAGGACCGGCTGCACCTGGCGCACGACGAACGGGAGCGTGACGAAGGTGAGCGCGATGATCAGCGCCGGCTTGGTGGCGTTGAGCTGGATATCGATCGGGCTGTTCGGACCGTAGAGTGACAGCAGCACCAGGCTCGCGACGATCGTCGGCAGCGCGAACGGCAGGTCGATGATGGCGTTGACGAATCCCTTGCCCCAGAAGTCGTCGCGGACCAGCACCCAGGCGATGATCGTGCCGAACACCAGGTTGATCAGCGCGACGACGACGGAGACCAGGACCGTGATACCGAGTGCGTCGAGGGCGTTGGGATCGGTGACCGCATCCCAGAAGCCGCTCCACCCGTCGGTGAACGCCTGCACCGTGATGGCCGCCAGCGGCAGCAGCACGATGACCGACAGCCACAGCGTCGCCACACCGATACCGAGCGGACTCACACCGCTGAATGTCTTTCCGCGCCCGAGGAATCCGGCGGGCGCGGACGATTCCGCGACCTGCGTGCTCATTGCGCGCCTCCCGAGTTGTAGATCTTGGTGATGGCGCCCTTGGTGCCGAACAACGCGTTGTCGACGGCCTTCCAGCCGGTCATGTCCTTGCCGTCGTTCTTCGCCGCGGTGCCCTTACCGAGCACGGCACCCAGTTCTTTGATGGTCCAGAGCTTCTCGATGTCGCCGGGGAACAGCGCTGTGGTCGATGCGACCACCGATGGCACCACCGGCCGGAAACCCTCCTGCGCCCAGAGTTTCTGCGCCTCGTCGGTGAACAGGAAGTCGACGAAGGCCTTCGCGGCCGCCTTGTCGCCGGATGTGTTCACCACGGCCACCGGGTTCTCGATCTTGAACGTCTGCGGCGGAATGAGATACTCGGTCTGGCTCTTCGCGCTCGCGGTCGCGTTGGCCCGTTCGAGCATGATCGCCTCGTTCTCGTAGGTGATCAGCACGTCGCCCTGCCCTTGTTCGAAGGCCGTGGTTGCCTCGCGACCCGACTTCGGGATCACCGTGACGTGGTCGCGGATCAGTTCGCTGACGTAGTCGAGGCCCGCCTGATTGTCGACACCGCCGTTGCTCTTGGCCGCGTACGGGGCGAGCAGGTTCCACTTCGCCGAGCCGGAGCTGCCCGGGTTGGGCGTGACCACCTGGACGCCGGGCTTGAGCAGATCGTCCCAGTCGTGGATGTCCTTCGGATTGCCCTTGCGGACGACGAGAGCGACGACCGAGCCGAACGGGATGCTGTTGTTCGGGGCCTGTTTCTTCCAGTCCTCGTCGACGACACCTTCCTTGACCAGGCGCGTGACGTCGGGTTCGACGGAGAAGTTGACGACGTCGGCCGGCACGTGCCGCGCCACCTTGCGTGACTGGTCGCCCGAGGCGCCGTAGGACTGGGAGAACCCGATGTCCTGGCCTTGCGGGGTGGCCCGGAATGCCGGGATGATGACGTCGAAACCCGGCTTCGGCGTCGCGTATGCGACCAGATTGAGGTGCCGGCTACCGCTGGAGATGTCCTCACCACCCGGCTCGTCGGTGGAGCCGCCTCCACATGCACTGACGGTGGTGACCATCAGTACGGCGACCACAGCCGCCAGCACGACCCGCCACCACCGGTTCCCCGCGGTTCTCGCCACGCTCGCTCTCCTCGATGCTCATCGACGCCGGGAGCTCATCCAAGGGTGACCCGGCCCGATGACGTTAGCAATGCCCCCGGGGCCGAAATGCCAGCTCGAATGTCCGATTAGAACGACTGCGAAGTGCTGTGCTAGCGGGTGAGCAACCAGCCGAGAACCACCAGGACGATCAGCGCGACGAGGGCCCAGGTGACCGCGGACCGGAACACCGTCTTCACAGCCCGGACCCGTCGTCGTCGGCGAATCGCCGCCGGTCGATGAGGTCGGACACCCTGTCGACCAGCACATTGAGTGCCATCGCGGCCAGCACGGACAACGGGATCACCACGATGAGGGTCACCAGCAGCTGCGGAACGAAGGACAGCCCGGTCAGCCATTCCTCGACGCCGTCCCACCAATTGCTCAGCGCGGTCACCACTCACCTCATCCCCATCACCCCGCCCAGCACGTCGTCTGGCGCAGGTTACGTTCAGCCTGAATTAAACGTCCACCGGCCCGACTGTCCCGTCGAGTGGCGGCATCCCTGACCACTGGCAATGATATAGCGATGACCGCAACGGAAGACGCCGCCGTCACTGAGCTGCACACCGCGCCGATGCCTGCGGACCCGGAGGCGATCGCCTTCTCGCCGGCCACCCCGAGCCACAACACGTTCCCGCCCATCGGCGACTACGCGTTCCTGTCCGACACCGAGGTCAACTGCCTCATCGCCCGCAACGGGTCCGTCGAATGGATGTGCGTGCCCCGCCCGGACAGTCCCAGCGTGTTCGGCGCCGTCCTCGACCGCGCGGCCGGGCACTTCCGATTGGGGCCCTACGGCGTGAACGTTCCCGTCGACCGCCGCTACCTGCCGGGCAGTCTCATGGTGGAGACGACGTGGCAGACCGAGACCGGATGGATCGTCGTCCGCGATGCGCTGGTGATGGGCCCCTGGCACGATCACGACCGGCGTTCGACGACGCATCGCCGCACCCCGACCGACTGGGATGCCGAGCACATCCTGCTGCGGACGGTGCGGTGCGTGTCGGGAACGGTGGAACTCTCGATGAGTTGCGAGCCGGCCTTCGACTATCACCGGGCGAAGACGGTGTGGGAGTACTCCGGTCCGGCGTACGGCGAGGCCATCGCGACCGCGGCCGACACCACCACCCCGTCGCCGACGCTGAAGCTGACCACCGATCTGCGGCTCGGTCTCGAGGGTCGCGAAGCCCGGGCGCGGACGCGTCTCGTCGAAGGTGATTCACGGTTCGTCGCGCTGTCGTGGTCGTCGCAGCCTGCCCCGCAGACCTACGAGGAGGCCGCGCACAAGATGTGGTCGACGTCGGAATGCTGGCGCCAGTGGATCAACATCGGCACCTTTCCCGACCATCCGTGGCGCAGCCACCTGCAGCGCTCGGCGCTCACACTCAAGGGCCTGACCTACTCACCGACCGGCGCGCTGCTGGCGGCAGCGACCACCTCGCTGCCGGAAACACCCGGCGGCGAACGCAATTGGGATTATCGCTATGCCTGGGTGCGGGATTCGACGTTCGCCCTGTGGGGTCTGTACACGTTGGGCCTCGACCGCGAGGCGAACGACTTCTTCTCCTTCATCGCCGACGTCTCCGGGGTCACCGGTTCCGAACATCATCCGCTGCAGGTGATGTACGGCGTCGGCGGCGAACGGACGCTCGAGGAGGAAGAACTCAACCACCTGTCGGGCTACGGCGGCGCGCGCCCGGTACGCATCGGAAACGGCGCGTACAACCAAGCGCAGCACGACATCTGGGGCACCATGCTCGACTCGGTCTACCTCAACACCAAGTCGAGCGAATCGGTGCCGGAAACGCTCTGGCCGGTCCTCAAGGCCCAGGTCGAGGAGGCCGTCAAGAACTGGCGCAAGCCCGATCGCGGCATCTGGGAGGTGCGCGGCGAACCGAAGCACTTCACGTCGTCGAAGGTGATGTGTTGGGTTGCGCTGGACCGGGGTTCACGCCTGGCGGCGCTGCACGGCGAGAAGTCGTACGCGAAGAAGTGGAGCGAGATCGCCGACGAGATCCGGGAGGACATCCTAGAGCACGGCGTCAACGTGAAGGGCGTGTTCACCCAGCGCTACGGCGACGACGCCCTCGATGCGTCGGCGCTGCTGATCCCGCTACTGCGGTTCCTGCCGTCGGACGACGAACGGGTCCGCAACACCGTGCTGGCCATCGCCGATGAGCTCACCGAGAACGGTCTGGTGCTGCGCTACCGCGTCGAAGAGACCGACGACGGCCTCACCGGCGAGGAGGGCACCTTCACCATCTGCTCCTTCTGGCTGGTGTCGGCGCTGGTCGAGATCGGTGAGCTCGATCGGGCGAAGACGTTGTGCGAGCGCCTGTTGTCCTACTCGAGTCCGCTCAAGCTGTACGCCGAGGAGATCGACGCCGCCACCGGCCAGCATCTCGGGAACTTCCCGCAGGCGTTCACCCACCTGGCGCTGATCAACGCCGTCATGCACGTGATCCGGGCCGAGGAGGCGGCCAGCCACGGGCAGTTCCAGCCGGCCAATCACTGAGCTCGCGGCCCCCGTCGAGCGCTCAGTCCAGCCGCCACGATTCGTAGGCGCGTGGATCGTCGACGGGCTCGATATGCGTGTTGATGTTCAAGTGCGCCAACGACGCATGCAACTCGCCCTCGACGCGCTCGGTGACGTCGTGGGCACGCTGGACCGACCAGTCGCCGGGCACCAGCATGTGCATCTGGAGGAACCGTTCGTGCCCGGCCTCGCGGGTGCGGACGTCGTGGAATTCGATGCCCTCGGTGCGGTATCGGTTCAGCACGTCGTCGATACGTGTCCGGTCGTGGACGGGAAGCGCGGCGTCCATCAGCCCCTCACTCGACCGCCAGACGAGTCGACCGCCGACCCAGAGGATGTTGATCGCCACCGCGATCGCGATGAGCGCGTCGAGCGGCAACCATCCGGTGAGAGCGACGAGGAGCACGCCGACCACCACGCCGGCGGTCGTCCAGACATCGGTCATCAGGTGTTTGCCGTCGGCCTCCAACGTCATCGAACGGTGTTGGCGCCCTACGCGAATGAGGATCAGGCCGACTGCACCGTTGATCACCGACGCGATCACCGAGATGGCCAGACCCAGTCCGACCGACTCGAGTTCCCGCGGGTGCAGGAGGCGTTCGACCGCCGCGAAGATGATCAAACCCGCAGCGACGACGATCATCACGCCCTCGAAGACCGCCGAGAAATACTCGGCCTTCGTGTGCCCGAAGTTGTGGTCGACGTCGGCTGGTCGCGCTGCCACCCGTAGCGCGACAAACGCGCCCACGGCGGCAACGACATTCACCAGCGACTCGGCGGCATCCGACAGCAGGCCGACCGACCCCGACACCCGCCACGCGACGATCTTCAGCGTGATCACCACGATCGAGGTGGCTATGCTCAGCAGCGCGAAGCGGGTCAGGTCGGCGCGCGTCGCCGTGGTGGTCACGGTGTGCTCACCCCTGCGCGGACTGCTCGACGAGACCACGGCGCGTCAACAGCGGCCCGATCTCCGCCTTCCGGCCGATCAGCTTCTCGTGCGCGACAAGCGGATCCACGCTGTCCCCGCGGGACAACGTCGCGTCGGCGAACCGCCGCCCCGAGTCGCGCTCCAGCCCGCCCTCGGCGAGGAACCACTGCTCGGTCTCGGCGTCGAGGACCTCCGACCAGATGTAGGAGTAGTAGCCGGCCGAGTACCCGCCACCGAAGATGTGGTTGAAATAGGCGCTGCGGTAGCGCGGCGGGATGAGATCGCCGACGAAGCCGGCATCCCGTAGCGCGGCGCGCTCGAATTCCTCGACGTCTGTCGGGATCTCGTCGGTGCCGAGCCGATGCCAGGCCAGGTCGAGCACGGCGGCGGCGAGGTATTCGACGGTGCCGTGGGCGGTTTCGGTGTTCGCCGACGCACGGGCCGCCTCGGCCAGCTCGGCGGGAATGGGTTCACCCGTCTCGTGGTGACGGGCGTAGTGCTCCAGCACATCCGGGTGCAGGGCCCACATCTCGTTGACCTGCGACGGGAATTCGACGAAGTCCCGTGGCACCGACGTACCCGACTGCGACGGATAGTCGACCGCCGACAGCAGCCCGTGCAGGGCATGCCCGAACTCATGGAACAGCGTGGTCAGCTGATCCATCGAGAGCAGGCAGGCTTCGCCGTCGTCGGGCTTGGTGAGGTTCAGCACGTTGACGACGATCGGCTGGGTACGCAGCACCGACGACTGGTCGACGATGTTGTTCATCCACGCGCCACCGCGTTTGGACGGCCGCGCATAGAAGTCGCCGAGGAACAGCCCGATGCTGCTGCCGTTGTCGCCGAACACTTCCCAAATGCGCACATCCGGGTGGTACCCGGCCAGATTCGGGCGCGGCACGAACCGCAGCCCGTACAGCTTGCCCGCCGCATAGAACACGCCGTCACGCAGCACCGTGTCCAATTCGCAGTATGCGGCGAAATCATCCAGCGGCACCGCCGAGGTGGCACGTTTCTCCCTCGCCAGCCAGTACGTGTAGTCGGCGGGGCCGATCTCCTCGTCGGTCAGCGAGGTGAGGCGGGTGAGTTCCCGCCCACCCGCACGCAGTGCCGAGGCGGTCAGTTCGCCGAGCAGTTCGACGACGGCCTCCGGCGTCGGGGCGGTCTCTTCGGCGATCACGTACTCGGCGTGGTTGGGGTAACCGAGCAACTCGGCCCGTCGGGCCCGTAGCCCCACGATCTCGAGAATGTTTGCGCGGGTGTCGGATTCGTTGCCCCGCGCACACCGGTGTACCGACGCGTCGAAGACGCGTTGCCGCACTGCCCGTGTGGTCAATGACGCCACCGACGACTGACTTGTCGGCAACTCCAGGGTGATCAGGAACCCACTGTCGTGACCCGCGTCGGCGGCGGCCCGACGCGCCGCGGCGATCTGCCCGGCCGCGAGACCGTCGAGGTCGGCGACGTCCTCGACGAAGACCGCCGACGCATTCGTGTCGTCGAGGATGAGCTGCGAGAAGGTCGTGGTGAGGTAGGCCAGCCGCGACGAGATCTGGCGCATCTCGTCCTGCTCGGCGTCGTCGAGTCCCGCTCCGGCTCGCACGGATTCGCGATACCGCTTGGCCAGCAACCGTTCCTGCGCCTCGGTCAGGCCCAGGTCGGCGCGGCGCTGGTAGAGGTCGGCGATCCGGGCGAACAGTCGTTTGTCCATGGCGATGGTGTTCGCGTGGTCGGTCAGCAGGGTGGACAACTTCTGCGAGATCTCGTTGCGTTGCGGATTGGTGTCCGGGCCAACCAGATTGAAGAAGATGCCACTTGCGCGGGCCAGGTCGCGTCCCGAGAGTTCTAGTGCCTCAACGGTGTTCGCGAAGGTCGGGGCGGTGGCGTCGGTGGCGATCCGTTCCACCTCGGTGAGGTGCGACGTCATCGCCTCGTCGAAGGCGGGCAGGAAGTCGTCGTCGGAGATCGACGCGAAGTCCGGCAGCCCGTGGCGCAGGGGGCTCTCCGCGAGGACGGGATTGACCATGTCACTTGCCTTTCGGCTTGTCGCCTGCCGCGTCGGTGGAGAGCGCGGCGACGAACGCCTCCTGCGGCACGTCGACCCGGCCGATGGTCTTCATCCGCTTCTTGCCCTCCTTCTGCTTCTCCAGCAGTTTGCGCTTACGGCTGATGTCGCCGCCGTAGCACTTGGCGAGGACGTCCTTGCGGATGGCCCGGATGTTCTCGCGCGCAATGATCTTGGAGCCCACAGCGGCCTGCACCGGGACCTCGAACTGCTGACGCGGAATGAGCTCCTTGAGCTTGGTGGCCATCTTGTTGCCGTAGGCGTAGGCGGCGTCCTTGTGCACGATGGCGCTGAAGGCGTCGACGGCCTCGCCCTGCAGCAGGATGTCGACCTTGACCAGCTCCGCCTCCTGCTCGCCGGACTCCTCGTAGTCGAGGGACGCGTACCCGCGGGTGCGGGACTTCAGCGAATCGAAGAAGTCGAAGATGATCTCGGCCATCGGCATCGTGTAGCGCAACTCCACCCGCGTCTCCGACAGGTAGTCCATGCCGCCGAGATCGCCGCGCCGCGACTGACACAGCTCCATGATCGAACCGATGAACTCGCTGGGCGAGATGATGGTCGTCTTGACGATCGGTTCGTAAATGGTGCGGGTCTTGCCCTCCGGCCAGTCCGACGGGTTGGTGACCACGTGTTCGGAGCCGTCGTCCAGGATCACCCGGTAGACCACGTTCGGGGCCGTCGAGATCAGGTCCAGCCCGAACTCGCGCTCGAGACGCTCGCGCGTGATCTCCATGTGCAGCAGTCCGAGGAAACCGCAGCGGAACCCGAAGCCGAGCGCCACCGACGTCTCCGGCTCGTAGGTCAGCGCCGCGTCGTTGAGTTGCAGTTTGTCGAGGGCGTCGCGGAGATCCGGGTAGTCGGAGCCGTCGAGCGGATAGAGACCGGAGTAGACCATCGGATGCGGTTCGCGATAGCCCGTCAGCGGTTGGGTGGCGCCGTTGCGCGCGGTGGTGACGGTGTCACCGACCTTGGACTGCCGGACGTCCTTGACGCCGGTGATGAGGTAGCCGACCTCACCGACGCCGAGCCCCTTGGACGGTTTCGGCTCGGGCGACACGATGCCCACCTCGAGCAGCTCGTGGGTGGTCCCGGTGGACATCATCGCGATCTTCTCGCGGGGCATGATCTTGCCGTCAACCACGCGGACGTAGGTGACGACGCCGCGGTACGTGTCGTAGACGGAGTCGAAGATCATCGCGCGGGCCGGTGCGTCGGCGTCGCCGGTCGGTGCCGGGATCTGCCGGACCACCTCGTCGAGCAGGGCGCCCACACCCTCGCCGGTCTTGCCGGAGACACGCAGCACCTCGCTCGGGTCGCAGCCGACGATGTGGGCGAGCTCGGCGGCGTAGCGGTCGGGGTCCGCGGCGGGCAGGTCGATCTTGTTCAGCACCGGGATGATGGTGAGGTCGTTCTCCATCGCCAGGTACAGGTTGGCCAGCGTCTGGGCCTCGATGCCCTGCGCCGCGTCGACCAGCAGCACGGCACCCTCACAGGCCTCGAGTGCCCGCGAGACCTCGTAGGTGAAGTCGACGTGGCCGGGCGTGTCGATGAGGTGCATCACGTAGTCGGTGGTCTGTCCGCCCTCGGTGACCTGCCACGGCAGCCGGACGTTCTGCGCTTTGATGGTGATGCCGCGCTCACGTTCGATGTCCATCCGGTCGAGGTACTGCGCGCGCATCGCGCGTTCCTCGACCACGCCGGTGAGCTGCAGCATCCGGTCGGCCAGGGTGGATTTCCCGTGGTCGATGTGCGCGATGATGCAGAAGTTCCGGATCCGCTCGGGATCGGTGAAGGTGGTGTCGGCGAAGCTCGGAATCGAACTGCTCCTTCGAGAGACGTGCGGCAGGTGTGTTCAGACCAGTTTCTCATGGCCGACCACCTCGGGAGACGGCGACGTTCGCGGCTACCGTTGGGTCATGTCCTCGACCACCTACACCGCCGACGGCGTCGTCGCCGACGTCGAGCGGCCGAACAGTGCGCCCCGCGGTGTCGTGGTGCTCGCCCACGGAGCCGGCGGCAACCGGAGCGCGGTGATCCTGCGGGCCGTCGCCGCCGAACTGTGCGCCCGCGGGCTGGTGGTGGCACGGATCGATCTCCCCTATCGCCAGCGCCGGCCGAAGGGTCCGCCGAGCCCGTCGACGGCCGAGGCCGACCGCGACGGAATCCGGGCGGCGTGCGCGGTGTTCCACGGCGAGGCCGACGGCCCGCTGATCATCGGCGGCCACTCCTACGGCGGCCGGCAGGCGTCGATGGCGGTCGCCGAAGATCACGGTCTGGCCGACGGTTTGCTGTTGACGTCGTATCCGCTGCACCCGCCGGGCAAACCTGATCGACTGCGCACCGAGCATCTGCCGTCGATCATCGTGCCGACGGTGGTCGTCCACGGCAGCACCGATCCGTTCGCGACGACCGCCGAACTCGTCGACGCGGTCGCGCTGATCGATGCGCCCACGTGCATCGTCGAGATCGAGAAGGTCGGCCACGATCTGCGTCCGGACCGCAAACCGACGGCGACCCTCGCCGCCGACGCCGTCGAGGAAATGTTCTTCTCCGGGCCCGCGGCATGACCGCGCATCCGTTGCCCACCCACGCCCCCACCACGCGATTCGCCCGCGAGATCGCGTACGCGCCGAACCTCGATGGTGCCGCCGATCCCGGCGAGGTCGTCTGGACGTGGGTGCGATACGAAGAGGACCCCACGCAGGGCAAGGACCGGCCGGTCCTGGTGGTGGGGCGCGAGACCGATGCGTCGGGCAGATCCCACCTGCTCGGACTCATGTTGTCCAGCAAGGACTATCACCGCGACGACCCCGACTGGTTCCCTCTCGGCGAGGGCGCCTGGGATACGGAGCACCGCAACAGCTACGTGCGGCTCGACCGGGTGCTGCTGGTTCTCGAGGACGGTATCCGCCGCGAGGGCGCGATCCTGGATCGGGCTCGATTCGCTGCTGTGGCACAGCAATTGCGGACGCGGTTCGGCTGGCGGTGATCTCGATGCGGCGCCTCGCTTCGCTCGGAGCCTTACTCGATCAGCGAATGGATGCGGCGCCTCGCAAGCTCGGCCTTACTCGATCAGCGAACGGATGCGGCGCCGCGCTTCGCTCGGAGACCAGCCGAAGAGTCCCTCCCCCGCTGATCGAGTAAGCGAGCGAGCTTGCGAGCCCGCGCATCGAGATCCCGGTCGCGGTGATCATGGATGCGGCGCCTCGCTTCGCTCGGAGCGCTATCCGAAGAGTCCCTCCCCCGCTGATCGAGTAAGCGAGCGAGCTTGCGAGCCCGCGCATCGAGATCTCGGTCGCTCACGCCAGGCGGGTGATCTCCACGACGACGTCGAGGTCGGTGGCGCCACCGCCGGTGTAGATGCCCTTGAGCGGCGAGACGTCGGAGTAGTCGCGACCGACCCCCACCGAGACATGCTGCTCGGTGATTCCGGTGTCGTTGGTCGGGTCGTAACCCCACCAGCCGCCGGTCCACGCCTCGATCCACGCGTGGGACTGGCCCTCGACGGTCTTGTCGATCGCGGCATTCGGCTTGGGGTGCAGGTACCCGGACACATATCGCGCGGGAATTCCCAAGGACCGCAACATGAGTAGCGACAGGTGCGCGTAATCCTGGCAGACGCCCTTACGCTCGTTCCAGGCATCAACCGCGGTGGTGTGCACCCCGGTGGTGCCGGGCACGTAGTTCATTTCTGCGTGAACGAACCGGCAGATGGCCTCGACGGCCCCTTCCGGGGTCAGACCCTTCGCCAAACGTTTTGCGGTACTGGCCAGTTGGCGATTCTTCGGGACATACCCGGTGTTGGACAACATCTCGTCGTAACGGTCCTCGACGGACTCGTTGCGCAGTCCGTCCCAGTCGACCTGATCGGCGGGTGACGGACGCTCACCCTGCTCGGTCTCCACCACCGACATGCCGGACACCTCGAGTTCCTCATGCGGCGCATGAAGATCGAACGCGGTGACCGCGGTACCCCAGTAGTCGGTGTAACGATACGAGCGGGTGGCGGGCACCGTCTCGACGCGGTTCACGATCACGTTCTGCCGGTTGTCGCTGCGCGGCGTCAGGCGCGCCTCGTTGTACGACGATGTGACCGGGCTCTTGTAGGCGAACCCGGTGGAATGGACGACGCGGACACGCCAGCTCACAGCTCACTCTCCTCGATGATGTGTTCCTCGCTGTCGCTCACCCGGGCATCGGCCCACGAAACATACGGCGACACATGGAAATACTGAGCCGTGAGGGCTTCGTTCACCGCACGGCAGGTGTCCTGCAGGTCGAGCAGCCGGTCTTCGAGCCCGTCGAGCAACTTACTCGGCTCGAGGAACTCCAGCGAGCTGCGTGCCCGACCGAGCAGCAGGAGCGCCTCGGCGGACAGACCCACACGGGTCGGGCCGTTCTCCAGTTCCGCCAGATTGAGTTCGGCCTGCCGCAAGGCGTGGAAGACCGATCGCGGGAACAGGCGGTCGAGCAGCATGAACTCGACGATGTTCTCCGCGTCGAGCATGCCGCGGTAGGTGCGCAGGAAGGTGTCCTGCGCGCCCGCGGACACCAGCACGCTCACCCAGTTGGGCGAACTCGAGCGTTCTCCGGCGCGCGCCAACAACATTCGGATGGTCATGTCGACGCGTTCGATCGATCGGCCGACCACAAGGTAGCGATAGGCGTCGTCGTGGCTCAGGGTGGCGTCGGCCAGGCCGGCGAACATCGCGGCCCGGTTCTTCACGTATGAGAGGAACTCGTGGGGGCCGAGACGTCGTGCGCGGCGTTCGGCGTCGGACAGTCCGTTGTAGGTGGTGTTGACGCATTCCCACATCTCGCTGGACGTCACCTCGCGGGCACCGCGGGCGTTCTCCCGTGCCGACCGGATCAGGTCGACGATGGAACCCACCGAATCCTTGTCGTAGGCAACACGTTCGGTCAACGACCACACGTCGAGTTCGTCGTCGGAGGAGGGCACCTCGAGTCCGAGGACCTGGATGACCAGCCTCGCCTGCGCATCGACGTCGACGGTTGCGTCCTCGAGGATCTGCTGGATGGCGACGTCGAGGATGCGCGCCATGTCGTCGGCGCGCTCGACATACCGGCCGATCCAGTAGAGCGATTCGGCGTTGCGGGCGAGCATCATTGCGAGCCACCCCCCTGCTGCTGGTGCTGTGAGCCGGTATGTTGTTGCTGCCGTGCGCCCGTTTGCTGTTGCTGCGAACGCGTTTGCTGTTGCTGCTGCTGTTGCTGGGTCTGGGTGCGGAGTGGATCGGGGGCGCTCTCGGCCGGTCGCGCGGCCGCGACCCCGGACGCCGAAACGATCTTCTCCCCGGCCAATTCGCGGTCCGCCTCGGAGCCGCGCGAGGCCAGCACCCAGGTGTCCTTGGAACCTCCGCCCTGGCTGGAGTTGACCACCAGCGATCCTTCGGGCAGCGCCACGCGCGTCAGGCCGCCGGGCAGCACCCAGACCGACTCGCCGTCGTTGACCGCGAACGGCCGCAGGTCGACGTGCCGGGGCCGGACCTCGTCACCGATCTTGGTCGGCACCGTCGAGAGCTGGACCACGGGCTGCGCGATCCACCCGCGGGGGTCGTTGCGCACCTTGCGCGCCAACGTGTCGAGCTCCGCCCTGGTGGCGTCCGGCCCGAACACGATGCCGTAACCACCCGATCCCTCAACGGGTTTGACGACGAGTTCGTCGATGCGGTCGAGGACCTCGTCGCATTCGTCGGGCAACCAGCAGCGCAGCGTGTCCACGTTCTGCAGCGTCGGTTTCTCGCCGAGGTAGTACTGGATGATCTCCGGGACGTAGGTGTAGATCAGTTTGTCGTCGCCGACACCGTTACCGACCGCGCTGGAGATCACCACGTTGCCGGCCCGGGCGGCGTTGACCAGACCGGCCACGCCGAGCATCGAATCCGGGCGGAACTGCATCGGGTCGAGGAAGTCGTCGTCGATGCGGCGGTAGATGACGTCGACGCGCTGCTCACCCTCGGTGGTACGCATGTAGACGACGTTGTCGCGGCAGAAGAGGTCGCGCCCCTCGACCAGCTCGACACCCATGAGCCGCGCGAGCAGCGAGTGCTCGAAGTACGCGGAGTTGGCGACGCCGGGAGTGAGGACGACGATGTTGGGATCGGCCTCGTTGAACGCCGCCGACGCGCGCAACGCCCGCAACAGATGACTCGGATAGTCGGCGACCGCGCGAACGCGGTGGGAGGAGAACAGGTCCGGGAACACGCGGGCCATCGTGCGCCGATTCTCCATCACGTAGGAGATGCCCGACGGCGACCGCAGATTGTCTTCGAGGACCCGGAAGTCGCCCTGTTCGTCACGGATGAGGTCGATCCCGGCGACGTGGATACGCACACCGTTGGGCGGCCGGATACCCGCGGCCTGACGATGGAAATGCTCACACGAGAGCACGAGTCGCTTCGGCAGCACCCGGTCACGCAGGATCTCGGCCTCGCCGTAGATGTCGTCGAGGAACAGTTCGAGGGCCTGCACCCGCTGGGTGATACCGGCCTCGAGCTTGCTCCATTCGGCGGCCGAGATCACTCGCGGCACAACATCGAGCGGGAACGGACGCTCCTTGCCGGAGAGGGAGAAGGTGACGCCCTGGTCGATGAACGCACGACCGAGTGCGTCCACGCGCACGTCGAGATCGCCACGGTCATAGGCCGACATCGCCTTGAAGATGTTGCGATAGGGCGTGCGGGTGTCGCCGTCGTCGTCGAACATCTCGTCGAAGGCGTGCCCGTAGGGGCCCTTCGAATAGCCGGCAAAGATGGTGTCGTCGAGTGTCTTCGGTTCGCGGACAACGGTCTTGGCCTTCTTCGCCGGTGCCGCGGCATCCCGCCCGCGTGCTCGGACGCTCGCCGCGGGCTTACTACTCTTCGCCGCGTTCGCCTTGGCGGCGGCGGCTTTCTTGGTGGACGCTGACGTGGTCGACGCGGGACTCATAACTTGACATGGTGCCGCAAAAACCTGGATTCGGCACAACAGTGGGGCCCGCGCGTCACACGGACCGCCGCAGCCCGAGCAGTCGGCGGCGGCCTCGTCGCACGACGTTCATCGCCCGGGTCTGCCACCTCGGGCCGACCTTGGGCAGCGGCGCCACCTTGACCATTTCGGCGAGCGTGTCGAGCGCGACGTCGAGCACGGCCGTATCCGACGGGGGCTGGGCATCGTCGGCGGCCCGACGCTCGACGACGAGGTCGTCAAGGGTTCCCGACACCTGATAACCGGCGGCACGGACCGACCCGACCATCGACTCGGACTTGTCGGCCACCCACTCGCGCTGGCTGGTGGACAGTCCCTGGGGCGCACCCGACGGCGCCTCGAACAGGATCTCGCCGATGACCTGACCCTTGATCACCCGCTCGTAGCGTCGCCACTCCACGTCGTCGGGCTGGAGCCGGACGTTGAGTTGCCGGAGGAACTCGGCCTGCGGCGCCGACAGCGACGAGTTCAGGCTCGGTACCGGGACCGTGAGCGTGGCGGGATCGACGTCGAGCGCGCCGAGGAACCGCTCCCACAGTCCGTCGCCGGCCGCATGCCCCTTGCGCGGCACGGTCACCACGTGGACGCGATCGGGGCCGACCGCATCGGCCCACTGCCCCAGGATGCGCAGGTAATCCTGGAACTCCCAGAACGGCTCCTCCACCTCCGGGGTGGTCACCGAGGTGTCGGGCGGGTCGGCGTAGGCGCGGACGTTGGTGACGAACTCCTCGAAGGTCGCCCGACGCTGGTTCTTGACGTTCTCCTGCCACACCGAAGGCATTTGTCGTGCGAGGTCGCGGACCGTGGCGATCACATGGACCTCGTCGGCGAACGACAGGTCGGACATCAGCGTCGCGATGTGGTCGGGCGTGGCGGTGCTGTACAGCTCGTGGGACAGCAGCGACGCCTGCGGCCAGGCGCGGATCTGGCCGAGCAACGTCGGCCAGGTCCGCGCATATGCCGGGTCGACCCAGTCCAGATACCGGTCGGGCTGCAGATGAACCGCGGCGTGGAAATGGTCGGAGATCACATTGCCGGGATAGAGCAGCCCCGACGAGCGAAGTGCCAGGTCACGGTTGCGCCAGAGCCGATCCTGCAGGTGCGTGGTCCCGGTCTTGGGGAGTCCGATGTGCACGAAGACGACAGACATGATGGTCTGGAGCTTAACGGCCCGGCGTCGATTTGGGTCCCATGGTGCCCGCTGGTAAAGTGGATCGCTGTTGCATGGTCGGCGCGATCACCCGATCCACGGCCTGCGCGGGACTTCGGCACGATGCACTCGGCGCTGCGAGACCCAGGGACAACCAACCAGAACCGACAAGAGGTATACACGCGTGGCAAACATCAAGTCGCAGGTCAAGCGCATCCGGACCAACGAGGACGCTCGTCGTCGCAACCAGTCCGTGAGGTCGGCGCTGCGTACCGCGATCCGCAACTTCCGTGAAGCTGTCGACGCCGGCGACAAGGACAAGGCCGCCGAGCTCGCCCAGTTCGCGGGCCGCAAGCTCGACAAGGCCGCCAGCAAGGGCGTCATCCACGCCAACCAGGCCGCCAACAAGAAGTCGGCCATGGACCTCGCGGTCAACAAGCTCTGACCTGACTGATCTGCCTTCGCGCTGAGTTACAGCGTTCACGGCTCACCCCGGTGACATCCACGCAGTCACCGGGGTGAGCTGCGTTCACGTGCGAGCGCGGGACGGCCGCAGATCGGCGACCGCGGCTACCGCGTGCTCCAGGCTGTAATCCGCGTCGGCCGCCTGCCCCTTCACATCGCCGTTGAGTTTCGCGACGACGATCATCGCCTGCGCGATCGACGTCGAATCCCAGGCGCGGGCCTGCCCCTGCACCTTCTTCACGCGACCCGGCGACATCCCCACCTCGGACGCCACACGGTACTGATCGGCCGATCCCATCGCCCGCACCCGCGCGATGGCGTGGACGGCTTCGGCGAGCGCATCGGCCAGCAGCACCCGAGGCACACCGTGATGCTCGGCCCACGCCAGGGACTCGAGTGCGCCCGCCCGGTCACCGGTGACCGCCTTGTCGGCGACCTCGAATCCGGTGATCTCCGGACGGCCCTGGTAGTAGAGCCCCACGGCTTCGGCCGTGACCTTGCCGCCGGTGTCGGCGACCAACTGGCTGCACGCCGCCGCCAGCTCACGCAGCTCGGCGCCGACACCTTCGGTGACCTGTTCGACGACATCATTTCCGACCTTGACCCCCAGGGCCCGGAACTCCCGTCGGACGAAATCCATCCGCTCGTTGGGCCACCTGGGCGCCACACAGCTGTGTTCGACCGCGCCGGCCTTCTGCAGAGCCGAGACCAGAGACTTGGCGCGCCCACCGCCGGTGTGCACCACCATCAAGATGATGCCCTCGGGCAGTTCCCCGGCGGTCGCGGCGATGAGCGCGGCAGGCTCCTTACCCGCGTCGGCAGCCGACTCGACGACGATGACGCGGTCTTCGGCGAACAACGACGGACTCAGCAGCTCGGCCAACTCGGGGCCGGTGACGTCGCCGGCGCGCACCCGCGTCACCGGGACATCGGCGCCCGTCGACGCCGACTGGTCCGCCACGACGCGCGAGATCACCCGGCCCGTCAGGAAATCATCGTCGCCGATCAGCAGGTGCAGACGTTCGGTCACGGCGACCATGCTGCCAGACCAGTACGACAACGCCGAGGGTGCACGCCCCCACCACCGCGACACCCAGCGGGCCGTCGGGCACCGGGACCGATGCCCATGACGCCCCGCCGAATATCCGCGCGCACTGCAGCATCCACCACATCTCCGGGCCGAGCGCGCGCAACCCTAGGACGGCGACAGACGCGCCGAGGCCGTCGGGTCCCCCGATCGAGGCGATCACCGCGGCCGCGGTGCCGACGATCCCGACAACACCCACCACCGGGACCACCAGGATGTTGGCGGCCAGAGCGACCACGGAGAACCGCCCGGACAGCATCGCGATCACCGGCGCCGTCACCATCTGAGCGGCCAGCGCCATCGCCACCAGCTCCGCCAGACCACGAGGTATCCGCTTGCCGCGCAACCAGTCCCGCAAACCCGCCGACCACAGGACCAGCCCGGCGGTGGCCAGCACCGACAGCGCGAAGCCCGGCGCGACCGCCAGGTCGGGCCACCACAGCAGCCCGACGATGGTCGCCGCCCCGAGTGCGGGCATCGCCACCGACCGTCGGGAGGTCACGAGTGCGAGCAGCGCGATCATGCCCATCATCGCCGCACGCAACACACTCGGCGAGGGCCGCACCAGGACGACGAAGGCCACCAGGGTGAGCACGCCCACGATCGCCGTGATCCGTGGCGACGCCCCGGCCATCCGCACCGCCATCACCACCGCACCGACGACGAGGGTGAAGTTCGCACCGGATACCGCGGTCAGATGGGAGAGCCCAGCGGCGCGGAAGTCGTCGCGCACCTCGCGGTCGAGAGCACTGACGTCACCGAGTACCAGCCCCGGCAGCAGGCCCGCGCCCTCCGGCCCGAGGGCGCGCGCCGCCACCTCGCGCAACCGATCCCGGACCGCGCCGGCGAGACGCTGCTGCGGCGGTGGCCGGCCCAGCAGTCGCGGTGCGCCCGCCGCGGTCAGCCGGGCCACCAGCAGCTCCCCGGCGCGGGGCGGACGGACCCGAACGAGAGCGGAAACCCGTTGCCCGGGAAGGAGGTTCGACCATCCGGCACCCGGGCCCGCGAGCATCGCCGCCGCGGGCGGCGATGCCTGTCCGGCCACCGCGGTGACCTCGACCCGCACCCGCACCCGACCGCTCGCCGCCGGCTCCATCAGCACCGGGTCGTCGCGCACGACCAGCACCACGCGCGCCTTCTGATCGATGTGGGACAACGGGTGCCGGGCACGCGCCTCCAGCCGCAGGTACAGCCCGAGCGCGGTGATCGCGGCCATCGCCGCCACCACCACGACGATCCCCGCCGCCGACCATGCGACCACGCCGCGGCGCAGCAACCCCAGCACCACGATCGCCGTCACCGCCGACACCACCGCCGTGCCGGCGGTGGCGGCAGGGACGAGCACGCCGGCCACCGTGACCGCCCATACGGCCGCGGCAGGTGCTGCGAGCCGATAGTCACCCGCCGGGACGACTGCCCCGAGCGCCGACCGCGAGGTCACACGGTGACCAGGTCACGCAGCTTCGCCAGCCGCGCCGGACCGATGCCGTCGACCTCGCCGAGTTGATCGACGGACGTGAAGCGACCGTGCCGATCTCGCCACGCGAGGATCGCCTTGGCGGTCACCGGCCCCACTCCGGGCAGCGCATCGAGTTGCGCCTCGGTGGCCGTGTTCAGATCGACCTTCCCGCCGGGCGCGGACGTCGCGGCGGCCCGCGGTCCGGCGCCGGCACTCGGGATGGTCGACGGAGACCGGCCACCGTCCGCCTCCCCGCCGGCGGCGACCACCGCGCTGCGCAGCGTCATCCGCCCCGGGCCGTGCGCATACCCGACGAGGATCTGATCACCGTCGTTGACGCGTTGAGCCATGTTGAGCGACAACAGATCTGCTCCCTCGCGAGCGCCGCCGGCCCGGGCGATCGCGTCGGCCACCCGGGCGGCCGGCGGCAGCCGGACCAGCCCGGGCCGGCGCACCAGACCGACGACGCTGACGACCAGCTCGGCCGACGGCGACGTGCTCGCCGCGGCGCCGGCCGCCCCACGCTCGGGCGGCGCGCCGGTCGTCGGCGCGATGGGGCCGGCACTCGCCGGAAAGGCCACGGCCGGCACGGGTTCCGAGGGTGACCGCAGGACCGAGTACCCGGCCACCGCACACGCCACGACCCCGATCAGGATGAGGGCGATCGCCGCCGGCGGGGCCACCGCCACCCGGCGACGTCCGTGATCGTCGTCGGCATCGTCGAGAAGCTCGCCGAAGCGGTCCCCGATCGTCGTCGACGAGCCCGAATGCTCCTCCGGTGCAAGCGAATCCAGCCAGGTCGGCACGGCGGCGACACCCCACCCACCGTCGGCCCGGTCGGCGCCGGCGGTGTCGCCGACCGCGGATCGATCGCCCGGCGGCTCCTCGCCCGGCGACTCCCCGGCCGGTGAACCGTCGGCCGACGGGTCGTCGGGCAGGTTGCCGAGCCTGTCGAGTGCACTTCGGGGGTGGCGCGCGGAAGAACCCATGCGCCGAGGCTAGGTAGCGCGACGGTCAACTGGCCGCCACAACCCGGGTGCGGGTCCGACATCTGTGGATGAACGCCGGATGTGGATGAAGGGCGGATGTGGATGAAGGGCGGCGGCGCTCAGTCCGTTTCGAACGGCTCGAGATGGGTCGCGATCGCCACGCCGATCGCGCCGGCACCGACGTGACAGCCGAGCACGGGTCCGAGGTCGACGGTGATCTCGGAGGTCACCTCCGTCAGCCGGCCCCGCAGCTGCTCGGCGACCTCGCCCGCGAGTTCGGGTGACTGGCTGTGTTGCACACCGAGGGTGACCGGCCGGCCGTCGGCCGATTCGACCGCGGCGTCGACCATCTTGTCGAGGGCCTTGGAAAAGGTGCGGTGTCGCTCGCGCAGTGTCAGCGCACCGTCGACCATGTGCAGGATCGGCTTGATCGCCAGCGCCGACCCGAGCATCTTGCCGGCCGCGCTGATGCGTCCGCTGGCCCGCAGGTTGTCGAGCAGGTGCACGCAGATCAGCGAGTCGACGGTGGAGGCCTGGCGAATCGCCGATTCGTAGACGCGGTCGCGGTCGGCACCCTCGGCGGCCGCCTGCGCCGCTCCGATCGCGGTGAAACCGACGGCCAGTCCGACCGATCGGGAATCCACGATGCGGACATGGCCGGGAAACCTCTCGGCGGCCAGCCTCGCCGCTCCCCACGTCCCCGACAACCGTCGCGACATGAACACCCCGACCACCCCGGCGCCGTCACTCGCCGCGATCGCCTGCTCGAAGGCCTCGGCCATCTCGTGCGGATTGGCACCCGATGTGGAGACCCCGGGTGTGGAGATGATGTCCGCGGGGATGTCGTCGACGCCCTCGAGATAGTCCTTGTCGTCCAACCTCAGATGCAGCGGAACCAGCCGGATGCCGAAGCGGTCGGCCAGCGACGCGGGCAGCCGGGACGACGAATCGGTGACGACGACGACAGGCACTCGTCTACGTTAGCGGGTCGGCCGACATGGCATCGGTCACGCCGGCGGCGACCAGATCCGCGATACGGCGATGACAGTCGAAACCCCAATGGATACCGTCCGGATTCATCTCGCCGGGCGTCATGTGGAATGCATCACGGGTGACCGGATAGAAGTCGACGACACCCAATTCGTGACCGCGAGCCCAGTCCGCCATCGCCGCCGTGGTGGGGATGCGACCGGAGTGCACGTAGCCGTAATACGGACTGCGATGCGTCGGCGGCAGGCACACGACGACCGGCAACTCCGGGCGCAACTGCGCGAGAGCGGATCGCACCTTCTCCAGATATTCGACGGTCAGTTTCGGCGGCAGGGCCATCGGCCAGCCGGCCTTCGACGCACGGGGCTGCACCCACTGGTATCCGTTCCGGATCACCTGCCGGAGACGGCCGGGGCGCACATACCGGATCTGTTCCCGCAGCGCCGTCGGCAGCGGCGACGGCAGGCTGTCCATCCCGCCGAACGCGAGGACCACCACGTCGGCGGTGGGTACCGCGGCCCAGATGTTCGGGTCCTGCGTCAACGCCCACCAGATGTCGCGGGACGTCCACCCGATCCGGCCGAACAGTTCGACCTCGATCCCGCATCGCTCGCCGACGATGTTCGGCCAGATGCGCGGATCGTCGGCCGCCAGCCCGCCGGTCGGACCGTAGTACGCGAGTGAATCCGACAGGACGACGATCGTCATCGGACGGCACTCATTGAACGCCGGCGTCGGCGCTCTCGGCCGACGCGTTCCACACGTCGAGCCGCCACCGCGGGGCGCCACCGGGCAGGCTGTGCCCCGACAACTGCACCCAACTGGTGTTCGCGAGTCCGCCGAACACCGGCCACGAGGTCTCCGGCAGCCCGAGCAGTGCCGCGGTCATCGCGGCGATGACGCCACCATGGGCGACCAGCACCACGGGGGCCTCCGGACGCTCACCGGTCCCCCAGTCGTCGCGGCCGGCGACGAGCTCGTCGACGACCGGGACCGAGCGATGGGCGACGTCGATGCGGCTCTCACCGTTCGGCGGTGCCCAACTCGCGTCGTCCCGCCAGATCCGGCGGGCACCGGGCATGGCCGTGTCGACCTCGGTGTGCGTCATGCCCTGCCAGTCGCCGAGATGGGTCTCGCGCAGCCGGACGTCGGTGCCCACAGTCAGTCCGGTGAGTTGGGCCAGCGCCTCGGCGGTGTCGCGGGCGCGCCGCAGATCCGACGAGGCGATCAGCATCGGCCCCCGGTCGGCGAGCGCGGCCGCCGCGGCCTTCGCCTGACGCCGACCGACCTCCGAGAGGTCGGTGTCGAGCTGTCCCTGCATCCGGCTGGCGGCGTTGTACTCGGTTTGCCCGTGGCGCAACAGGATCAGCCGCCGCACCACCGGGGTGAGTCGCTCGACGGAGGTGTCGTGGCTGTCGGGCCCGTAGTTCACGAGACACCCTCGATCGCGATGACCGGGCAGTCCTTCCACAGCCGCTCGAGAGCGTAGAAGTTGCGCTCGTCGCTGTGCTGGATGTGCACGACGATGTCGGCGTAGTCGATCAACGCCCACCGTCCCTCACGGGTGCCTTCCCGTCGCACCGGCTTGTAGCCCGCCTCCCGCAGCTTGTCCTCGACCTCGTCGACGATCGCGGTGACCTGCCGCTCGTTGTCGGCGGACGCGATGACGAAGATGTCGGTGATGACGAGCTGCTCGGAGACGTCGATGACCGTCACGTCGTGCGCGAGCTTGTCGGCGGCGGCGCGCGCGGCGATGGTCGCCATCTCCAGTGCTTCGGCTGAGGCGGTCACACTGTTCCTTCCGTTGGGTGATGTCAGGGGGCCGAGACGCCGGGCGAGGACGCGCGGGACGCTCGGTAGAGCTTGCGTTTGTTGATGTACTGGACCACCCCGTCGGGCACGAGGTACCAGACCGGGCGCCCGCGGGCGGCCCGGTCCCGGCAGTCCGTCGACGAGATGGCCAGGGCCGGTATCTCGAGCAGTTGCAGCGTGTCCTCGGGGAGTTCCTTGAGGTGCTGCGCGAGGTGTGTGGCGTCGAGCTTGTAGCCGGGCCGGCTGACGCCGATGAAGAACGCCAGCTCGAACAGTCCCTCCCAGTCCTGCCAGGACAGGATGGAGTCCAGCGCGTCGGCGCCGGTGATGAAGTAGAGCTCGGCGTCGGGATGGATGGTGCGCAGATCGCGCAGCGTGTCGACGGTGTAGGTGTAACCCTCGCGTTCGATGTCGACGCGGCTGACGGAGAACCGCGGGTTCGACGCGGTGGCGATGACCGTCATCAGGTACCGGTCCTCGGCCGGGCTGACCGACGCCCGCGCCTCCGATGTGCCGTCGGATGTGGGCTTTGTGTCGTCCTCGTCGGTCGTCTTCTGCCACGGTCGCCCGGTGGGGACGAAGATGACCTCGTCGAGGGAGAAGCGGTGGGCCACCTCGCTGGCGGCGACGAGGTGCCCGTTGTGGATCGGGTCGAAGGTGCCGCCCATGACGCCGATACGACGCGCGCGGGGGCGCGGCGGCGACGGGCGGTCGGTGGCCATGAGGAGTGAGTTTACTTCAGTGCACCGGCCTCACACCGGCAGCAGGTCGGCGATGGCGCGGCCGAGCTGGGTGGCGTTACGGCATTCGAACATCTCGATGATCTCGTCGTACTCCTGCGCCGCGGAATCGCCGGTTCCCCAGTTGCGGCGTGCCTCGGGGTTGAGCCAGTAGGCATGCCGTGCGCGGTCGACGAGTTCGCGGAGTGAGTCGAGCCGGGGGTCGTGGTAGTTGTTGCGGGCGTCGCCGAGGATCAGCAGCGCCCCGCGGTGGGTCAGCGTGTCGCCGTAGTTCTCGACGAATCCCTTCAGCATGTTGCCGTAGTCGGAATGCCCGTCGCGAGTGACGATGCGTGCCTCCGAGATCATCCGATGCATACTGGTGCCGAAGTCCTCGTCGTCGGCACCGCGTTCGAAGTAGTCGGTGACCTCGTCCACCGTATCCACGAACGCATAGACCCGCACCTTCGAAAACTGTTGCCGCAGAGCATAAACCAGCCGCAGCGTGAACTGCGAGAACCCGGCGACCGATCCCGAGACGTCGCACAGGACGGTGAGCTCGGGTCGCCCCGGACGCGGTTTGCGGTGGCTCAGTTCGATCGGCACGCCGCCGGTGGACATCGACTTGCGGAGCGTCTGTCGCACATCGACGGCGCCGCGGTGGGCACGCCGGCGGCGGATCTCGAGTTTCGCGGCCAGCAGCCGTGCCAGCGGTTCGATGGTGCGGCGGATCTCGGCCAGTTCCGCGGCACCGGCCGAGAGGAAGTTGATGTTCTCCGGCAGCGTCGGGACGGCATAGTCGGCGACACGCTGCCGACCGTTGCGGCCGGCCATCCGGCGCTGGGTCTCGGCTTCGACCTTCGCCCGGAAGTCGGCGGTCTTGGCGCGCGCCGCACGACGGTAGAGCGGCTCGGTGCCGGGCCGGTCGCCGAGCGAGCCGTCGTCGTCACCGGCACCGGCGCCGGACATGGCGGCGGCGATCTTGGCGATCAGCGTCTGCGGGTTCACCGCCGAGAGCGCCTGGTAGGCGGAGAACGCCTGTCCGCGGGTGGAGCCGTACTGGCCCAGCTGGTCGACGATCAACGCGACCATCGCATCGAGCCGGCCGTCGGTGGCGGCTTCGTCGTCGGCGAGCATCTGCGCGATCATGTCCCGGACGGCCTCGGTGTCCACCTCGCCGTCTTCCGTACGCGGGAGGTCGGTGACCGTCGTGCGCGCACCCGTGCCGAGCGGGAACCACAGGTCGAAGACGGTGTCGAAGACCCGCCGGTGCATCTGATCGCTGATCAGCGTGGCGGCCAGCCCCTCCCGCAGGGACCGCCGGTCGAGGAGATCGAGAACGGCCATGGCCCGCGCGGCGTCGATCAGCCCGGACGGGCCGACGACGATGCCGCGGTGACGGAGTTCGTCGACGAACCCGGTGAGGTGATCGACGATCGGCACGTCGCCGGCCGCGCGACGATCCGCGTCCGTCGTCATCTCAGCCCAGCTTGAGTTCTTTGAGTGCCGTCTTCAGGTCGGGACGGTGTTTGAGGACGACACCGAGCGTCCGGGCGATCAGTCCGTCGTCGAGTTTGCCGGCGCCCGCGCCGGAGGCCTCGTCGCCGGCGCCGAGGGCGAGCAGCGTGTTACCCCAGTCGATGGTCTCGGCCACCGACGGCTTCTTGCGGATGTCGAGGGTGCGCAGCACGCCGACCACCCGCACCAGTTCGGCGGCCAGCGCATCCGAGAGCCGGGGAACCCTCGACGCGAGGATCTCCCGTTCCCGGGCCGCCTCCGGGAAGTCGATATAGAGGTACAGGCAACGACGCTTGAGTGCCTCGGACAGGTCCCGCGTGGCGTTGGACGTGAGGATCACGATGGGACGGCGGGTGGCGGCGACCGTGCCCATCTCCGGGATGGTGACCGCGAAGTCGCTGAGCACCTCGAGCAGCAGACCTTCCATGTCGACGTCGGCCTTGTCGACCTCGTCGATCAGCAGCACCGTCGGCTCGGACCGCGAGATCGCCCTGAGCAGCGGCCGCGGCAGCAGGAACTCGTCGGAGAAGATGTCACTCTTGGCCTCGTCCCACGAGCGGGTGCCGGTGGCCTGGATCGCGAGGATCTGCTTGGCGTGGTTCCACTCGTAGAGTGCGCGGGCCTCGTCGATGCCCTCATAGCACTGCAGCCGGACCAGCTCGGCTCCGATGGCCTGCGAAATCGCCCGCGACAGTTCGGTTTTCCCGACACCGGCCGGTCCTTCGACCAGCAGCGGCTTCCCGAGCCGGTCGGCGAGGAAGGTCGAGGTGGCGGTCGCCTCGTCGGCGAGGTAACCGGTCGACGCCAGGCGGGCGAGGACGTCGGGGACGTCGGCGAAGGACGGGACGGTGGTGGCGGTCGAGGGGGTGATCGTCGGCTCCGTCATCACGCGGGCCTGATGTGGCCGTCGCCCCAGACGATCCACTTGGTCGAGGTCAGTTCCGGCAGCCCCATCGGTCCGCGGGCGTGCAGTTTCTGTGTCGAGATCCCGATCTCCGCGCCGAAGCCGAACTGTTCGCCGTCGGTGAAGGCGGTCGACGCGTTGACCATCACGGCGGCGGCGTCGACGCGGCTGGTGAACTCGCGGGCGGCGGAAAGGTCGGTGGTGACGATCGCCTCGGTGTGCCCGGTCCCGTAGGTGTCGATGTGGGCGACGGCGGCGTCGAGGTCGTCGACGACCTTCATCGCGATGTCCAGCGACAGGTACTCGTCGGACCAGTCGGCCTCGGTGGCCGGTTCCATGTCGGGTTCGTCGCCGTGGATGACCACACCCTGAGCCCGCAGGGCCTGCGAGATCTTGGGCACCGCGTCGGCGGCGACCGCCTTGTCGATCAGCACCGTCTCGGCGGTGTTGCAGACGCTGGGGCGGCGGGTCTTGGAGTTCATGACGATGCGCGTGGCGATGTCGAGGTCGGCGAGCGCGTGCACGTAGACGTGACAGTTGCCGGTGCCCGTCTCGATGGTCGGCACGGTCGCGTTCGCGACGACCGCGTTGATCAGGCCGGCGCCGCCGCGGGGGATGACGACGTCGACGAGGCCGCGGGCCCGGATGAGCGCGGTGACGCTCGACCGGTCCTCGCTCGGCAGCAGCGCCACCATGTCCGGATTGATCCCCTTGTCCTGCAACACCTCTCGCAGGACACGCACGAGCTCCTCATTCGAGTTGGCCGCCGACGACGAACCCCGCAGCAGCACGGCGTTGCCGGCCTTGAAGGCGATGCCGAACGCGTCGACGGTGACGTTGGGCCGGGCCTCGTACACCATGCCGACCACACCGAGCGGTACCCGCACCTGACGCAGTTCCAGCCCGTTGGGCAGCGTCTTGCCGGACACCACCTCGCCGATCGGATCGGGCAGCCCGGCCACCTGCCGCAGGCCGTCGGCGATCCCGATGACCCGTTCGGGGGTCAGGCGCAGCCGGTCGACGAGGCTCGCCTCGGTGCCGTCGTTCTCCGCGCGGGTGACGTCCGCCGCGTTGGCCGCGAGGATCGCCTCGGTGCCGGCCTCGAGCGCGTCGGCGGCGGCGAGCAGGACCGCGTTCTTGTCGGCGGTGGTCAGCCGCGCCAATGAGCGGGACGCGATCCGTGCGGCCTTCGCCAGACCGGTGACGACGCGTTCGACGTCGGCGGCGCCGGAGCCCGAGCTCACATCCGGGTCGGCGGTGGGTGCACTCATCAATCCTCGCTTCGCCTGCGGAAATATGTCGTTCTCCAGATTACGCACAGCAGAGGTTGCACCCGGACGCGGCGTACGTGGCCGGTGCAACCCCTACCTGCGGTGGCGCTGAGACGGTCAGTTGTCGCAGACCGCATCCATCCCGAACTCGATGGCGCCGTACTCCGAGTCGGTCGTGTCGCTCACCTTCTCCATGGTGTTGAAGCTGATGTGGGGCCACTTGATGAGCCCGGGCTGCCCGTCGCGCCGATTGAAGAACTCGAGCATGACGATCTGCAGATACTGCAGGCGCACCTTGATCGTGCCGCCCTCGTCGACCTTCTGAATCCAGAACGTCGAGCGCATCTCGGTGGCATTGGCCTGTGACACCACGAACGGAATGTTGTGGATGCCACCGGACGCGACGGTGGTGTCGAGGGTGATGGTGGTGGTCTCGACGATGTTGACGCCGTCGTTGGCGTTGCGCAGCAGGGCTGCCGGGTCCGTCGGGTCCAGGAGACCCTGGAATTTGTTGGCGCCGGTGAAGTGCTTGTACGGAGCCAGATACGGCGAATTGATGTCCTGCCCCACCCCGATCGGCAAGGCGCTGACCGGAACGATGGTCGGCGCGCCCGGGTCGGTCCGGGCCGAGCCCAGGGCCAGCACCGCATCTCCGTGGGGAATCGTGGCCAGGCGGCCGATGGTGGGGCCACCATCGGTCTGGTTCTGCATGAACAGGAACAGTCCCGGCTCGTGGTGGATGGCGGCGCCCGCGCTTCCGGCGACGGTGCTCTCCGGCGAATCGGCGGACGCGATCTGCTTGATCGACTGCTCGTAGTCGAGGGTGCCCACCTCCTGGTCGGTCTGCACCGTCGTCCCGTTGAGCGAGATCCCACGGTTGGGCACGTTCTTGTCGACCAGGCTGAACTTGAGGACCTCGTTGTACTGATTGAGCAGCAGGCGGTAATTGAGCGCGCGCCCGGTGACCGGGTCGGGCTCGGTCCGGAACGGCAATGCGATGAGGTTCCATCCCCGGCCGGTGAGGTTCGGTTCGTTCTTCCAGGTGCCGGGGAGTTCGGCCAGGAAGCCGAGGTCCTCGTCACCGGCGGTCGCGAGGCCGATGCTGCGGGCGTCGGGGTCGGCGACAGATGTCACGGTCGGTACGTCGGTCACGGGGGCGGGTGGTTCTTCGATGATCGTCATTTCTGACCTTTCGGGTGCTGGGTGAGGACGGTCAGCATCGAGATTCGGCGCACGCGGATCGTCCGACACGCGTAGACAACTACTCGAATCCGACGTCGGGCCACGGTCGGTCCTTCGTCCGACCGCCACCCCGGGATCGGTTCGGTCATCGAGACCGACAGTGCCCCAAGGATTTCGCCAGCACTTGTCGCGATGCGGCGTCGATCGGCAGTCGATAGGCGACCGCGACCGTGACGAACTGGATCGCGTACACACAGTGGAATCGCTTGTCCGGCGGCATCCATCGGGCCGGTTCGGCGTCGCTCTTGGCCTGGTTGGAGGTGCCATCGACGGCGACCAGGTTCGCCGGGTCGTTCGCGAACTCGGTCCGCGTCGGTCCCGGCCATGCCCAGGCACCCATGTCCCATGCGTAGGCGAGCGGCACGATGTGGTCGATCTGCACCGCACCGGGCGCCCGGTCGCGGCGGAACGCCACGAAGCCGCCGGTATACGGACTGCGGAACTCGCCGGCCAGAACCGCTCCCGGGCAGCTCGCGACCTTCCCGAGCCGGGTGTCGGTGAGATCGCGGGACAGGATGTCGTTGCGGGTGTCGCAGCCGTTGCCGCCGCCGGCCACCGACACCTCGTCGGTCCACGGTGCGCCGAATGCGTCCCGCCGATAGTCGTCGCGCGCAAGCCGTTGTGCGGCAACGATAATCGCCTGCAGCATCGACGACGCGGACTCCGCGCGGGCACGCAGCATCGGGTCGGTGGCCGGCGCCGCGGACAGGGTCAGCACGGCCGCCAGCACCGCACTGCCGACACAGGCGATCAGCACCGTCCACCAGCGCAGCGGCCAGCGCACGGCGGCTCGTCGGTCGCGGATACGCGCCGTGACCACACCCATCACCCCTGTTGGACGCACACCGCCAGCGCGCGGTTCCATCGAGGACGGTCGTCGTCCGCAATCGGCCATAGCGTGGCTCCCGACCACAGCACACGACCCGACAGCCTGGAGAAACGATGAATCTCGCGTCCGTCCGCATCATCACTGCGTCCATCGAGCAGATGGTGTCCTTCTACGAACAGGTGACCTCGATCCCGGCCCGCTGGGCGACACCTGATTTCGCGGAAATCGTCACTCCGGCAGGAACGCTCGCGATCGCGAGCGAACGCACCAAGGCGTTGTTCACGGCAGATTTCCTGGAAGGCGCCGCGAACCGCACGGTCATCGTGGAGTTCCTGGTCGACGATGTCGACGCGGAGTTCGCCCGCCTCGCCGCACACATCCCGGAGACGGTTCAGGAACCCACCACGATGCCGTGGGGCAATCGGTCGCTGCTGTTCCGGGACCCCGACGGCAACCTGGTCAACCTGTTCACGCCGGTGAACGAGGAAGCCGCCGCGCGACTCGCCCGATGACCGGCACCGCGGCTACGACTTGTCGAGGTACTCCACCCTGTTGGGGGCCAGGATCGCGTCGACGAGGTCGGCGAGCGGCCGATGATCGGCCAGTTCGAGGTCGGCCCCGACGACCTCCTCGGCGAGGTCGCGCGCATCGGCGATGACCTCGGTGTCGGCGAGCAACGAGAGGAACCGCAGCGACGAGGTGCCACCCGACTGCATGGAACCGAGGATGTCACCTTCGCGCCGCTGCTCGAGATCGACTCGGGCGAGGACGAATCCGTCGTTGGACTTCTCCACCGCCCGCAGTCGAGCCATCGCCTGCGAGACCGGCGCCGACCCGGTCATCAGCAGGCAGAGTCCGGCGTGCGCGCCGCGGCCGACGCGGCCCCGCAACTGATGGAGTTGGCTGACGCCGAATCGCTCGGCGTCGACGATGACCATCATCGTCGCGTTGGGCACGTCGACACCGACCTCGATGACGGTGGTCGACACGAGAAGGTCGATCTCGCCCCGCCCGAAGGCGTCCATCACGGCGTTCTTGTCGTCGGCCGGCATCCGGCCGTGCAGCATCTCGATCCGGCGCCCGCCCAGCGGCCCGGCGAGCAGGGCCTCGTACTGTTCGATCACCGAGGTGGTCTTCAGCGCCGGGTCGGCGGAGCTCTTCGCCTTCTTGTCCTCGTCGTCCCCGATCCGGGAACACACCACATACACCTGGCGGCCCGCGGCGATCTCCTCCTCGGCCCGCACCCACACGCGATCCACCCAGTCCGGCTTGCCCATCGGCACCACCGAGGTGCTGATCGGTTGCCGGCCGCGCGGCAATTCGGTCAGGACCGAGGTGTCGAGGTCGCCGAAGACGGTCATGGCCACCGTCCGGGGGATCGGGGTCGCGGTCATCACCAGGCAGTGCGGCATCAGTCCGTCACGACCTCTGCCGCGCAGCACATCTCGCTGTTCGACCCCGAACCGGTGCTGTTCGTCGACGACCACCATCCCGAGATCGAAGAAGCTGACGTTCTCCTCGAGGAGCGCGTGCGTGCCGATGACGATGCCCGCGATGCCGGAGACGACGTCGAGCAACGTCTGCCGGCGACCGGCGGTCTTCATCGACCCGGTCAACAGCACCACCTTGGTCGCGCCCTCGGCCGCGGTCAGTTCGCCCGCCTCGGCGAGATCACCCAGCATGCTGCGCATCGTTCGATAGTGCTGTGCGGCAAGCACTTCGGTGGGCGCCAGGATCGCGCACTGGTGCCCGTTGTCGACCACCCGCAGCATCGCGAGCAGCGAGACGAGCGTCTTACCCGAGCCGACCTCCCCCTCCAAGAGGCGGCTCATGGGGCTTGCGGCGCCGAGGTCGTCGGCGATCTCGGTGACCACGTCGGTCTGACCGTCGGTGAGGGTGAACGGCAGGCGGGCGAGCAGCCGGTCCTCGAGTCCGCCCTCGACGTGCGGGCACGGCGGGGCGTGTTCGGCCCGCCCGGCGATGCGGCGGCCGGCGAGAACCGTCTGAATCGCCAGTGCCTCATCGAATTTCAGCCTGGCCCGGGCGGTGTCGATGTCGTCGTCGGTGTCCGGCAGGTGGATGCGGTGCACGGCGTCGTCGGTGGTGATCAACCCGCGCTCGGCCCGTTGCTCCTCGGTCAGGGCGTCGGGCGGCCGCTCGCCGTCGTCGAGCGCGGTGAGCACCCGGCGGATCGCCGACCAGATGTGCCAGGTCTGGATCTCCTTGGATGCCGGGTAGATCGGCACGATGGCCCGGTCGAAGCCGGCCGGATCGATCTCGCCGTCCGCGGTCTGCGCCTCGAGTGCGTACATCTCGGAGAGCATCGCGGAACCGACGACGCGATCGACCTCCGGTTCGCCATCGGGGAGCACCGCCCACTCCGGGTGCGACAGCTGCACCTGCCCGCGGAAGGTCTTCACTTTTCCGGCCATCATCACCCGCGCGCCCGGCCGCAGCTTCTGCTGGATGAAGCGGGCGTTGAAGAAGTTCGCCTCGTAGCCGTGGGTGCCGTCGGTGACGGCCACCTTGAGGAACTGGCCGTGGCGCTTGCGCATCGAGATCATCTTCGCCGACGTGATGCGTCCCACGATGGTGACCCACTCGTCGTCGACGGGGAGTTCGTCGTTGGAGAGCTGACCGTGCCGGACATAGCGGCGCGGCGCGTACCGGATCAGTTCGCCGATCGTGCCGATGTCGAGGGACGCGAGCTTCTCGACGATTTTCGGGTCGAGGACGGTGTCGAGGCGATCGTTGAGGCCGACCACTACTCGAGACCGACCTGCAGGATCTGATCGGACTGGCCGGTCCGATAGATGGCGAGTTCCACGCCCTGGTAGCTCCGGCGCATCTGCACGGTGATCGCGTCGAGGACCTCGTCGTCGACGTCCGCGCCGGCCATCACGGTGACCATCTCCCCGCCGGTCGCGAGCATCAGATCAACCAGTGCGGTCGCCGCACCGGTCTGGTCGGCCGAGATCACCAACACGTCGGAACCGATGAGCCCCAACACATCTCCGATGTCACAGGTGCCGGCAAGCGTCATCATCCGGGTGTCGGCCCGCACCAGCGATCCCCATCGGGTGCCGGCCACGGCAGCCGCCATGGCGTAGGAGTCGGCGTCCGGCGAGTCGCTGGGGTCGTGGACCGCGAGGGCCGAAAGACACTGCACCATCGACGACGTCGGCAGATTGACCACGGTGCGCAACGGCGATCTGGCCTCGGCGGTGACCGCCACCAGATCCTGGGCGGGGAGTTTGCCGTTGGCCATCACGACGACGTGGGCGCTGTCGGTGTCGCGGATCGCGTCCAGCAATGTGTCCGGACTGAGACCGTCGTCGGCACGCACCACCCGCGCGCCCTCCTCGGCGAAGAGCTCGGCAGCTCCTTCACCGGTGACGACGGCCACCACCGCACGTTTGTGACGCGGCGGGGTTTCGACGGTGCCGATCTGCGCGCGGATGGCATCGAGCGCGAAACAACTGATCCGGATGTCGGACACGGCCCCGCGTACGACCCCGGCCTCGACCGCCGCGCCCGGCTCGCTCGTGTGTACGTGCACCGAGAACCGTTCGTGTTCCCCGCTGGAGTTGTCACCGACGATGACCACCGCGTCGCCGAGCGCGTTGAGTGTCTCGCGCAGCGACCCCACCTCCGCGGCCACGCCCTCGTACAGGTACATGACCTCGAAGTCCATGTCGCTGCCGCCGGAACACGGCTCGTTGTCCTGGTGGCCGGGTTCTCCGCCGCCGATGAGGATGCCCCGGTAGTGACGGCGACGGGTCGCCACGCCGGTGAGGACCTCGACCATCGCGTCGGCCATCACGAGAAATCCGCGACCGCCGGCATCGACCACCCCGGCGCTGGCGAGTTCGGGCATCTGTTCGGGTGTCCGCTCGAGCGCTTCGGCACATTCGTCGGCGATCGCCCGGGCCAGGTCGGCCGGGGACTCGTCGGCGTGGGCGGCGGCCGTCTCGGCCGCGGTGCGGATGACGGTGAGCACCGTGCCCTCCCGCGGTTCGCTCACCGCGCGGACCGCGGCCAGCGACGCCAGCCGCAGCCCCGCCGACATCAGCCGGTTGAAGGTCAGCACCGATTCGTCGGCCAACGCCTCGGCGGCGTCGGCCATGCCGACGAGTACCTGCGAGAGGATCACCCCGGAGTTGCCGCGGGCGGCGGCGACGGCGCCGTCGGCCATCGCTCGCGCGACCGATGCGATCCCCGCATCGGGGGGCTCGGCGGCCACCGTCTCGGCGGCCGCCCGCATGGTGGACAGCATGTTGCTGCCGGTGTCGGAATCCGGGATCGGGAACACGTTGAGATCGTTGATCTCGCCGCGCAGCCCCTCCAGATTGTCGGCCGCGGCCTGCGCCCAATCCCGCAGCAGCTGCGGATCCATCGCCCGGCGCACACCGCCGTCGAGAACCGGCTCCACACGCACCCCTTACCGTGAAGTGATTGTGTCCGAGGTTACTCGGGGGCGGTGACACACCGGCGACGGACCGATGCCGCCGGTGAGCGGATTTGGCCGGGTGGCCGGACGGAGGCTATCCTTGCAGGGTTGCCTGTCGGCCGTCCCCACTCGACGCATCGTCGGACGCGGACACCGCGGGCTCATAACCGGACCATTTTCTACCAAGGGAGTTCATGATGGCTGCCGTCTGCGATATCTGCGGCAAGGGACCGGGCTTCGGCAAGTCGGTGTCGCACTCGCACCGGCGCACGAACCGCCGGTGGAACCCGAACATCCAGTCGGTGCGCGTTGAGGTCGCACCGGGGAACCGCAAGCGTAAGAACGTGTGCACCTCCTGCCTGAAGGCGGGTAAGACCGCTCTCGTCTGATAGACGGCGGTCAGCGAACAGCAACAAACACAACCCGATCCCGAGCGAGCAGTCGGTCTGCCCCGGGGTCGGGTCTTTGTGTGTCTGCGGATAGAGTTCGCGCCATGACCTCTACTCAGACACCCGTCGAAGCCGTTCCCCTGGTCGGCGAGCAGGATTCGGTCCTCACGATCGCCGTGTCCACGGCCGCGGCCGGCACCTCGCTCAACGACGACGCACTCGCGCAGGGCACGGCCGCACTCCGCCAGATCGCACGCGGCGAGCGCGAGGTCGGCGCCATCCTGCTGGTGGGTGCGGGCGCCAATTTCTGTGCCGGCGGCAACGTCCGCGCCTTCGCCGCGGCCGACGACCGGCCCGACTACCTGCAGCACCTCGCCGACACCTTCCACCTCTTCCTGACCGCGCTGCACGAGGCCAACCGCCCGGTCGTCGCCGCGGTCAAGGGCTGGGCCGCCGGAGCCGGCATGAGCATCGTGTTGCACGCCGACGTCGCGATCGCCGGGACCTCGACCAAGCTACGACCGGCCTACCGCGGTATCGGCCTGTCCCCGGACGGCGGGATGACCTGGACCCTGCCCCGCGTCGTCGGCGCGGCACGCGCACGGCAGCTCATCCTGACCGATCAGATCATCGACGCCGAGCACGCGCTGGCCTGGGGAATCGTCTCCGAGATCGTCGACGACGCCGACGTCGACTCCACCGCGCGCGCCGCCGCCGAGACCATCGCCGCCGGCCCCTGGGGCGCGAACGCCGCCACCCGGGCCCTGTTGACCCGCTCGCCCTCGGTCACGCTGCCCGAACAACTCGCCGCCGAGGCGCAATCGATCGCGCGGCTGTCCGGGTCGCCCGAGGGCATCGAAGGTGTCGACGCATTCGTCGGCAAACGCACACCCGACTACCCGTCGGCGCGCCGGGGCTGAGTTCGCTCCCCCATCCACATACGAAATGCCCCATCCACACACGGGATCCCGTATGCAGATGGGCAATTTCGTGTGGGTTCGCGTGTCACGGAGCCGGATCGGCGCTTCCGGCGTCCAATGGACATGCACGAGTTCCCCACCGACGGTCACGGGATCATCTACCGACGTACCGCCATCGACCACGGCTACACCGACAAACAGCTGGCCAGAGCGGTCGACGAGGGTCTGCTGGAGCGGATCTGGCAGGGCGCGTTCGTCGTCACACCGGCGAAACCCCTCAAGCCGCACGAACTGCATCGCCTGACGGCGGTTGCGGTGGCCACGCTCGGCGACGGTTCGGTACTGAGTCACGAATCGGCGGGATTGGTGCACGGTCTGTCCCTCCTGCATCCGCGTCTCGGCCGGGTGCACATCGCCACCGGACTCGCGACGGGCGGGCGGATCGACACGAACAGGCATCTGCACTCGGGCACCCTGGACGCGGGTGACGTGACGACGGTGCTCGAGACCGTCTGCGTGACAACGCTGGAACGCACGGCCGCCGATATCGCGTGCAGCCAGAGCTTTTCGGCCGCGCTCGCCGTGCTCGATTCCGCGCTTCGGCTCGGCGCCGACCCCGACCTCATCGCGGCCTATCTCGAGCGGCACCGGCGTGGCGTCGCACAGGCCCGGCGGGCGCTGGCATTCGCGGACGCCGGCGCGGAGAACGCCGGCGAGTCGTGGGGACGTGCGCAGATCATTGCCGCCGGCCTGCCGGTTCCGCGTCTACAGCACAAGTTCTACGACCACGACGGCGGGTTCGTGGGTCGGTGCGACTACGACTGGGACGCCAAACTGGCGGCGGAGTTCGACGGCATGGTGAAGTACCAGCGCCATCTGCGTGAGGGTGAGACCCCGTTCGATGCGATGCGCCGGGAAAAGGCCCGCGAAGACGCGCTGCGCAGGCTCGGGATCATGGTGATCCGGTGGATCTGGGACGATCTGCGCAACAACCGCGTCGTACCGATGGTGCGGGAATGGCTCAACCGTCTCGGGCTGGTGGCGTGAAACACACGAAACACCCTTCCCACACACGGGATCCCGTATGCAGACGGGCCAAACCGTGTGTGGATGCGGCACCGCACTCAGCTCGGCAGTCGCCAATCCACCGGGTCCGCACCGAGCTCCTCGAGCGCCTCGTTGGCGCGGCTGAACGGGCGCGACCCGAAGAACCCGCGGCTCGCCGACAGCGGCGACGGATGCGGCGACACGATCACCGGTACATCGGGCATCCACTGCTGCAGATTGGCGGCGTCGCGACCCCACAGGATGGCGACGAGGGGCTCGCCCTCACGGGCGACCAGCGCCTTGATCGCGCATTCGGTGACCTGCTCCCAGCCCTTGCCCCGATGCGACGCGGACTCCCCCGGCGACACCGTGAGCACTCGATTCAGCAGCAGCACACCGGATTTCGCCCACGGCGTGAGGTCGCCGCTGGCCGGCATCGGGTAGCCGAGGTCGTCGCAGTACTCGCGGTAGATGTTGGCCAGCGACCGCGGGATCGGTGACACCTCGGGCGCCACCGAGAAACTCAGTCCGACGGCGTGGCCGGGCGTGGGGTAGGGGTCCTGACCGACGATGAGCACCCGGACGTCGTCGAACGGTTGGGTGAAGGCTCGCAGGACGTTGCGGCCGGCCGGCAGATAACCGCGCCCGGCGGCGTTCTCGGCGCGCAGGAACTGCCCCATCGACGCGACGACGTCCTCCACCGGCGCCAGGGCCGCAGCCCACCCGGGATCGAGCAACTCCGACATCGGACGCGCACTCATCGACACTCCCCCGCTCGATCCGGCCGCACGTGGACATTGACATCCGCCCCGGAGACCGCGGCACGATCCCCGAACGCGTAGATGGACATGGACAGAATCTAGTGGACCCTCCCGCGTCTGCGGCTCACGACCCGAACGACTGCCATCCGTGCAGGTCTCGGGCTCCGTCACCGTCAACGATCACGCCGGCACCCGACGTCACCGCGCCGATGCGGGTCCAACCGGCCGGGACGGACTCGGGCGCGAAGGCGGCGAGCAGTTCGTGGTCCTCGCCGCCGGCGACGATCCAGTCGCGGGGGTCGACACCGATCGCCGCGGCCGCCGCCGCGATCTCGGGGTCGGAGGGCACCAGGCCGCTCTCCACCGAAAGCAGGGTGCCCGACGCCGCGGACATCGTCACGAGTTCCTCGACCAACCCGTCGGAGATGTCGGTCATCGCGTGCGCCCCGGCCCGCGCGGCCACCGGCCCCTGCGCAAGATCGGGTGCCGGGAGACGGTAGGCGCCGACTAGGCGTGGAAACGCATCGAGAAGACCGGTGTCGCCACGCTTCTCCGCGTCCGCCAACAGCGCGAGTCCGGCGGCGCTGGATCCGAGCGCCGTCCCGGTGACGGCCAGGACGTCCCCCGGTCGTGCGCCGCTGACGACGATCGGCAGCGCACCGTCGAGCACTCCGACGGCCGTGACCGTCACCACCACCTGACCGGCGGCCACCAGATCTCCACCGAGCACACGCGCACCGAATCGGTGGGTGGCGTCCACGATGCCGGCATTCAGGTCGAGCACCGTGCCGACCGGGGTGTCGGCCGGACATGCGATCGAGACGACGATCCCGGTCGTGCGGCCACCCATCGCGGCGATGTCGGCGGCGCTGGCCACCACCGCCCGTGCTCCGACGGTGCGGGCGTCGGACCAGTCGAAGCGGAAGTGTCTGCCCTGTACGGCGGTGTCGGTGCTGATCACGGCGGGTCCGGCGGTGTCGATGACCGCCGCGTCGTCACCCGACCCGATGACGATGTCGTGGCCGGTTCCCGGTGGCGGGCGCAGATCCGACCCCGCCGCGGCGCGGGTCAGGGCGGCGATGAGGCGTCGCTCCCCGACCTCGCCGACCGTACGTGACCGATCAACCGGATCGCCGGCGGGTTCGACGGTCACGACGCCTCCTTGATCCGTTTGAGTCGCGCTTTCCCGGGTTTGTCGGCGACAATATGGCGACAGTGTATTGGCACGGGACATTTCGCCCCGACGAGATACCTGCTCCGGATGCCGTTCGGCGGTGCGGAGCACAAACGAGAGGATGGGCGTGGTTCAGGCATACATACTGATCCAGACCGAGGTCGGACGGGCAGCGTTGGCCGCCGCGACGATTGCGGAGATCTCCGGTGTCGCCTCGTCCGAAGAGGTCAGCGGACCCTACGACGTCATCGTCCGGGTGGATGCCGCCGATGCCACGCACCTCACCGATGATGTCGTGCCCCAGATCCAGAAGGTGGAGGGCATCACCCGCACCCTCACCTGCCCGGTGGTGCAGAACCCTCGTTGAGGGGTCGTAGGGTGTGGTCGTGACCGACGACGACACCACCCCGCCGGATGACGCAGCGCCAGGCGACGCACCGTCGGGCGACGTGGAATCGTCCGACGCGGCGCACACCGGCCGGCCGTCGCGCGATGCCGCCGAGCCGCGACTGAGTCCCGCCCTGATCGCCGTGCTGGTCGCCATCCCGGTCATGGTGATCGCCGGGTTCATCGCCTACGCCGCACTTCGCCCGGATCATCCCGGCACGCCCGTCGACTCGTACACGGTCAGCGAATCCGCGGCGGCCGACTGCACCGGCCTGCTCGCCGCCCTGCCGACGACGTTCGACGGTTTCGGCGGCAAGCAGGTGGACGGCACGACGGTCACCTGGCCGTCCGACGACGGCGGCGACCCGGTCACCCTGCGGTGCGGCGTCTCCCGCCCGTCGGAACTGTCCCCGACGAGCAACCTGCAGGTGATCAACCCGGTGCAGTGGTTCATCACCGACACCGTCGAGGGGTCCGGTCAGGCGTATGTGTGCGTCGACCACCGGCCGTATGTGGCGATGTGGATTCCGGTCAACGCCGGGAACGGGCCGATCACCGACGTGTCGGCGATCATCGAGAACACGCTGCCGCGGGCGCCACTCGATTTCGGCTGATCCGCGACGAGCGACCTCAGCTGTACTCGGGCTTGGTGCTGCGACCGAGCAACATGCTGACGGCGTCGGCGACGGACAGCCCGGAATGGCACACCTGATGGACCGCGTCGGTCAGCGGCATCTCGACGTCGTGCTTGTCGGCCAGCGCGCGCACCGACGTGCACGACTTCACGCCCTCGGCGACCTGCCCGTGGGCGGCCTCCTGGGCCTCCTCCATGGTGGCGCCCTCGCCGAGGCGGGCCCCGAACGTCCGGTTGCGTGACAGCGGTGACGAGCACGTCGCGACGAGGTCGCCGATGCCGGCGAGTCCGGCGAGGGTCTCGATCTGGGCGCCGAGTGTGACCCCGAGACGGATGGTCTCGGCCAGCCCGCGGGTGATGATCGTCGCGAGGGTGTTCTGTCCGAACCCGACGCCGCTGGCCATGCCGCACGCGAGCGCGATGACGTTCTTCACCGCACCGCCGATCTCACAGCCGATGACGTCGGTGTTGGTGTACGGCCGGAAGTAGCCGGTGGCGAACGCCTGCTGCAGTCTGCGCGCACGATCCTCGTCGGTGCAGGCGATCACCGTCGCGGCCGGCTGACCCTCGGCGATCTCCCGGGCCAGATTGGGTCCCGACAACGCCGCGATCCGGTCGGCCGGCGCCCCCGACTCCTCGGCGATGACCTCGGTCATCCGCATCAGCGTGCTCGTCTCGACGCCCTTGGCGAGCGACACATAGGTGACGTCGGGCACCACGTATGCCGCCCAGTCCTTCAGGTTGGGCCGCAACACCTGCGACGGGATGGCACACACGACGACGTCGGCCCCGGACAGCGCATCTGCGACCGAACTGGTGGCCACCAGTGCGTCGGGCAAGGTGATGCCGGGCAGGTAATCCGCGTTGACATGCTCGGCGTTGATGCGATCGGCCAGTGCGGGCTCGCGTGCCCAGATCCGTGTGTCGGTGCCAGCATCGACCAGTACTTTTCCGATCGCCGTTCCCCAGGATCCGGCACCCATCACCACTGCGCGCACGCCTACTCCTTTGCCGACACGGTTGTCTGCTCAGCCTAGTCCGTGCGAGCGTGCGACCTGACCGGTTCTCGGGCAACGGATGCGCGAGTGGGGCGGGGTTGGGTCCGTCGACGGCCGATGGGCATCATGGTCTGCATGACCGCGCCATCGGGTCCGGGACCGGACCACCACCACGCCGCTGGTGCCGTGGCCGCGGTGATGGCGGTCAAACGCCTCGATGCGGCCAAGTCCCGGCTCGCGTCGAGTCTCCCCGCCCCCGGCGGCCTGCACGGCGCACTCGTGCTCGCCATGCTGTCCGACACCATCGGCGCCGTGCGCCGGGCCGGGATCGATCGCCTCGTCGTGGTGTCGCCCGACGACGACGTGCTGGCCACCGCACACGCCGCCGGCGCCGTCGGACTGCGCGAAGACGACACCCAGCGTTCCGCCGACGCGACGCCGGGACGACTGAACCTGGCGCTGTCGGCCGCCGAGACGGCCGCGCGGCTCCGCTGGCACGATCTGTCGACCATCGTCTTCATCCAGGCCGACCTGCCCGCCGCCACGGCGGCCGGTCTCCGGGAGGTACTGACGGCGGCGGCCGGGCATCCACAGGCGATGGTGACCGATCGCGAGGCCACCGGCACCACGATCCTCATCCGCGCGTCGTCGATCGCCGGACCACCCCGTTTCGGACCGAATTCGGCTGCGGCACATCGTGCCGCCGGGGCGGTGGAACTCGACCCGGGACATCGGCGATGGCCTGACCTGCGAACCGACGTCGACACCGCCGCCGACCTGGAGGCCGCTCGCCTGATCGGGCTCGGCCCACGCACCGCCGCCGAACTGTCCGGCCGACCGGTTGCCGCGTCGGACACCTCGGCACCGGCGCGACGGTGCGGGTGAGCGGTCCGCCGGCCTGCCGCCCCCGACCATCGAGGCCAAACCCATCGGGCCCCGGACCGATGCGTCATGATTGAACGGTGAGCCCTGCCGACGACATCGCCACCCAACCGATCACCTCCATCCCCGGAGCACCGCCTGCGGCGACCCTGCTGCCCGACGAGTCCGAAGATCTACCGGAGGACCGGTATCTCAATCGCGAACTGAGTTGGCTCGACTTCAATTCACGTGTTCTCGCGCTGGCCGAGGACACGTCGATGCCGTTGCTGGAACGCGCGAAGTTCCTCGCGATCTTCGCCTCCAATCTCGACGAGTTCTTCATGGTGCGGGTCGCCGGCCTCAAACGCCGCGACGAGACGGGCCTGTCGGTGCGCTCGGCCGACGGACTCTCGCCGCGCGAACAACTGCTGCGGATCGCCGGTCGCACGCAGACCCTCGCCGACCGGCACGCCCGGGTGTTCTTGGACTCGGTGGCACCGGCATTGGCGGAGAACGACATTCACGTCGTGACATGGTCGGATCTCACCGACGAGCAGCAGGCGATGCTGGTGGAGCACTTCCACGAGGACGTGTTTCCGGTCCTCACCCCACTCGCCGTCGACCCGGCGCATCCGTTCCCGTACATCAGCGGCCTGTCGCTGAATCTGGCCGTCACGGTCAAGGACGGGCACGAGGGCGGAGAGCATTTCGCACGAGTCAAGGTGCCCGACAACGTGAGTCGGTTCGTCCGCGTCGACAAGCTGCTGCCCCGGCCGACCGGTGACTCCGACCGCCGCGCGGTGTTCCTGCCGCTGGAGAACCTCATCGCGGCGAACCTGACGCACCTGTTCCCCGGGATGGAAATCGTTGAGCACCATGCCTTCCGGATCACCCGCAACGCCGACTTCGAGGTGGAGGAGGATCGCGACGAGGATCTCCTGCAGGCCCTCGAACGTGAACTCGCGCGACGTCGATTCGGGTCGCCGGTCCGGCTCGAGGTCGCCGACGACATGAGTGAGCACATGCTCGAACTCCTGCTGCGCGAGCTCGATGTGAATCCGGCCGACGTTATCCAGGTGCCCGGGCTACTGGATCTGTCGTGCCTGTTCGAGGTCAACGGACTCGACCGCCCGCACCTCAAGGATCGTCCGTTCGTCCCGCTCACCCATCCGGCCTTCGGCGAACGCGAGACCGCCAAGAGCGTGTTCTCGACGTTGCGCGAAGGTGATGTGCTGGTTCATCATCCGTACGACTCCTTCTCCACCAGCGTGCAGCGGTTCATCGAGCAGGCCGCCGCCGACCCGCAGGTGCTCGCCATCAAGCAGACGCTGTACCGCACCTCCGGTGACTCCCCGATCGTCAACGCGCTCATCGACGCGGCGGCCGCGGGCAAGCAGGTTGTCGCGCTCGTCGAGATCAAGGCCCGCTTCGACGAACAGGCGAACATCAAGTGGGCGCGGCAACTCGAGCAGGCCGGCGTGCACGTCGTCTACGGCCTCGTCGGCCTCAAGACCCACTGCAAGACCTGTCTGGTGGTGCGGCGCGAGGGTTCCCAGATCCGCCGCTACTGCCACATCGGCACCGGCAACTACAACCCCAAGACCGCGCGGCTCTACGAGGACGTGGGTCTGTTCACCGCCGCGCCCGACATCGGCGCCGACCTCACCGACCTGTTCAACACCCTCACCGGGTATTCGCGGAAGAGGGAGTACCGCAACATCCTGGTGGCGCCGCACGGCATCCGCTCGGGGATCATCACCCGGATCCACGGCGAGATCGAACGATTCCGCGCCGGTGACGAGCGGGCACGGATCATACTGAAGGCCAACGCCCTCGTCGATGAGCAGGTCATCGACGCGCTGTATCGCGCGTCGCAGAACGGTGTTCCGGTGGAAGTCGTGGTGCGCGGCATCTGCGCGCTGCGACCCGGAATGCCCGGCGTCAGCGACAACATCGTGGTGCGGTCGATTCTCGGGCAGTTCCTGGAGCACTCGCGCATCCTGTATTTCGGTGCGCAGAACCAATATTGGATCGGCAGCGCGGACATGATGCACCGCAACCTCGACCGGCGCGTGGAGGTGATGGCACAGGTCCGCGACGAACGTCTCACCGCGGAACTGGCCGACATGTTCTCCTCGTCCCTCGACCCGCGCACGCGCTGCTGGGTGTTGCAGTCCGACGGCAGCTGGGTGGCGTCGCCGGCGGCGGGCCAGGAGGTCCGCGACCACCAGCGGCAGATGATGCGGCGTCATCGTCGCCATCCGGATGCGGGCTAGTGGCCAGGTCGACCAAGACGGTATGGGCCGCCGGTGGCGTGCTGTGGCGCAACGCACCGGACGGCGGCATCGAGATCTGCCTCATTCACCGTCCGGGACATGACGATTGGTCGTTGCCGAAGGGGAAGGCGGAGAGCGGTGAGACGCTGCTCGCCACCGCCGTCCGCGAGATCGAGGAGGAGACCGGCCAGCAGGTGAGGTTGGGGCGGCACCTCAAGGATGTCGCCTACGACCTGCCGAACAAGGACCGCAAGCGGGTTCGCTATTGGTCGGCACTCGCCCTCGGTGGGTCGTCGTTCGCGCCCAACGCGGAGGTCGACGAACTCCGGTGGGTCGACCTCGCCGACGCCCCGAAGCTGTTGAGCTACCGACTCGACCGCACGATCCTCACCGAGTTCACCCGGCTGCCGGCCGACACCCACAGCCTGCTGCTCGTCCGCCACGCCCGGGCCGGCAGGCGTTCGCGGTACAAGGGCGACGACCGACTACGACCGCTGGATCACCTCGGGCGCAAGCAGGCTCAGAAGCTGTCCGGGTTGTCGCAACTCTTCGGCACCGAACTCGTGCACGCGGCCGACCGGGTGCGGTGCGAGCAGACCGTCGCACCGCTGGCCGAGGCACTGGGTGTCCCGATCGAATCCGAGCCCACACTGTCGGAGGAGGCGTACCGCTCCGATCCGGAGAAGGCACACCGGCGGATTCTGGAGATCGCGGCGGACCGCTCCGCCGTGCACGCGGTCTGCAGTCAGGGCAAGGTGATCCCGCCGCTGATGCAGTGGTGGGCCGACCATGACGGCATCTCCTTGCCCAACAAGCGCAACCGCAAGGGCAGTGTGTGGGTGCTGAGCCTCGTCGACGGCCGGCTGGTGGCCGCCGATCACATCGACAGTCCGCTGGCGGAGACCGACCGCATCGAGCCGTAGTCGGTCAGGACACGAATCAGCCCCCGACGAGGGAAGAGCGTCGGGGGCTGATTCGGTGGTTGCGCGTCCGGCGAAAACTCAGCGACGAGTTGCCTTCTTGGCCGGAGCCTTCTTGGCGGGGGCCTTCTTGGCGGCGGTCTTCTTCGCCGGTGCCGCCTTCTTGGCCGGGGCCTTCTTGGCGACGGTCTTCTTCGCCGGTGCCGCCTTCTTGGCCGGAGCCTTCTTCGCGGCGGTCTTGGCCGGAGCCTTCTTCGCCGGAGCCTTCTTGGCCGCGGTCTTCTTGGCGGCAGCCTTCTTCGCCGGTGCCGCGGTGGCGCCGCTGCCCCGCTTGACGGCCGGACCGGAGGCGGCCAGCTTCTGCTTGCCGGCCACGACGGCCTTGAACTGTGCGCCCGGGCGGAAGGCGGGAACCGATGTCGCCTTCACCTTCACGGTCTCGCCGGTGCGCGGGTTGCGGGCGACGCGCGGTGCGCGACGGCGCTTCTCGAACACACCGAATCCGGTGATGGTCACGCTCTCGCCCTTGTTCACCGCCCGCACGATCGTGTCGACGATGTGCTCGACCGCAGCGGTCGCAGTCTTGCGATCCGCATCGAGCTTCGTGGTCAACTCATCGATGAGCTCTGCCTTATTCATGGAAACCTCCGCAAGCTGTCCTGGCCCATCGGTATGGCCAGCTAACTCCACACGGTAAACGCCGAAGTCGAAAACGTCCATCTTCCACGCCAATTAACCTGACATGTTGCGAAATCGAAAGCAGCGTACGCGGTTGGGGCAAGGCCTCCCGATGGGCCGGACAGTCCGGAGATCCTCAGTTGTCCAGCGTCACCGGCTTGTACGAAGGGCGCTGCGATTCGAACTCAGAAATCGCCTCTACCTGCCGCAATGTCAATCCGATGTCGTCGAGGCCCTCCATCAGCCGCCACCGCGTGTAGTCATCAATTGCCAACGGCACCACGAGGTCTGCAGCCGTCACGGTCCGATCCGCAAGGCTCACGGTCACTTCCAGCCCCGGCTGCTCCTCGAGGCGCTTCCACAACAGCTCGACGTCCGACTGGTCGACTTGCGCGGCCACCAGACCGGCCTTGCCGGCGTTGCCGCGGAAGATGTCGGCGAATCGGGAGGAGATGACGACCCGAAATCCGAAGTCCGACAGAGCCCACACCGCGTGCTCGCGGGATGAGCCGGTGCCGAAGTCGGGGCCGGCCACCAGAACCGAGCCGTGGTTCCACGGCTCGACGTTGAGGATGAAGTCGGGATCGGTGCGCCAGGCGGCGAACAGTCCGTCCTCAAATCCGGTGCGGGTCACCCGCTTCAGGTAGACGGCGGGGATGATCTGGTCGGTGTCGACGTTGCTGCGTCGCAGCGGGACGCCGATCCCGGTGTGGGAGATGAAGGGTTCCATGTCGTGGGTTTCCGATCGTGGTGGTGGTCGTGGGGGCTTGCGGATCAGTCCAGATCCGTGGGCGCCGACAGGGTGCCGCGGATCGCGGTGGCCGCCGCGACCGCCGGCGACACGAGGTGCGTGCGCCCGCCCTTGCCCTGCCGCCCTTCGAAGTTGCGGTTGGAGGTCGAGGCACACCGCTCGCCCGGCGAGAGCTGATCGGGGTTCATGCCCAGGCACATCGAGCATCCGGCCTGCCGCCAATCCGCACCCGCCGTGGTGAAGATCTCGCCCAGCCCCTCACGTTCGGCCTGTGCGCGCACACGCATGGAGCCGGGCACGATCAGCATGCGCATGCCGTCGGCGACCTTGCGGCCCTTGAGGATGTCGGCCACCACACGCAGATCCTCGATCCGGCCGTTGGTGCACGAACCGACGAACACGGTGTCGACCTTCACATCCCGCAACGCGGTGCCGGGGGCGAGATCCATGTACTCCAGCGCACGTGTCGCGGCGGCCTTCTCGTTCTCGTCGACGATGTCGGCCGGATCCGGGACTCGCGCGCCGAGCGGCGCACCCTGGCCCGGGTTGGTCCCCCACGTCACGAAGGGCGTCAGAGCGGACGCGTCGATGTGCACCTCGGCGTCGAATGTCGCACCCGGATCGGTGCGCAAACCGTCCCAATACTCCACGGCGGCATCCCAATCGGCGCCTGTCGGCGCGTGATCGCGATCGCGGAGGAAGTCGTAGGTGGTCTGGTCGGGCGCGATCATGCCGGCGCGGGCGCCGGCCTCGATCGACATGTTGCAGATGGTCATCCGCGATTCCATCGACAGCTTCTCGATCGCGGGGCCGCGGTACTCGAGGACATATCCCTGACCGCCGCCGGTGCCGATCTGCGCGATCACCGCGAGGATCAGGTCCTTGCTCGTGACCCCTGGCGGCAATTCGCCGTCGACGTTGATCGCCATGGTCTTGAACGGCCGCAGCGACAGGGTCTGGGTCGCGAGCACGTGCTCGACCTCCGACGTACCGATTCCCATTGCGAGCGCACCGAATGCGCCATGCGTCGAGGTGTGGCTGTCACCGCACACGACGGTGGTGCCGGGCTGGGTCAGACCGAGCTGAGGCCCGACGACGTGCACGATGCCCTGTTCGGCATCGCCCATCGGGTACAGGCGGATGCCGAACTCGGCGCAGTTGTGGCGCAGGGTCTCGACCTGGGTGCGCGAGACCTCGTCGGCGATCGGTTTGTCGATGTCGACGGTGGGGACGTTGTGGTCCTCGGTGGCGATGGTCAGGTCGGGGCGGCGGACCGGGCGGCCCGCAAGTCGCAGACCGTCGAAGGCCTGCGGGCTGGTGACCTCGTGCACGAGGTGGAGATCGATGTAGATGAGGTCGGGATTCTGGCTTCCGTCGGCATTCTTCTCACCGGGCACGACGACGTGGTCGTCCCACACCTTCTCGGCGAGAGTGCGCGGTGCGTTTGGGCTGGAACTCATGGCTGCACTCACATCTGTTCGGATCGTCACGGCACGCCCACACCGAACAGGCATCGACGTGCATCTCACTATTTGGAACGCTAGTATCGTCCTATGGGAAAGGATAGCGCATCGCCGCCCACGAGCGGAATCGGTGTTCTCGACAAATCCATCGTCGTCCTGCGCGCCATCGCCGAATCCCCGTGCAATCTCACCGAGTTGTGCGACCGGACCGGTCTCCCCCGGGCCACCGCGCACCGGCTGGCGGTCGGTCTCGAGACCCATCGGATGCTGGCCCGCAACACGGCCGGCCGGTGGTATCCCGGTCCGGCACTGGGTGAATTGGCCGCCTCGGCACACGATCCGGTCCGCGAGGCCGCGCTCATGGTGCTGCCCCGGCTGCGGGAGATCACCGGCGAATCGGTTCAGGTCTATCGGCGCGAGGGCGCCGAACGCGTCTGCATCGCGGCGATGGAACCGCCGACCGGACTGCGCGACACCGTGCCCGTGGGCACCCGCTTCCCAATGAGCGCCGGCTCGGCGGCCAAGGTTCTGCTCGCCTGGACCGACCCGGGTACGCAGCGAGCGCTGCTGCACGACAGTGTCTTCAGCGAACGCGCCCTGCACGAGATCCGCCGCCGCGGCTGGGCCCAGAGCGCCGGGGAGCGCGCGGCCGGCGTGGCGAGTGTCTCGGCACCGGTCCGCGACGGCACCGGCGACGTCGTCGCCGCGATCTCGGTGTCGGGTCCGATCGACCGGATGGGCCGACGGCCCGGCGCCCGCTGGGCCGCCGACCTCCTCGCCGCCGCCGACGCCATCCAGAAACGCCTCCACGCCGGACGCGGCTGACCCCGGTCCGATAGCGTCGGATCATGGGAGTCAACCAACGTAGCCAGATCGTCATGTCCGACGCGGAGATCACCGACTTCGTCGCACGCGGTCGCACCGCCACCCTCGCCACCACCGGACCCGACGGCGGCATCCATCTCGTGGCCATGTGGTACGGCGTCATCGACGGCGAGATCTGGTTCGAGACGAAGGCCAAGTCGCAGAAGGCGGTCAACCTCCGCCGCACCAACCGGTGCTCGGTGATGATCGAGGACGGCGACACCTACGACACGTTGCGCGGTGTGGCCTTCGAGGGGACCGCGGAGATACTCGACGACCCCGAGTCGTGCCTGAAGGTCGGGATCAGCGTGTGGGAGCGCTACACCGGCCCCTACACCGACGAGATGCGGCCGTTCGTGGACCAGATGATGCACAAGCGCGTGGCGGTGCGCCTCGTCCCGGACCGGGTCCGTTCGTGGGATCACCGCAAGCTCGGCCTCGACCCGATGCCGGTCTCCGGCAGCACGGCGCCGCAGAACTGACCGCACGAACGACGGCAGCGCCCTCTCCGATGATCGGAGAGGGCGCTGCCGTTCTGTAGCCCCGACGGGATTCGAACCCGCGCTACCGCCTTGAGAGGGCGGCGTCCTAGGCCGCTAGACGACGGGGCCAAGACTGTGCTCTTCAGTTATGAAGGCTCTTCAGTTGTGAACCTCCGGGATGGTGTCCCGGCTGCTCGCTGGGGTACCAGGACTCGAACCTAGAATGGCTGAACCAGAATCAGCTGTGTTGCCAATTACACCATACCCCAAGGGTTTGCCTTTTCCTGGGAGGAAAAGAACCGAGGAGAAGAGTACCAAAGGGGACCCCACTAACCACAAATCGTATGGTCAGCGGGGGTTTTTCCGCCCTATCCGGCGACCTGGCCGCGCGCGGCGGCCAGGCGCGAGAGACTCTTCTCCCGGCCGAGCAGCTCCATCGATTCGAACAGTGGCGGACTCACCTGCGAACCGGTGACCGCCACCCGCACCGGGCCGAACGCCTTGCGCGGTTTGAGCCCGAGATCGTCGACGAGGGCCTTCTTGAGTGCCTCCTCGATCTCCGGCCCGGTCCAGCCGACGTTCTGAACCGCGGCGATCGCCGCGTCCAGGACGGGACCCGCATCGGCGCCCAGGTTCTTGGCCGCCGAACGCTCGTCGATGGTGAACTCGTCGTCGGACACGTACAGGAACGACATCAGCGGCCAGGCATCCTCGAGCACCTGGATGCGTGTCTGGACGAGTTCGGCGAGCGCGGTGAACGTCGAGTCGTCGACGTCGGCGCCGGCCAGATCCCCCCGGTCGGTCAGGAAGCTCTTCAGACGCGCCGCGAAGTCGCCGAGCTCGAGCCGCCGGATGTGCTCGGCGTTGATCGCGTCGGCCTTCTTCTGGTCGAACCGGGCCGGATTCGAATTGACCTGCCGCACATCGAAGGCCGCGATCATCTCGTCGAGGCTGAACACATCCGTCTCGTGGGAGTATCCCCACCCGAGCAGCGCCAGATAGTTCAGCAGACCTTCGGGGATGAACCCGCGATCGCGGTGATGGAAGAGACTCGACTCCGGATCGCGCTTGGACAGCTTCTTGTTGCCCTCCCCCATCACGAACGGGAGGTGGCCGAACTCGGGGACCCGTTCGGCCACCCCGATGCGGATCAGCGCCTCGTACAAGGCGATCTGGCGCGGCGTCGACGAGAGCAGATCCTCGCCCCGCAGGACGTGGGTGATCTTCATCATCGCGTCGTCGACCGGATTGACCAGGGTGTAGAGCGGATCTCCGTTCGCGCGGGTCAACGCGAAGTCGGGCACCGTGCCCGCCTTGATCGTCGTGGTGCCGCGAACGAGGTCGTCCCAGCTGATGTCGTGGTCCGGCATACGAAGGCGCACAACGGGTTTGCGGCCTTCTGCGGCAAAATCCGCTCGCTGCTGGCCGGTGAGCTCGCGGTCGAAGTTGTCGTAGCCGAGCTTGGGATCACGACCGGCCGCGCGATGCCGGGCCTCGACCTCCTCGGGGGTGGAGTAGGCCTCGTAGGCCTCCCCCGCCGCGAGCAGTGCCGCGACGACTTCGAGGTGCGTACCTCGCCGCTCCGACTGCCGGTACGGACCGTAGGGTCCGCCGACCTCGGGGCCCTCATCCCAATCGAGTCCGAGCCACCGCAGCGAGGAGAGGATGGCGTCGTAGGACTCCTGGCTGTCGCGCGCGGCGTCGGTGTCCTCGATCCGGAAGACGAACGTGCCCTTGTCGTGTCGGGCCTGCACGAAGTTGAACAGTGCGGTCCGCACCATCCCGACGTGGGGAGTTCCGGTCGGAGATGGGCAGAATCGGACGCGGACGTCGGAGGCAGTCATGGAGGTCAGGGTATCGAACCGGCCGGGCGGCCCCGCCTCCTCCCGCCTCAGCGCAGGCCGGCGAGGAAGTCGATGATCAACCGGTTCACCTCGACGGGTTGCTCGAGATAGCCGAAGTGGCCGGCCTTGGCCACCTCCTCGTAGCGTCCTCCCGGGATCGCGTCGGCGACCTCCCGTGCGAGCCGCACCGGCAGGCGCCGGTCGTCGGCGAAGCCGATCACCATCGACGGGACCGAGATGCCTTGGTACGCGGCCAATCGATCGCCCTCGCCGACATGCAATTCCATCTGGGCGCGGACGCCCGCGGTGACCGTCTGCGGCGAGAACGAGATGATGTCGAGCCAGTCACGCGCTGCGCGGTCGTCACCGAGGGTGTGGGGCGAGAGGTTGAACTCGGCCGTCAGCGCGGCGTCGTATTCGGGCGGCAGGGTGATCTTGTTGTCGTACAACGCGCGTTCACCGGCCGACAGCGCCTCCTGCACGGGGGTGTTGCGACCGTAGGTGGCGATCATCACGGCCGCCGCCACGACGTCGGGCCGGGCCAGCGCGAGTTCCTGCGTGATGCGGGCACCGAGCGAGGTACCCACCACGAAGGCCCGGCCGCCGCCGAGATGCTCGATGAGTGCGGCGGTGTCGGCGATCATGTCGTCGATGGTGAAACCGCTGACGCACTCCGACGACGGCGCGATACCGCGGTTGTCGAAGGTCACCACCCGGTAGCCCGCCTTGGTCAGCGCGGGCTGCTGGTGGGCCTTCCACACACGGCCCGGGCTGCCGGTGCCCATGACCATGACGACGAGCGGGCCGGTGCCGTGTTCCTCGTAAGAGAGCTCGATCCCGTTGACCCGCGCGATCTTCGGGCGATTCACTGCTTGTCGACCACGGGGTTGGACAGCGTGCCGATCCCTTCGACGGTCACCGACACGCGCTGCCCGGCCACCATGGGACCGACACCGTCCGGTGTCCCGGTGAGGATGACGTCGCCGGGCAGCAGGGTCATCACCCGCGAGATCCACTCCACGATCGCACCCACGTCGTGCAGCATCAGCGACGTGCGCGACCGCTGCTTGACCTCGCCGTCGAGCTCGGTGACCAGTTCGGCGTCGGACGGGTCGAACTCCGTCTCGATCCACGGACCCAGCGGGCAGAACGAGTCGTACCCCTTGGCGCGAGTCCACTGACCGTCGGTCTTCTGCTGATCGCGGGCGGTGACGTCGTTGGCGACGGTGTACCCGAGGATCACATCGGACGCCTTCGCGGCGGCGACGTCCTTGCACGGCTGTCCGATCACCACGGCGAGCTCACCCTCGAAATCCACCCGGTTCGAACTCGGCGGCCGGACGATGGGCACCTCGGGGCCGACGATCGACGTGTTCGGCTTGATGAAGATCACGGGCGTCGACACCTGGCCCGCTCGCTCCGCTCCCGGCGCCGAAGACGCCGCGCCACCCATCTCGGCGATGTGGGCGGCGTAGTTCTTGCCGATGCAGACGACCTTCGAGGCAAGGATCGGCGCCAACAGCCGGACATCGGCGAGCGCCCACGAGCGGCCGGTGAATGTCGGTGTCCCGAAGGGATGTTCTGCGATCTCCCGTGCGCGGATGCCGTCTCCGGCGTCCTCGATGGAGACAAACGCGACACCGTCCGGGCTGGCAACTCGTCCTAAACGCATGGCACGACACTATCGCACCGGCGTAGTCCCAGCCCTCGGGACTCCGATTGGCGGTCACCGCCAGAAGTTCTAGAATATGGACAGATTTGTCCACTATATGAGACGAGGTGATCACATGGCCGGCTGGGGCAGCGCCGGACCGGACACCGCGCCCGCGGTCACGCTCTCCGCACGACGGCGCTGGGCGATGCTCGTGTGCGCCCTGGTCGCGGCGATGACGACCACCTGCGCGGTCAGCGGGTTCGCGTATCTCATCCCCGCCCTGCACACCGATCACGGCCTGTCGCTGCGCCAGGCCTCGGTGCTCGCCACGGTCCCCACGGTGGGCCTGATGCTGTTGATCATCCCGTGGGGTGCGCTGCTCGACCGATTCGGTGAGCGACGCATCCTGATCATCTCGCTGCTCATCACCTTCGCCGGCACCGCGGGCGCGGTGGTGAGCGCCGGCCTCGATGCCTCGTACTGGATGCTGGGAATCTGGCTGTTCGTCGGTGGGCTGGGTGCCGGCGCGGCCAACGGCGCGAGCGGACGGATCGTGGTCGGATGGTTCCCCGCCGATCAGCGCGGCACCGCGATGGGCATCCGGCAGATGGCCCAGCCGTTGGGTATTGCCGTGTGCGCGTTGACCATGCCCGCGATCGCCGACAAGGCCGGGGTCACCGCGGCACTGATCGTGCCGGCCGTGGTCACGCTCGTCGGACTGCTCGCCTGCCTCGTCGGCATCGTCGACCCGCCGCTGCACCGCAGCACCTCGACCACCCCTGCCGCGAGCGGAAATCCCTATCGCGCAAGCAGTTTCCTTGCCCGCGTGCACGGCGTGAGCGTGCTGCTGGTGATCCCGCAGTCCATGCTGTGGACCTTCGTGCCGACCTGGCTGATCGTCGCTCACCATTGGGCGCCGGCGGCCGCCGGACTGCTCGTCACCGTGACCCAGGTGATCGGTGCGATCGGCCGGATCGTGGCCGGGCGGGTCTCCGACGTGTGGGGGTCACGGATGCGGCCGATCCGCGTGATCGCCGTGGTGGCCTCGGTGGCGATGGCCGTACTGGCGTTGACGGATTGGCTGCACAGCCCGGTCGCCCCGATCGTGATGGGCGTGGCGGCGGTGGCCTCGGTTGCCGACAACGGGTTGGCGTTCACCGCGATCGCCGAGTATGCCGGGCCGTCGTGGAGTGGCCGCGGTCTCGCGATCCAGAACACCGCTCAGTATCTGGCGACCGCGGCGACCACCCCGGTACTCGGCGCGCTGATCGGTGCCGCCGGTTTCCCGCTCGCATTCGGACTCACCGCGCTCACCCCGCTGGTCGCCGTCGGTCTGGTCCCCCGTGACGCACAACGTGATTGACGAGTCCGGCGGCGGTCGCGGCGTCGTCGACGACGATGACGTCGCGCCTCCCGTCGACGCGTGACACGATCATCGCGGGTCCGGACCGGAGGACAAATCCCTTGGCACCCTTCAGCTTTCCGTGCACCGACACGCGATATCCGTAACCGCCGAAGTCGCCGATAGCACGGACGTCGGTGACGTCGGCGTGGTCAATGTCGTCGGCCCCGATGTGCATGCGCGACCACCCGAGGGCGCTGCGCAGCGTCACGCCGGAACGATCCACCGTGACCCGGATGCTGCCCATCACCACGAGGGGTATCACGACGATCGCCGCCACCAGCACGAGGATCCACGACCGCACGACGAGGGCCAATGAGATCAGCACCACCAGCACCACCCCGGTGATCGACCACACGGCCGCCGACGCGGAGACGGTCCGCGTCCACGAGAAATGTTCGGCGGCACCGATATCGGCCATCGGAAGGTTCTCCTCGACGATCGGCGGCGCCGGACTCGTCCAGTGCGGGACCGCGATGAGAGCGAGCACGACCAGTCGTCTCCGGTTGTCGTGGTCACGGTGTGCCGCGTGATTCCTCATCGTCCCCACCTCTCCGGCACCTCCGCCCACCGAGTGACACAACGACGGTACCTCCGGACCGACGAGGTCCGGAGGTACCGAAAGTGTTCGATCAGCCGGTCAGAGCAGTTCGCGGATGCGACGACCGATCTCGGAGGTGCTCAGCGGCTCGCCCTCGCGGTTGGCGAGGTCGGTGGTGACGGCCTTCTCCACCCGCTCGGCGGCATCGTTCTCGCCGAGGTGGGCCAACAGCAGCGCGCTCGAGAGGATCGCGGCGGTCGGGTCGGCCTTGCCCTGCCCGGCGATGTCGGGCGCGCTGCCGTGCACTGGTTCGAACATCGACGGGTTCACGCCGGTGGCGTCGATGTTGCCGGAGGCGGCCAGCCCGATGCCGCCGGTCACCGCGGCCGCGATGTCGGTGATGATGTCACCGAACAGATTGTCGGTGACGATCACATCGAAGCGGCCCGGATCGGTGACCATGTAGATGGTGGCCGCGTCGACGTGGCAGTAGTCGGTGGTGACATCCGGGTATTCCGCGCCGACCTCGTCGACGGTCCGGCTCCACATCGACCCGGCGAAGCCCAGCACGTTGGTCTTGTGCACGAGCGTCAGCTTCTTGCGGCGAGCGCGCGCCCGGTCGAAGGCGTTGCGGACCACGCGTTCGATACCGAAACGGGTGTTCACGCTGACCTCCGTGGCCACCTCATGCGGGGTGCCGACGCGGATCGCGCCACCGTTGCCGGTGTAGGGCCCCTCGGTGCCCTCGCGGACCACGACGAAATCGATGTCGGGGTCCCCGGCCAGCGGGGAGGCGACACCCGGATACCGCTTGGCCGGCCGCAGGTTCACATGATGGTCGAGCGCGAATCGCATGTTGAGCAGAAAGCCTCGTTCGAGCACTCCCGGCGGTACCGACGGGTCGCCGATGGCACCGAGCAGGATCGCGTCGTTCTCCCGCAGGGCATCGAGGTCGGCGGGGGTGAGGAGTTCGCCGTTGCGGTGATAGCGACGGGCACCGAGATCGAACTCGGTGGTCTCGACGCCGGGGACGACGGTCTCGAGCACCTCGAGCGCCTCGCCGATCACCTCGGGGCCGATGCCGTCGCCGGCGATGACGGCGAGTTTCATGCGAGGTCCACCTGTTCGATGAGGGTCGCTCCGACGGACTCGCCGATCGCGGCGAGGACGTCGTCGGGAATCTGTTGGCTGACCCGCAGGATGACGGTGGCGCCGGGACCCTCGACGTCCTGCGAGAGACCGGCGGCGAGGATGTCGATCTCGGCGTTGCCGAGCAGGGTGCCGATCTTGCCGAGCGAGCCGGGCTGATCGGCATAGCTGACGAGCAGGTTGTGACCTTCGGCGCGCAGATCGAAGTTGCGGCCGTTGATGTTGACGACCTTCTCGACCAGCCGCGGCTCGGTGAGCGTGCCGGCGACGTTGTGCACCGAACCGTCGGCGAAGACCGCCTTGACGTCGACGACGCTGCGATGGTTGGGGCTCTCCGATGCGGTCGTCACCTCACTGGTGACACCCCGGTCGGCGGCCACCGCCGGTGCGTTGACAAAGGTGACCGGGTCCTCGAGGACGGCGGAGAACAGGCCCCGCACCGCCGACAGTCCGAGGACCTCGACGTTGTAGGCGGCGAGCTCACCGCGCACGTCCACGACCAGCGACGTCGGCGGTTCGCTGCTGATCGCCGCCACCAGGACACCGAGTTTGCGAACCAGGTCGAGCCAGGGGGCGACCTCTTCGTCGACGGCGCCGCCGGTGACGTTCACCGCGTCGGGCACGAAGTGTCCGGCCAGCGCGAGCCGAACACTCTTGGCGACGTCGGTGCCGGCCCGGTCCTGCGCCTCGCTGGTCGAGGCGCCGAGGTGCGGGGTGACGACGACCTGCGGGAGGTCGAACAGCGGCGAGTCGGTGCACGGCTCGGTGGCGAAGACGTCGAGGCCGGCGGCACGGACGTGCCCGGAGGTGATCGCGTCGGCCAGCGCCTGCTCGTCGACGAGTCCGCCGCGGGCCGCGTTGACGATGACCACGCCCGGCTTCGTGCGGGCGAGCTGATCGGTCCCGATCAACCCGAGCGTCTCCGGGGTCTTGGGCAGGTGCACGGTGATGAAGTCGGCGCGCTCGAGCAGTTCGTCGAGCGTGACGAGTTCGATGCCGAGCTGCGCGGCACGCGCGGCCGACACGTAGGGGTCGTAGGCGATGACATGGGTCTCGAACGCGGCGAGACGGGCGGCGACGAGCTGCCCGATGCGGCCGAGGCCGACCACACCGACGGTCTTGTCGAAGATCTCGACACCGTTGAACGACGACCGCTTCCACGTGCGGTCACGCAGCGTCGCATCGGCGGCCGGGATCTGGCGCGACGCGGACATGAGCAGCGCGATGGCGTGCTCGGCGGCGGTGTGGATGTTGGAGGTGGGTGCGTTGACGACCATCACGCCACGCTCGGTGGCGGCCGGCACGTCGACGTTGTCGAGGCCGACGCCGGCCCGGGCGATGATCTTCAGCTTGGGCGCCGACTCGAGGACCTCGGCGTCGACGGTGGTCGCCGAGCGCACCAGGATGGCGTCCGCATCGGCGACGGCCTCGAGCAGCTTGGGCCGATCGGGACCGTCGACCCAGCGCACCTCGACGTCGCCTCCCAGCGCCTCGACTGTCGAGGGTGCCAGTTTGTCGGCGATCAGGACGACCGGACGGCCAGCTGAGGTCACAATCTTCTCCATTGTTTTCGGTCTGTTTTCGGTCGGTGATGACCGGGCGTGAACGCGATGACTTCCGCGAACAGCTTAGTGGTCGGCACCATGGCCGATGACATGCGGTAGGCCCACGCCCGAAATGACCGGGTAGATTGTGAGCGGCATTACGGATAGGTTGCAAACCAACCCCGGGACGATTCCGCGCAGAGCACGGTTGGGGAGTCGCCCGGTACCGTGACCCATGGCCCTGAGTGCACCCGCTCAGGGCCGTCGAGTACCCAGCGCCGGAAACCAAGGTGCGCAGCAGAAGAGCGGAGACTGGATGATGAGGAAGCTGACGGCACTGTTGGCTGTTTTGGCGGCAACCGTGCTGACCGGCTGGGGGGCAGCCACCGCCGACGCCGCGCCGGCAAAGGCGTACATCGGTGGCGGCTCGGGGATTCTGGTCCTCAAGGGTGGCAATTCCGCGGCGGCGTGCACCCTGACCACCATCGGCAATTCCGCCACGGGCAAGCTGATCGGCATCACCGCCGGCCACTGCGGCACACCCGGACAGAAGGTGTATTCGGAGACGCAGCAGAACCGCGGGCAGATCGGCACGATCACCTATTCCGCGAGCGATCTCGATGTGGCGATCATCGAGTTCAACCGCGCCAAGGTGGTGCCGCTGCGTCGGGTCGACGGCGTCACGATCAACCGCGTCGACACCCGCCCGATCGAGTTCCCGACGATCGCCTGCAAGGTCGGCCGCACCACCGGCAGCACCTGCGGTGTCGCATGGTTCTCCGACGGTGATGTCCACTTCAGCCAGATGTGCGTGATCGAGGGTGACTCCGGTAGCCCGGTGGTCGTCGGTGATCGCCTCGTCGGCATGGTGAACGCCTACTACTTCGTCGGCTGCATCGGACCGGAGACCGGCACCAACATCGGGCCGATCCTCAACCGCATCAAGTCCCTTCCGCAGTACGGCGGGTTCACCGTCATCTGACCCGGACCCCGATCAACGAACGGAGCCCCGCACCTCTCGGTGCGGGGCTCCGTTCGTTGATCCGTCGGTGATCAGGCGGTTTCGGTGATGGGCCGGTCCACCCAGCTCATCAGGTCGCGCAGCTTCTTGCCGGTGACCTCGATCGGGTGCTCGGCGTTCTTCTTACGCAGGTCCTCGAGTTCCTTGTTGCCGCCCTCGACGTTGGCGACGAGGCGCTTGACGAAGGTGCCGTCCTGGATGTCGCGGAGGATGGCGCGCATGCGCTCCTTGGTGTCGGCGTCGATGACGCGCGGGCCCGACAGGTAACCGCCGAACTCGGCGGTGTCGGACACCGAGTAGTTCATGCGGGCGATGCCGCCCTCGTAGATGAGGTCGACGATCAGCTTGAGCTCGTGGAGCACCTCGAAGTAGGCCATCTCGGGGGCATACCCGGCCTCGACCATGACCTCGAAACCGGTCTTGATCAGTTCCTCGGTGCCACCGCACAGCACGGCCTGCTCACCGAAGAGGTCGGTCTCGGTCTCTTCCTTGAAGGTGGTCTTGATGACACCGGCGCGGCCGCCACCGATCGCGCTGGCGTAGGCGAGCGTGAGGGCCTGGCCCTCACCCTTCGGGTCCTGGTCGACGGCGATCAGGCACGGCACACCCTTGCCGTCGACGAACTGACGACGCACCAGATGACCGGGCCCCTTCGGCGCGACCATGCCCACGGTGACGTTGGCCGGCGGCTTGATCAGATCGAAGTGGATGTTGAGGCCGTGGCCGAACAGCAGCGCGTCGCCGTCCTTCAGGTTCGGCTCGATGTCCTCGGTGAAGATCTTCGCCTGCGAGGTGTCCGGCGCCAGCAGCATGATCACGTCGGCCCACGCGGCGGCCTCGGCGTTGGTCATCACCTTCAGGCCCTGCTCGGTGGCCTTGTCGCGCGACTTGCTGCCCTCACGCAGACCGACGACGACGTCGACTCCCGAGTCGCGCAGCGACAGCGAATGCGCGTGTCCCTGACTGCCGTAGCCGATCACCGCGACCTTGCGCCCCTGGATGAGCGACAGATCGGCGTCGTCGTCGTAGTACAGTTCGATCGCCACAGTTGAATTCCCTTCGATTTCTTGTGTTCTTTTGTGTTGTACGTCAGCGGTTGGCCGACATGCTCTTGGGTCCCCGGCCCAATGTGACCGCACCCGATTGGGCGATCTCCCGGATGCCGTACGGATCGAGCATCCGCAGCAGCGCCTCGAGCTTCTCCCCCGTCCCGGTGGCCTCGATGGTCAGCGACTCGGGTGACGCGTCGATCACCTTGGCGCGGAATAGATTCACGACGTCGACAACCTCCGCCCTCGACGTGGCGTCGGAGCGGACCTTGATCATCATCAGTTCGCGGGTCACCGACTGTGCCGGGTCCTGCTCGACGATCTTGATGACGTTGATCAGCTTGTTCAGCTGCTTGGTCACCTGTTCGAGCGGGAAGTCGTCGACGCTGACCATGATGGTCATGCGTGACATGCCTTTCAGCTCGGTCGGCCCGACGGCGAGGGACTCGATGTTGAATCCGCGGCGGGAGAACAGCGTCGACACACGGGCCAGCACACCGGGCCGGTCCTCGACGAGGACGCTGAGCGTATGGGTGGTCACTTCCGGTCCCCTCCTTGCATTCCCGGCGCCGCGGCGTCGGGCTTTTCCATGGTCTCGTGGATGTCGACGGGATCCGACGCGGCCTCGTCGTCGTCGAACAGCGGGCGGATGTCGCGGGCGGCCATGATCTCGTCGTTGCCGGTGCCGGCTGCGACCATCGGCCACACCTGGGCGTCCTTGCCGACAATGAAGTCGATGACCACCGGCCGGTCGTTGATCTCGCGCGCCTTGGCGATGACCTCGTCGACGTCGGACTCACGCTCGACGCGGAATGCCGCACAGCCCAACGCTTCCGCGAGCTTCACGAAGTCCGGGATCATCCGCGTGTGCGTGGCGAGGTCGGTGCTGGAGTAGCGCTCCTCGTAGAAGAGGGTCTGCCACTGGCGCACCATGCCCAGGTTGCCGTTGTTGATCAGTGCGACCTTGATCGGGATGCCCTCGATCGCGCAGGTGGCCAACTCCTGGTTGGTCATCTGGAAACAGCCGTCGCCGTCGATCGCCCACACCTCTTTGCTGGGGTCGGCCATCTTGGCGCCCATCGCGGCGGGCACCGCATAGCCCATGGTGCCCAGGCCACCCGAGTTCAGCCATGTGCGCGGCTTCTCGTAGGAGATGAACTGGGCCGCCCACATCTGATGCTGGCCGACGCCGGCGCAGTACACCGCGTCGGGTCCGGCGATCTTCCCGATCTGGGAGATCACGAACTCCGGCGACATCGAACCGTCGGTCTGACGGTCGTAGCTCACCGGGTAGGTGCGACGGATGTTGTCGAGGTAGGCCCACCATGCGGTGAGGTCCGGTTTGGTCGACCGGGTGGCCCGCTCGTTGCGCAAGGTCTCGAGCAGGTCGACGATGACCGCCTGGCAGTCACCGACGATCGGCACGTCGGCGTGCCGGTTCTTGCCGATCTCGGCGGGGTCGATGTCGGCGTGGATGACCTTGGCGTTCGGCGCGAACGACGACAGCTGGCCGGTGACCCGGTCGTCGAAACGGGCGCCGAGCGTGATCAGCAGATCGCTGCGCTGCAGGGCCGCCACCGCGGCGACGGTGCCGTGCATGCCCGGCATGCCGAGGTGCTGGATGTGACTGTCCGGGAACGCACCGCGCGCCATCAGGGTGGTGACGACCGGGATGCCGGTCAGTTCGGCGAGTTCGAGCAGTTCCGGCGACGCGTTCGCCTTGATGACGCCGCCACCGACATAGAGCACCGGCGACTTGGCGGCCTCGATCAGCCGTGCGGCCTCGCGCACCTGCTTGCCGTGCGGCTTGGTGACCGGACGGTAGCCGGGCAGGTCGATCTGCGGCGGCCAGGAGAAGGTGGTCTGGCTCTGCAGGATGTCCTTCGGGATGTCGACGAGAACCGCTCCGGGACGGCCGCTTTCGGCGATGTGGAACGCCTCGGCGATGACCTGCGGGATGTCGGCGGCGTTGCTCACCAGGAAGTTGTGCTTGGTGACCGGCATCGTGATGCCGGAGATGTCGGCCTCCTGGAACGCGTCGGTGCCGATCAGCGCGCGGCCGACCTGACCGGTGATGGCGACCACCGGGACCGAGTCCATCTGCGCGTCGGCGAGCGGGGTGACCAGGTTGGTGGCGCCCGGACCCGACGTCGCCATCATCACACCGGCCCGGCCGGCGACCTGTGCGTAGCCGGTGGCGGCGTGGCCCGCGCCCTGCTCGTGGCGCACCAGGACGTGGCGCACCTTCTGCGAGTCGAGCAGCGGATCGTAGACCGGGAGGACCGCACCGCCGGGAATGCCGAAGACCACCTCGACGCCGAGCTCCTCGAGAGAACGGACGACGGACTGCGCGCCGCTGACCCGCTCGGGGGCGACGGTGTGCTGACCTACCGCGCGCAGGTTCCCGGCCGCCGGGGATTGGTGGCGCTGCTCGGCCGGGGCGGCATCGGTGGCGTGTGCCCCGCTCGGACTGGCGGCTCGTGCTGATGGTGCGCTCACTGCACGTCCTTATCTTCTCTGGATGTCTTCTGGCTGCGGACTATCGGGTTGTTGACAAGAAAAAACCCCCGACAGCTGGGCTGTTCGAGGGTGGCGCGTCGATGCTGGAGGTCTACGAAGTGACCGGTCAGGCGACGACGCGCCGGCCGATTACTACGAGGAGCTTGTGCTGCATCACGCCTTCACGGTAGGACCGGCGCACGTCAAGAGTCAAACCACCTTCTGTGACGTCCCACATGGTGGGATAACTCTGGTTAACCCGCGGGACATTCGGGTGTCACAATGGAGGGGTGTCCACACCCTCCCACCGATCCGCCGACTCCGCCACCGATGCGATCGAGCTGCCGCAGACCTTCCGCATCGCCAAGATCGCGTACTTCGCCGTGCCGATGATGTTCATCGTGGCCCTCGCGTTGGCCGGCGGGTCGCTGATCTGGCTCGGCTGGACGCTGATCCTCCCGGTGATCCTGGCGTGGTGGATCGTGCGGATCCGCACCATCGTGACCGAGGACGGCCTGCGGGCGGTGCACACCTTCTCGACACGAGAGATCGCCTGGAACGAGATCGACGGGGTGCAGTTCCCGCGCTGGGGTTCGGTGCGTGCGGTGTTGGTCAACGGCGCACGAGTACGCCTGCCCGCGATCACCTTTGCCGATCTGCCCCGTCTCTCGGCCGCCAGCCGGGGACGTATCCCGGATCCGTACGCCGCCGCGGCGGCCGACGAGGCGTGAGGAAGACCAGAACCGTTTTGTTGCCGCAGTTCGCCGCGGAGTAGCCTCGGGTCGATCACCCCGTCCGTCCAGCCCGGCGGACCACCCTGTATTGAGGAATTGCGATGCCAGCGTTGAGGTCCCGTACCACCACCGTCGGACGCGAAGCGGCCGGAGCCCGGTCCCTGTGGCGCGCCACCGGGATGACCGACGACGACTTCGGCAAACCGATCGTGGCGATCGCGAACTCGTACACGCAGTTCGTGCCCGGGCACGTGCACCTCAAGGACGTGGGCGAGATCGTCGCCGACGCCGTCCGCGCCGCCGGCGGTGTGCCGCGCGAGTTCCACACCATCGCCGTCGACGACGGCATCGCCATGGGGCACGGCGGCATGCTCTACTCGCTGCCCAGCCGCGAGATCATCGCCGACTCCGTCGAGTACATGGTCAACGCGCACACCGCCGACGCGCTGGTCTGTATCTCCAACTGCGACAAGATCACTCCCGGGATGCTCAACGCCGCGATGCGCCTGAACATCCCGACGGTGTTCGTCTCCGGCGGTCCGATGGAGGCCGGCAAGGCGGTCGTCGTCGACGGTGTGGCCCAGGCCCCCACCGACCTGATCACCGCGATCTCGGCGTCGGCCAGCAGCGAGGTCGACGAGGCCGGTCTGTCCGAGGTGGAGCGCTCGGCCTGCCCCACCTGCGGTTCCTGCTCGGGCATGTTCACCGCCAATTCGATGAACTGCCTCACCGAGGCCCTCGGTCTCGCCTTGCCGGGCAACGGGTCGACGCTGGCCACCCACGAGGCGCGCCGTGCCCTGTTCGAGCGTGCCGGTCGGGTCGTCGTCGAGGCAGCCCAGCGCTGGTACCGCGACGACGACTCCTCGGTGCTGCCGCGCAACATCGCCTCGCCCACCGCGTTCCGCAACGCGATGGCCCTCGATGTCGCGATGGGCGGATCGACCAACACCGTCCTGCACATCCTGGCCGCCGCGCAGGAGGGCGAGGTCGCCGACTTCGACCTGTCGGTGATCGACGAGATCAGCCGGAACGTGCCGTGTCTGTCGAAGGTCTCGCCGAACTCCGACTACCACATGGAGGACGTGCACCGCGCGGGTGGCATCCCCGCGATCCTGGGCGAGCTGCGCCGCGGCGGACTCATCGACGACACCGCGTCCACGGTCCACTCGGGCACCCTCGGGGAGTTCCTCGACGACTGGGACATCCGCAGCGGCACCGCGATCGACGAGGCCGTCGAGCTGTTCCATGCCGCACCCGGCGGGGTGCGCACCACCACCCCGTTCTCCACCGCCAACCGGTGGAGCTCACTGGACACCGACGCCGAGAACGGCTGCATCCGCGACATGGCACACGCCTACACCGTCGAGGGCGGCCTGTGCGTGCTCAAGGGCAACCTCGCCGACGACGGCGCCGTCCTCAAGACCGCCGGGATCAGCGAGGACCTCTGGCATTTCGAGGGCCCGGCTCGTGTCGTCGAGAGCCAGGAAGAGGCCGTCGAGGTCATCCTGTCCAAGAAGATCCAGGCCGGCGAGGTGCTCGTGGTCCGGTACGAGGGACCCTCCGGTGGGCCCGGAATGCAGGAGATGCTGCACCCGACCGCGTTCATGAAGGGCACCGGCATGGGCCGCAAATGTGGGTTGATCACCGACGGACGCTTCTCCGGCGGGTCGTCGGGACTCTCGGTCGGCCACATCTCTCCCGAAGCCGCCGCCGGCGGTGTCATCGGCCTCATCGAGGACGGCGACCCGATCCTCATCGACGTCAAGACGCGTCGCCTCGAGGTGCTCGTCGACGACGAGGTGCTCGCCGAACGCCGCGCCAAGATGGAGGCGTCGGAACGACCGTGGCAGCCGAAGGATCGGCAGCGCACCGTCACGACCGCGCTGCGTGCGTACGCGAAGCTCGCGACGTCCGCCGACAAGGGTGCGGTGCGCAAGGTCGACTGACCGCCTTCACCTACGCTCCCTGAGCAGCCCGCGACGAAGGAGCGGGCGTGTCGCAACCGTTCCCTGAGCAGCCCGCGACGAAGGAGCGGGCGTGTCGAAGGGCCGAGCCGCGACACCCGTACTCAGGTCGCGGGATTCCCGGGCGACTCGAATGGGTTGGCGCCGTTGAACATCACCCAGATGATCACCGCTGCCGCGATCCCGATGACGAGCAGCGCCAACGATCCCCACGACGGGCGGCGGGCCCACCCGCGCGGCGCGTCGAGCGAGATGCGGCCGGGTCCGGTGAGGATGATGACGGCGGCGCAGACCGCGAGGAGGAGTTCGTATTCGATGCCGGCGCCGTTGTGGTCGGCGGCGAAGAACCACACCCCACCGGCCAGCGTCGACTTGAACGCGGCGGCCACCAGCATGACGCCCAGGACGGCGGCGGCGGCGATCGGCGTGAACAGCCCGATGACGAGCATCAGGCCGCCGAGGGTCTCGGACAGCGCACCGACGATGGCCAGCGGTTTCACCACATCGGCGTGGAAACCGATCGCCGGATTGGGCGAGTTGGCGAGCATGTCCTCGTACCCGGACAGTCGGGGCCCGTTCCACCAACCGAACAGTTTCTGCGTGCCGTGCGCGAGGGCGATCACGCCGACGGCGACCCGCAGCAGGAGCAGGCCGAGGTCGAGGGTGCCGCGCCGAGCGTTGCGCCGCGCGTCGGCCAGCTCCTGTTCGACGGTGCTCGAGTGATCGAATTCGCCTGCCCCACCCGATGATTCCGCCGAGTCCAGCGCGACCGTGTGGTCGTCGTGCTGCGCGGGGAGCGGGTTGGTGGCGGGGGGCGGTGTCGGTGGCAACGGTGGTGTCGCCGCCGGGATGATCTCGGTGGGTTGGGCGCGGGACTCGTCGGTCCGGAAGGGCTCGGCCGGGCCGGCGTCGGCAGGCGGCACGGCTGCGGCTGCAGGTGCGGGGGGCGGTGCGGCTGCGGCAGGCCCGGGTGCGGCGGGGGGCCGGGGGGCCGCGGCGGGGCCTGCGGCGGGGGCTGGGGCGGCCACGGCGGGGGGCGCGGGCGGTTGCGGCGGCGTTTGCGGTGCCGGAGCCGGTGCGGGCTGGGGCGCCGGCCGCCTCGGCTGCGGCGGCGCCGATGCGGGCCGCTGCGCTGTCATCGGCGTCGTGTGGGCGTCCCCGGCGGCAAGATCCGCGGGATCGATGTCATCGATGTCCTCGACACGCGCCATCCCGGTCCCCGATCCCGACGGCTGATTCGACGACGATCGGCCGGCCGCGGCGTGCTGCTCGTAGAACTCGTCACGCTCGGAGGCCGAGATGAGTCGCCGACGCGCCGCCGGCCCCTGCGGGTTCACCGGTATCTGGCCCGTCGGCTCGTCGTACGGACTGGAGGCGCCCTCGGCGCTCGGGTCACGTTCGCTCACGTTTCCGACTGTAGGCCGTGGGAGCCCGAGGGCGGCCGAGCAGCGCGCGGTGAGTCGTGATCGATCGCCTACCCTGGGTGCCATGCGCACGGGGCGGACGACGACGACAACGCGCGGGCGTGTGCGCCTCGGCGCCGCTGTCGCGGCGATCACACTGACTCTCGCCGCGAGCGGATGCGCCGACTTCACCGCGCAGGACCAGGCGAAGGACGCCGGTTCGTTCAGCGCCAACAACGAATCGCTGGCACGCAAGCAGCAACCGCCCACCAGCACACCCACTCCCCCGGCCGGACCGCCGCCGTCGGGGCCGTGCGTGGATCCCGACCCCGCGGTGATCGCCACGTGCCTCGAATCCACCGCGGCCGTGGCGGCGGCCGACGACAAGGGCGACGTGACGGTGGTCGCCGAACGCACCACGGGCAAGCTCATCACGACGAAACGCTATGCGCCACATCGGGTTCTGGCGACATTTCCGGTCGACGCGTCCGGCGACGGCGGGTTGATCGCCTTCGCCTTCTCGCCGTCGTATGCGCAGGACCAACTGATCTATGCATTGATCACCACGGCGTCGGACAACCGGGTCGTGCGGATCGCGCCAGGCGATGTGCCCAAACCCATCCTGACCGGAATTCCCAAGGGAGCCAACGGCAACATGGGGTCGATGTTCTTCCGCTCGCCCGGCGAACTGGTGGTCGCCACCGGCAACGCCGGCGACCCGGCAGCGGCCGGCGACCCGTCGTCGCTGGCGGGCAAGATCCTTCTCGTCACGTCGTTGCGGTCGGGTGACAATCCACCGCCACGCATCCTCGCCTCGGGTCTGGGTTCGGACGTGTCGATGTGCCAGAACACCGACAGCGGCGCGCTCTACATCGCCGACCGGGCTCCGGCCGCCGATCGGGTGCAGATCCTCGAACCGAACGGACTGAAGGTGCTGTGGACGTGGCCGGACCGGCCGCAGATCGCCGGTTGCGCGGTCGCGTCGGGGAGCATCTTCGTCTCCACCACGCGCACCCAGCACATCGAGGCGATCAACGAGCCGACGCGACAGAAGCCGGCGATCACCCCGCCGGTCGTGCTGTTGGAGAAGCGTTACGGCGCGCTGGGCCGGATGACCGCACTGCCCAACGGGATTCTGCAGTTCACCACGGTCAACCGCATCTACGGCACGCCGGTGACAACCGACGACCGCGTCGTCAAATGGATTCCGCCGTCGTCGTCGGAGGACCGGACGTAACGCACGTCACGTCGAGTGGGCGCCCGCCCGCGTCGAGTGGGCGCCCGCCCGCGTCGAGTGGGCGCCCGCCCCCGTCGAGTGGGCGCCCGCCCCCGTCGAGTGGGCGCCCGCCCGCGTCGAGTGGGCGCCCGCCCGCGTCGAGTGGGCAATGCGCCCCAGCGTCACACGCCCAGTCGACGTGAAACGACGCCCAGTCAACATGAAACGACGCCCACTCGACGTGGGACGGCGCCCACTCGACGTGGGACGGCGCCCAGTCGACGACCGGGGGTCAGCTGCAGGCGGCGAGCACGAGTTCCTTGACGCGGGCCGGATCCGCTTGTCCGCGGGTCGCTTTCATGACGTCGCCGACGATCTTGCCGGCCGCGGCCACCTTGCCGCCGCGGATCTTCTCGGCGATGTCGGGGTTGGCGGCGAGCGCCTCGTCGACCGCCTTCTGCAGGGCGGAGTCGTCGCGGACGACCTCGAGACCGCGGTCGGCGACGATCTGTTCGGGTTCCCCCTCGCCGTCGAGCACGGCGGTCGCCACCTGCTGCGCGAGCTTCGTGGTGAGCTTGCCCTCGTCGACGAGGCCGATGATCGTCGCCACCTGCGCCGGCGAGATGGCCAACTCCGCGAGCTCCACCCCCCGCGTATTCGCTTGCTGCGCAAGGAACGACACCCACCAGCCGCGCGCGGCCTCGGAGCTCGCCCCGGCGTCGACGGTCTCGATGACCAGATCGAGCGCGCCGACGTTGACCAGGTCGCGCATCACCTCGTCGGACACCCCCCACTCCTGCTGGATGCGCGCGCGACGCACCCACGGCATTTCCGGCAAGGTGGTGCCGAGCTCGGCGATCCATGCCGGATCCGGTTGCACCGGAGGCAGATCCGGCTCGGGGAAGTACCGGTAGTCCTCGGCCGTCTCCTTGCGGCGGCCGGGCGACGTGGTGCCGTCGGCCTCGTGGAAGTGCCGTGTCTCCTGCACCACCTCGCCGCCGGCGAGCAGTATGGCGGCCTGACGACGCATCTCGTAGCGCACCGCGATCTCCACGCTCTTGAGCGAGTTGACGTTCTTGGTCTCCGTGCGGATGCCGAATTCGGTTGCGTCCTTGCGCATCAGCGACACGTTCGCGTCGCAGCGCAGCGAGCCCTGATCCATCCGGACGTCGGAGACGCCGAGTGCCTTGAGGAGGTCACGCAGAGCGGTCACGTAGGCGCGCGCCACCTCGGGCGCGCGTTCACCGGCGCCGACGATGGGCTTGGTGACGATCTCGATGAGCGGCACACCGGCGCGGTTGTAGTCGAGCAGGGAATGGTCGGCGCCGTGGATGCGGCCGGTGGCACCGCCGACATGCAGCGACTTCCCGGTGTCCTCCTCCATGTGGGCGCGTTCGATGTCGATGCGCCACGGCGTCCCGTCGGGGAGCACGACGTCGAGGTAACCGTCGACGGCGATCGGCTCGTCGTACTGCGAGATCTGATAGTTCTTCGGCTGGTCGGGGTAGAAATAGTTCTTGCGCGCGAACACACTCGACGGACGGATCGTGCAGTTGAGGGCGAGTCCGATGCGGATCGCCGACTCGATCGCCTTCGCGTTGACCACCGGGAGCGAGCCGGGCATGCCGAGACAGACCGGGCACACCTGCGTGTTCGGGTCGGCGCCGAAGGTGGTCGGGCACCCACAGAACATCTTGGTCTCGGTGCCGAGTTCGACGTGGACCTCGAGCCCCATCACCGGGTCGAATTCGGCGATCACCTGGTCGTAGTCGAGCAGCTCGGTGGTAGCGGCAGTCATGGATGCCATCTTATTGCGCTTGCGCGGAAAACCCGGGTCCGGGTCAGGGCAAACCCCGATGCCCTCGATCCGGTGCATCCGTAGCGTTGACGGTGAGCGAAAGGAAACCCACATGACCACCCCAGTGCCCGCCACCCAACGCCTGATGCGCGCCCGCGACGACCGCTGGATCGGCGGTGTCTGCGGCGGAATCGCCAAACGCTACGGCTGGGACCCCACCCTCATCCGCGTCCTGTTCGTCGCGTCGATCCTGCTCCCGGGCCCGCAGGTGCTGCTGTACCTCATCCTCTGGGTGATCATCCCGCGGGAGCCGGCGATCACCAACGTCGCGTACCCGACCTATCAGACGACCTACCCGCCGGCGAGCTGACGCCGGCGTCGGGCCGCTCAGCCGAAGATGACGCGGACTTCCTGGTACTGATCCGACGGCACCTGCTTCGGATTGGCCAGCGCCTCGTCGAAGGTGATCCGGACGATGTCGGTGCCGCGCAGTGCGACCATCTTGCCCCACGCCTTGTCGGCGACGAGGTCGCTGACCGCCATGCCGAAACGGGTGGCCAGAACCCGGTCGTAGGCGCTGGGCACACCGCCGCGCTGAATGTGGCCGAGCACCGTCGCCCGGGTCTCGATACCGGTCCGCTCCTCGATCAGCGGGGCGAGCACCTCGGCGATACCGCCGAGCCGGGGACGGTTGAAGCCGTCGAGACCCTTGACCGAGTACTCCTCCTTCATGTCGGGGAGCTTGAAGCCCTCGGCCACGACCACCATCGGCGAACGGCCGCGGCTCTTGACGCCGGTCACCCAGGCGCAGATCTGGTCGACGCTCTCCGGCTGCTCGGGGATGAGGATCGCGTGGGCGCCGCCGGCGATGCCGGAATGCAGCGCGATCCATCCGGCGTGGCGGCCCATCACCTCGAGCACCATGCATCGTTTGTGCGAGTTGCCGGTGGTGCGCAGCCGGTCGATGGCCTCGGTCGCGATCTCCACGGCGGTGTTGAAACCGAATGTGTAGTCGGTGGCGTCGATGTCGTTGTCGATCGTCTTGGGCACGCCGACGATGTTGATGCCGTCCTCGAACAGGCGCTTCGACGCCGACGCCGTGCCCTCGCCGCCGATCGCGATGACGCCGTCGATGCCGAGATTCTTGAGGACCTTCTTGATGTTCTCCGGACCGCCGTCGGGTTCCGAGTAGGGCCCAAATCGACTGGTGCCCAAGATGGTTCCACCTTGGTTCGACAGGCCGCGGACCACGGTGCGGTCGAGCTCGATGATGTCCCCGTAGACGAGCCCGTACCACCCGTCGCGGAAGCCGACGAACTCGTGCCCGTAGACGGTCCGGCCTTTCAGGACTGCTCCGCGGATCACCGCGTTCAGGCCTGGGCAGTCGCCGCCACTGGTGAGAATGCCGAACCTCTTGGCCATCTATCCCAACCTCTCTGCTGAACACCGCGTTCTCTTCAGATACTTCCGGCGTCACTCAATCTAGTGGGCGGTGGCGGCATTCGCCTGATGTCTGTGGAGAACCGCCCGGCTATTTCAGGCCGTTCTCGTAGGCGAACACCACCGCCTGGGCGCGATCGCGGAGACCGAGTTTGCCGAGCACGTTGCTGACGTGCGTCTTCACCGTCTGTTCAGCAACGAATAACGTCCCGGCAATCTCGGCATTCGACTTGCCGTCGGCGACGAGATCGAGGACTTCCCGTTCGCGTGGCGTCAACGCGTCCACGACCCGCCGACGGGGTGTGCGGGCCCGGCGGGCGGTCACCTCTTCGATGAGCCGGCGCGCGATCGAGGGGGCGAGCAGCGACTCCCCGGCCGCGACCACCCGCACCGCCCGGACGAGTTCGTCCGCCGGCGCGTCCTTGAGGAGAAACCCCGACGCGCCCAGGCGCAACGCCTCGTACACATAGTCGTCGATGTCGAAGGTGGTGAGCATGAGTACCCGGGTGCCGGTCTCGGCGGTACCGCCGCGCCCGGCGCGCAGGATCTCGGCGGCAGCGCTCAACCCGTCCTTGCGTGGCATCCGGACGTCCATCAGCACGACATCCGGGCGCACTCGGGCGCACAGCTCGACGGCGGCCACACCGTCGGCCGCGTCACCGAGGACGGAGATGTCGGGCTGCGCGGCCAGCAACGCGGAAAAACCCTGGCGCACCATCGCCTGGTCGTCGACGACGACAACGGATACCGGCACAGCGGCGAGCCTAGACCTGCACGGCGCGGGTGACGTCCCCGGCGGCGGTCCGCCCCGCGTGGGCGGGGATCTCGGCATGCACGCGGAATCCGCCCGACTCGGTCGGTCCGGCGCTGAGCACTCCGCCGAGCGCGGCGGCACGCTCGGTCATCCCGGGAATCCCCGTGCCGGCGCCCGCGATGTGCACCGGCTCACCGATCGGCGGGTCGTTGCAGACGTCGAGTTCGAGCACGTCACCGCCGCCGACGGTGCCGAGCCGGATCTCGATCGGTACTCCGGGCGCATACCGGGTCGCGTTGGCCAGGCTCTCCTGGATGATCCGATAGACCACCATCGCGGTGGCGTCACCGATCCGGTCGTGGTCGGTGGCGTCGGATACCGACACCGGTGCGCCGGTGAGCCGGGTCGCGGTGACCAGTGAGCCGACGTCAGCGAGGCCGGGTGCGGGTGCCGCGGGCGCGTCGCCATCGGTCCGCAGCACGCCGAGCAGCTGCCGCACCTCGTCGAGGGATTCCCGGGCCGCGACCGCGATCGCCTCGAATTCCGCGGCGGCGGAATCACTCACGTCATCGAGCCGATACCGGGCGGTCTGCGCCATCACCACCACCACCGACATCCGGTGCGCCACGATGTCGTGCAGATCCCGCGCGATCCGCGCGCGCTCCTCGAGCACGGACTTCTGGGCCTCGACGAGCTGGGTTTCCTCACTCTGGATCGCCAGGTCGCGCCGGGACGACACGACGGCCCGGATCAGCGCGACGACGATGACGGTGAAGGTTGCCGCGAACACCCATCCCCCGCGGGCACCGGACGGCGCCACCTGGAACAGCACCGCCGACGTGCACAACCAGATGACGGGGAGCCAGGACAGCGGGGCACGCAGATAGGCCGTCACGGTCAGCACCAGCAGCACGATCAGGTGGGTCACCTGGATGCCCCACCCCCAACCGTCGACCGTCGGCACCAGCAGCCCGATGAGCTGCGCGGAGACCACCGACACCGCCCACGCGCCGATCGGCGCGGCCCACGCGAATGCCAGCGGGAACGCCGCGAACGCCGCGACGACCGGCAGCACATAGGCGGGCAGATCATGGGTCAGCGGCAACGTGGGCCACGAGATCGCGAACATGACGCCCGCGGCGAACAGGAACAGCCAATTCACCCGCGACGAGAAGTAGTGACGCACCATCGGGTCACGCGCGGGCGGCAGACCACCGGCAGCGCGCGTCGCGGCGCCGACCGCGGTGGAAGTCGTTGCCCAGAACCGTCGAAACATTCTCATCACCTCACCTGTCCACGGTAGGTGGCGCTCGGGCCCCTGTCCTCATACTTTGGAGTGATATCGGTGCCCACTCTTCGGTACGAGGCGCGGCGCCGTGCTCGGCCAGACGACGATCCGAAACTCCCACCGCGGTCGGATGTCTAGTAGCACAGTCGATTTCTAGCGTCGATGGCATGACCCGACATTCACTGCGCACCACGGCTGTGCTGCTCGCGACGGGCATCGTCTCGGCGACAACGGTTTTCGCATCCGCTGCCGCCGCCGGCGCACCTGTTCGCGACAGCCCCGCGATCGCGGGCGAGCGTGCGCCGGCCGACCTCGACACTCCGGCGGGCCGGACCGTCGCCGCCCTGGTCTCCGGCCACCCCACCAGCGCACTCGACGTACTCCCACCCGGCTTCACCGCCCGCTTCGGCTACCGCCCACCGGTGCGCAACGGGTACCCGATCGATCCCCGCGGGTCCTGCTCGTCGCCGATCCCGCTACCCGGTCGTTTCGAGAACCTCTGTGCCACACATGACTTCGGGTACGACCTGCTGCGCTACGCCGGTGAGCACGGCCATCCGTTGCGTGGTTGGGCGCGACGCGACCTCGACCGGCAACTGGTGTCCCGGATGCGTGCGGCGTGCTCATCCCCGGTGTGCGACGCTGCCGCCATCATCGCGGACCGTGCACTTGATCTCAACACATGGCGCCAACACGACGGCCCGCCCGTCGACGGCGAGTCGCCCGGCCATCTCATCGCGACGACCGTCTCGCGGTGTGTCGAAGCCGCGGTGGACGGTCGACCGGGGCTCCGTCGATGAGCAGCCCGAATCCGGCGTCGAGCTCGGTAGACCGCTACGCGCGGCGCGGCAGATGGCCGCATCCGGCGGTCGACGCGATGGCCTTCGCGGGTGCGCTGATCGCGTTGTGGCCGTGCGGACTGCCGCGGCCGGCACCGGTCTCGGGCCTGCTGACCGCCGCGTGCGTCGGGCCGGCGACGGCCGCCGGTCTGGCGCTGACGCGTCGCCGTGCGGTCCGCCCTGCAGCGGAGGCGGTGTCGCTGGTGGCCGCGGCCGGCGGACTGATGTGCCTGGGGGTGATGAGTAGGTCATGGCAGGACGCGCTGCGTGCGGAGGTCGGCGCACCGCATGCGACCCTCGGGTGGTGGCTGGTGTCGGTGGTGCCGGCCATGGTGCTGTTCTGCGCGATCGTGTGGGTGCCGCGGGCGACCGCGCTCGCGGTGGCCGCGGTGGCCGCACTGCTCGCCGGGTATCTGCCGGCCGCGCGCGCCAACGGCCCATCCGTGCCGCACCCGGCGGTGGAACAGCTGCTGGTGCAGGGCGACGCCTCCGATCCGGCCTCGGGGGCGCGGGCGCTGGCATCCCGCTGGACGCACACCGGCGGACTGGATCGCCGGCACGTCGTGATCGCGGTGCCGACCGGATCGGGCTGGATCGACCGCACGGCGGTGACCGGGTTTGTCGACCGGTTCGACGGTGATGCGGTGGTGCTGTCGCTGCAGTACGCGCACGAGTCGTCGTGGCGGGCCTTTGTCGGCGACCGGTCCGCGGCGGGACGCAGTGCGACCGCGCTGCTGCGTGAGATCATCGCGCGTCGCGATCTGCGATCACCCGGGGATCGGCCGGCCATCCACCTCTACGGGCAGAGTCTGGGCGCGATCGGCGCCGACGAGGCGCGCGCGTGGGCTGCGGTGGCGCGGCCCGGTACGGTCACCGACACCATGCTGGCCGGCGTGCCCGCCGACACCGTCGGCACCATCGGCGACGTGGCGGGCGGGCGACGGACGGTGATCGCGAACGAGTCCGATCCGGTCGCCCGCTGGTCGATCGCGCTGCTGTGGCGGCCCGCGCGGTTGCCGTCGGGCACCGTTCTCACCGGCCGCGCGGTGCGACAACCGCCATGGCTACCCGTGATCGGATTCCTGCAGACCAGTGTGGATCTGCTGTCGTCGCTCGACGGGCCGGCGGGGGTCGGTCACCGGTACGCGAACTACCCGATCGGCCCGCGTGCCGCCTCGTAGGCCGCGCCGACCCGGTAGAGCCGGTCGTCGGCGAGTGCCGGCGCCATGATCTGCAGACCCACCGGCAGTCCGTCGTCGGCGGACAGCCCGGACGGCACCGACATGGCGCCCACCCCGGCCAGGTTGACCGGCAGGGTGCACAGGTCGAACAGGTACATGGCCAGCGGGTCGTCGACCTTCTCCCCGATCTTGAATGCGGTGGTCGGTGTGGTCGGCGAGACGAGGACGTCGACCTTCTCGAACGCGGCGGTGAAGTCGCGGCCGATGAGGGTGCGCACCTTCTGCGCCTGTCCGTAGTAGGCGTCGTAGTACCCCGCCGACAGCGCGTACGTGCCGATCATGATGCGGCGCTTGACCTCCGGTCCGAAGCCGGCTTCACGGGTCAGCGCCATGACCTCTTCGGCGCTGTGTGATCCGTCGTCGCCGACGCGCAGGCCATAGCGCATCGCGTCGAAGCGGGCGAGGTTGCTGGACACCTCCGACGGCAGGATCAGGTAGTAGGCGCCGAGCGCATAGGTGAAGTGCGGGCAGGACACCTCGACGACCTCGGCGCCGCGGTCGGTGAGCACCTGCAGGGCCGCCCGGAACGAGTCGAGCACCCCGCGCTGATATCCCTCGCCGCCCAATTCGGTGACGACGCCGATACGGACACCCGAAAGATCCTGTTCGACTCCGAATTTCGCGGCAGCCACCATGTCGGGCACCGGTGCGTCGACGGAGGTGGAGTCACGATGGTCATGCCCGGCGATCACCTGATGCAGCAGCGCGGTGTCCAGCACGGTGCGACCGCAGGGACCGCCCTGGTCCAGCGACGACGCACAGGCCACCAGGCCGTACCGCGACACCGTGCCGTAGGTGGGTTTGACGCCGACGGTCGCGGTGACCGCGGCCGGCTGCCGGATCGACCCGCCGGTGTCGGTACCGATGGCCAGCGGGGCCTCGTACGAGGCCAGGGCGGCCGCGCTACCGCCGCCGGAACCACCGGGAATTCTGGTGGTGTCCCACGGATTTCGCGTCACCTGATAGGCCGAGTTCTCGGTGGAGCTGCCCATCGCGAACTCGTCCATGTTGGTCTTGCCGAGGATCGGGATGCCGGCCGCGCGCAGACGTTCGGTGACCGCGGCGTCGTACGGCGGCACCCAGCCCTCGAGGATCTTCGACCCGCAGGTGGTGGGCGCGTCGACGGTGGTGAAGACGTCCTTGAGGGCGATCGGCACGCCTGCCAGCGCCGACGGCGCATCTCCGGCGGCGATCGCGTCGTCGGCCGCCTTCGCGGCCACCAGCGCCTCGGCGCCGCTCACGTGCAGGAACGCCCCGAGTTGATCGTCGACCTCGGCGATCCGATCCAGATGCGCCTGGGTGACCTCGACCGACGACAGTTCGCGGGCGGCGATCTTCTCGGCCAGTTCGGCGGCGGTGAGTCCGGTGATCTCCCCGGCGGCGCGGACGTCGGCGGTCACTGTTCCTCCCCCAGGATCTGCGGAACGGCGAAGCGGTCCTGTTCGACGGCGGGCGCCCCCGACAGCGCCTTTTCGGTGCTCAGCCCGGGTGTGACGGTGTCCGGCCGCAGCACATTCGCGAGTTCGGCGGGATGCGCGGTACCGGGGACATCGTCGGCGGCGACCTCGGAGACCTGCGCCACATGGGCGAGGATCGAGTCGAGTTGCTGCGCGTACTGGTCGAGTTCGTCGTCGGTCAGCGCGAGCCGGGACAACCTGGCGAGGTGCGCGACCTCCTCCCGAGAGATCGCCGAGGATGCTCCGTCCGACATCGCCGCGTCCTTTCTCACCGTGTCGTGGTGTGGTTGCCACCAGCCTATGGGAGCACCCCGACAGCGCTGCATCGGCGTCGGCCGCCGCCGCACACGTAGCGTTGACGGCATGATCATCGTCACCACGAACGACATCCCCGGATACCGCATCGCCCACACCTTCGGCGAGTGTTTCGGCCTGACCGTGCGCTCCCGCAACATCGGCTCCAACATCGGCGCGGGCTTCAAGGCGATGGCCGGCGGCGAACTCAAGGGCATCACCCAACTCCTCCACGACTGCCGGCAGGAGGCGCTACAGCGGCTGGCGGCCGAGGCCCAGCAGCGGGGGGCGAACGCCGTGGTGGCGTTCCGGTTCGAGACCACCGAGTTCGGGGGCAGCGGCATCGAGGTGTGCGCCTACGGCACCGCGGTCGGCGTCGAATCGCTGTCGCCCGGGCAATAGCGGGTCAGGTGAGCCAGCGCTTGAGCCGAGCGGTGATCCACGGCAGCACGAAGTAGACCATCAGCGGGGTGTTGATCAGCGTGGCGATGAGGGTCTTGAGCGCCAGCGGCAGGTCGCCGAGGTGCGCGATGACCGCGAAATTGATCAGCAGCGACATCGGGAAGAAGCCCAGCCAGATGGTGATCGCCTGCTTCCACCGCGCCGGCGGCGCACCGACCACCCGCACGGCCTCGGTCAGATGCTGCTGGGGTTCGAACCACCCCTCGATGCCGGAGAGCCGATGGGTGGCGTACTCCACCGCGACGCCCTCGCCGCGGGAGAGCCACGCCTTGCGCACCGGTGATCGCTGCCAGTCGTCCATCGTCTGGTCGTCGGCGAAGCGGTAGACGACGTAATACTCGTCACTGATCCGCGAATTGCGCAGCCAGCCGCCGCCGAGGAACCCGGGAAAGGTGCGCGCCAGGGCGATGCCGGCGTCGGTCCAGCCGACGAACTCGTGCTCGCGGCCGGGCGTGATCCGGCGGGCGACGGAGGCGGTGACCTGTGTCGATCCGCCCCGGTCCGCTTCGGTGTTCTCGGATTCCATGCGGTCCATCGTCGCGCGACCGCGAACGACGCGCAGGGATCCGGGCGGCATGTCACGTATCGGGGCCGCCGCGCGTCTCGTCACACGCCGGACACACCGCAATGCGACAATGGCGCCCGTGTCCTACCTGTTGCGGGTCTACCTCAATGATCGGCCGGGCAGCCTCGGATTGCTCGCCGTCCAACTCGGCTCGGTGGGTGCCGACATCCTCTCGCTGGAGGTCGTCGAACGTGGAGACGGGTATGCGGTCGACGATCTGGTCGTGGATGTGGCCCCCGGCGCCCTGCCCGACAGCCTCATCACCGCGGCCGAGAAGGTGAAAGGGGTGCGGGTCGACTCGATTCGGCCGTACACCGGTCTGCTCGACACCCATCGGGAACTCGAACTCGTCGATCAGGTCGCGACCGCGGAGCACGGCCGACTGCAGATTCTCGTCGACAACGCGCCACGAGTCCTGCGCGTGTCGTGGGCGACGATCGTCACCCACGCCAGTGGCGGTGTGCTGCAACTCTTCGGCAGTTCCGGCGCGCCGGAAACCCCGCTCGGTCGTGTCGACTGGTTGCCGATCGAGCGTGCGGCGCAATTGGATTCCGATGCCGCGTGGGTTCCGCGCGCCTGGCAGGACATGGACATGCGGATGGCCGCGGCGCCGTTGGGCAAGGGCGACAAGGCGATTCTCCTCGGTCGCATCGGCGGACCGGATTTCCGCCCGTCCGAGATCGCACGGCTGGGGTATCTCGCGGGGATCGTGTCGACGGTGCTGCGCGCGGAGGGGTGATGCGCGCGAATTGCTCCGACCACGGTCACGAGGTCGGGGATTCGTCGCGGATTCGGTGGTTCGCCGCCTAAACGCGCACTCTGCGCGATCACACGACAATTATCTCCTCGTGATCGCTCAGGGAGCGCGTTTAGGCGAGTACCCGGCACAGTCATTGCTTCTCGGCGCCCGCCGGCGACGAAAGCTGCTGCGCGCGGGACGCGGACGAGGTGCATGTTCAACCGGGAGCCGCGGACCCGACCCCGACGTCACTTTCGCGGCGACCGACCGGCGCGTCTCTTCCGGCACAACGCACGACTGGAATCACGGCATCGGTGAGATCGTCACCGCGCGGCTCACCGCGAGCGGGTGCCGCCCTCGTTCACCTTGCGGGCGACCCAGTCACGCGTCGGCCGGCCCCTCCCCCGTCTCCAGCAGCACCTTGAACGCATCCTCGTCGAGCACCGGCACACCGAGCTGTTCGGCCTTGGCGGCCTTGCTGCCCGGCGAGTCCCCGACGACGACGTAGTCGGTCTTCTTCGACACCGACCCTGACGCCTTTCCGCCACGCACCAGGATCGCCTCCTTGGCACCGTCGCGGGAGAAGTCCTGCAGCGAGCCGGTGACGACGATCGTCTTGCCCTCGAGGGTCCGCGCGATGGATTCGTCACGCTTGTCCGCCATGGAAACACCTGCGGCACGCCATTTCTCGACGATCTCACGGTGCCAATCGACGGTGAACCAGTCGTGGATGCTCTGGGCCAATGTCATACCCAGGCCCTCGACTCCGGCGAGGTCCTCCACACTCGCGTCCTCGATCGCCTGCAGCGACCCGAACTCGGTCGCCAGGGCCCGCGCCGCCGTCGGGCCGACATGCCGGATGGACAACGCCACCAACACCCGCCACAGCGCAACGTCCTTGGCGCCGTTCAGATTTGCCAGCAGCCGCTTGCCGTTGGCGGACAGCGCCCCGGCCTTCGTGGTGAACAGGTCGGTCTTGGCGAGATCGTCGGCCGTCAGCGAGAACAGGTCACCCTCGTTGTGGATCACGCCGGAGGTCAGCAGCGCCGTCGCGGCCTCGTAGCCGAGCGCCTCGATGTCGAAGGAGCCGCGACCCGCAAGGTGAAACAGCCGCTCGCGCAGCTGCGCCGGGCAGGATTCGGCGTTGGGACAACGGATGTCGACATCACTGTCCTTCTCCGGCCGCAACTGCGCCCCGCATTCCGGGCAATGTGTCGGCATCACGAATGCCCGCTCACTGCCATCCCGGACGTCGACGACCGGTCCGAGGACCTCCGGGATCACGTCGCCCGCCTTGCGGATGGTGACGGTGTCGCCGATCAGGACGCCCTTGCGTTTGACCTCGGACTCGTTGTGCAGCGTGGCGCGCGAAACCGTGGAGCCGGCGACGAGGACCGGTTCCATGAACGCGAACGGGGTGACGCGGCCGGTGCGGCCGACCCCGACCTTGATGTCGAGGAGCTTGGTGGTGGCCTCTTCGGGCGGATACTTGTAGGCGATCGCCCAGCGCGGGGCGCGCGAGGTGGAGCCGAGGCGGCGCTGCAACGAGACGTCGTCGACCTTGACCACGATGCCGTCGATCTCGTGTTCGACATCGTGCCGATGCTCGCCCCAATACGCGATCTTGTCCAGAATCTCCTCTGTACCAGAGGCTTTGGTGGTGTGGGAGGACACGGGCAGCCCCCACTCCCCGATCGCGAGGTAGGCGTCGTGCAGTGTCTCGGGTCGCCAGCCCTCGGTGTGGCCGATGCCGTGGCAGATCATCCGCAGCCGTCGCCGTGCGGTCACCTGAGGATTCTTCTGCCGCAGCGAACCGGCCGCCGAGTTGCGCGGATTGGCGAACGGCGCCTTGCCGTCGGCGACCAGCGACGCGTTGAGCGCCTCGAAGTCCTCCACCCGGAAGAACACCTCGCCCCGCACCTCGAGCACCTGCGGGACCGGGTAGGTGGCGGACCCGGTAAGGCGTTGCGGCACATCCTCGATGGTGCGCGCGTTCAGCGTGACCTCCTCGCCGGTGCGTCCATCGCCACGCGTGACCGCCCGCGTCAACGCACCGTCGATGTAGACCAGACTGAGCGCCACCCCGTCGATCTTCAACTCGCACAGGAACTCCACACCGGATCCGGTGTCACCCTCGACGCGGTCGACCCAGGCGCGCATCTCGTCGGAGTCGAACACATTGTCCAGCGACATCATGCGCTCGAGGTGATCGACAGCGGTGAACGCGGTGGAGAATCCGCCGCCCACGAGCTTCGTCGGGGAGTCCGGTGCCGCGAGTTCGGGGTGTGCGTCCTCGAGATCCTGCAGGCGGCGCAGCAGCGTGTCGAACTCGCCGTCGGTGATGATGGGGGCGTCTTTGACGTAGTAGCGGAACTGGTGGTCGCGGATCTCGTCGGCGAGCGACGCCCACTGCTCCCGCGGGTCGGCGCTGATGTCCTGCACTGCTGCGTCGGGATCTCCGTCTTTCACCACCCTGAAAGCCTAGCGAAGGGGTCCGACACCCAGGATTTCGCGCGACCCGGCCGCTACGGTGGTGCAGAGACGCCGGATCAGAAGGAGACGCCGTGAGCATGGCCGATCGGTACCTGCGCAACTTCGAGGTCGACACGCTGCGCGTCGGCGATCTCGTGGACGACGGCGGTCACGGCGCCGCCCGCTGCACCTCCACTTCGGCCGCCGAGGCCGGATGGTGGCTGTGTGACCGCGCGGATGGCCACACCGGCGAGCATGCCACCGTCTCTCACTCCGGCATGGTGCTGGCCACCTGGGCCGACGGCGACTTCGACGCGCTGCTGCAGCCCACGAAGGCTGACTGATCATGCCGCATCCCATCATGTTCGACGACGACGATCCCGTCCTGATCCGGGTCCGCGAGATCGCGCTCGCGTTGCCCGACGCCACCGAAGTGGTGGCCCACGGGCGCCCAACGTTCCGGTGCGGCAAGATGTTCGGCAATTACGGTGGCAGCGTGAAGGGCTCCAAGGTCCGCCACGACCAGTCACTGCTGTTCATTCCCGACGAGTCCGAACGCCAAGCGCTGCTTGGCGATTCGCGCTTCTATCTGCCCGCCTACCTCGGACCGTACGGCTGGCTCGGTCTCCTGCTCGACAACGCCACCGACTGGACCGAGGTCGGCGAACTCCTCGACGCGAGCTACCGGCAGGTGGCGCCGAAACGGTCGATCGCCAAGCTGCCCGCCATCGACTGACGCCGGACACGCCAGATCCACGGCCACCTGGATCGCGGTGATCTACAACGTCGGCGCGATCATCGGCGGACTGATCGCCGGCGCACTCTCGGAGCGGCTCAGAGCGCATCCGGGTCGGCGCCGAGCGACTCCCCGGCCTTCGCACAGATCCTCAGGGCCGACTTCGCCCATTCCGGCGTGGCACCCGCCAGCCCGCACGTCGGACTCACCACGACGTTCTGCGCCAACACTTTTCGATTCAGGCCGATCCGGTCGACGAGCCCGGCGACACCGGTCGCGACGGTCTCCGCCCGGACCGCACGCCCGCCCCGGACGCTCGGCACGACGCCGGCCACCAGCACGTCGCCGCGATCGACGAGCGCGCCGATACCGTCGAGGTCGGCCGAATCGGGTGAGGTGACGTCGAGCGACCACGCGACGCCGGGCAGGCGCTCGATGAGATCCCACCGCGGCGCGGCACAGCTGTGCACCACGACCGGCTGCGCGGCCAGTTCGATGATCTGCGTGAGGGATTCGGCGACGTCGGGCGCCGGTACCGCGCGGATGGTGTCGAATCGGGTGAGCGGGGTGACCGCGCCGTCGATGACCGATCCGATCATCGGTTCGTCGATCTGCACGACGACCTCGGCACCGAGCCGACGGTTCACCTCCGTGACGAGTTCCCGGACACCCTCGGCGGTGGAGGCGACCACGTCGCGCCAGGCGCCCTCGTCGCGTAACACCTTGTGTCCGTTGGGCAGTTCCACCGAGGCCGACAGGGTGAACGGTCCGCACACCTGAATCTTGAACGGCCGGCCACTGCCGATGAAACCGGCTGCGTCCCAGAGCTCTTCGACGCCGTCGAGGTCGGCGGCGAGAAAGTCGCGGGCCCGGCGGGCGAGCGCCGAACCACGTCCGGCGAGCCGATAGCCCGTGACCCCCGCGTCCATCGGCAGGTCGACGAGGATCGCGGCCATGCGGCCGATCAGGTCCGCGCCGGCGCCGCGCGCGGGCAACTCGACGAGGTGGGGAAAGTCGAGTTCGCCGTTGACGATCGCCGCGGCCTCGCGGGGATCGGTGCCGGGCATCGACCCGATGCCGGTACCGACGCCGGTCGGGATGCTCACGCGTCGGCGCCGGAGGAGACCGCCTGAACCGCGGCACCCGACGCCGGATCTGAGCTCGTCGCCGCGATGCGTCCGGAACCCAGCACCAGATCGCCGCGCTGCGCGTCGGGCAGGTAGAGCACCGCCGCCTGTCCGCGGGCCACGCCGGTGAGCGGTTCCCGCAGGGCGATCTCGATCATCGGCTCCCCGTCGGGACCGACGGTCGGGGTGGCGATCACCGGCGCCAGACCGCCGTGCGCGCGGACCTGCACCGTCGCCTCGACGGGCCCGTCGGGCACCTCACCCGACGTCCACACCGCACGGCGTGCCGTGATCGACCAGATGTTCAGGTGATCGGCGGACCCGACGGTGACTGTGCCGGAGTCGGGGTCGATGCCGGTGACGTAGCGGGGCTTGCCGTCGGCGGCGGGCGCGTCGATGCCGAGACCCTTGCGCTGGCCGATGGTGAAGCCGTGGACACCGTCGTGCGAGGCCAGCGCCTCACCGCTGTCGGCGTCGACGACCGCACCCGGGCGGATGCCGATGCGGGCGCCGAGGAAGGCGCGGGTGTCGCCGGTCGGGATGAAGCAGATGTCGTGCGAGTCGGGCTTGTCGGCGGTGATCAGGCCGCGTTCGGCCGCCTCGGCACGGATCTGGCTTTTCGGGGTGTCGCCGATCGGGAACATGGCCCGGGCGAGCTGATCGCGGGTCAGCACGGCCAACACGTAGGACTGGTCCTTGTCGTCGTCGACGGCTCGGCGGAGCTCACCGTCGGCGAGCTGCGCGTAGTGCCCGGTGGCCAGCGCGTCGAAGCCGAGCGCGACCGCCTTCTGTGCCAGGGCGGCGAACTTGATCTTCTCGTTGCAGGTCAGGCACGGATTCGGGGTCTCGCCGGCGGCGTAGGCCGCGACGAACTCGTCGATCACGTCGTCCTTGAAGCGGTCGGCGAAGTCCCACACGTAGAACGGGATGCCGAGGACGTCGGCCACCCGTCGGGCGTCGGAGGCGTCCTCCTTGGAGCAACAGCCCCGCGATCCGGTGCGCAGCGCGCCCGGCGCGGTGGAGAGCGCGAGGTGTACGCCGACGACGTCGTGTCCGGCAGCGACCGCTCGCGCGGCGGCGACCGACGAGTCGACCCCGCCACTCATGGCGACCAGTACCCGCATGTCCTAACGTCCCTTCCCGCTCGGCGACGACACCAGGCCGGCGGCGCGGGCGCGTTGCACGACCTCGCCGATGACCTCGGCAACGGCGTCGATGTCGGCGTCGGTCGTCGTCGGCGCCAGGGAGAACCGCAACGACCCGCGGGCGGTTGCGACGTCGAGGCCCATGGCCAGCAGGACGTGACTGGCCTGCGCGACGCCCGCGGTACAGGCCGAGCCGGTGGAGCACTCGACGCCGTTGGCGTCGAGCAGCATCAGCAGCGAATCGCCCTCGCAGCCGTCGAACGAGACGTGCGCGTTGCCGGGGAGTCGGGCCGCGCCGATCGGGCCGTTGACGTGTGTACCCGGGAGTGCCAGGAGCACGTCGAACAGCCGGTCGCGGCGCTGCCCGACGAGGTCGGTGTCAGCGGTCAGATGTGCGACGGCGTGGGCCAGGGCCGCGGCCATGCCCACCGCTCCGGGAACAGCCTGGGTGCCGGAGCGCACATCGCGCTCGTGACCGCCGCCGTGCAGCAGCGGAACGCAGTCGACGTCGCGACGCAGCAGCAGCGCGCCGATGCCCTGGGGACCGCCGAACTTGTGGGCGGCGAGGCTCAACGCGGACAGGCCGCTGGCGCCGAAGTCGACCGGAATGTGGCCGACCGCCTGCACGGCGTCGGAGTGCACCGGGACACCGAACTCGGCGCCGAGGGCGGCGACCTCGGCGATCGGCTCGATGGTGCCGACCTCGTTGTTGGCCCACATCACCGAGATCAGCGCCGTCTGCTCGGCGTGGTCGGCGAGTTCGGCGCGCAGGTCGGCGAGCGACACCATTCCGTCCGCATTGACCGGCAGCACGACGAGTTCCGCGTCGTCGGACTCGGCGAGCCAGGTCGCGGGGTCGAGCACCGCGTGATGTTCCACCGCGGAGACGATGACCCGCCGCCGATCCGGGTTCTGCTCGCGTCGTGCCCAGTAGATGCCCTTGACGGCGAGGTTGTCGGCCTCGGTGCCGCCGCTGGTGATGATGACCTCGGAGGGTCGGGCGCCGATCGAGCGGGCGATGGATTCGCGCGCTTCCTCGAGCCGGCGTCGCGCCCAGCGCCCCGAACCGTGCAGCGACGAGGCGTTACCGGGCTGGGCGTAGACAGCGGTCATCGCCTCGATGGCGTCGGGCAGCATCGCAGTCGACGCGGCGTGATCGAGGTAGACCGGGGCGCGAGAAGGCATGGACATGTCGTTGCCAAGGATAAACGCGGTTGCGTGGGCAACCAATTCCCGCGCGTCGCGGACGATCAGACCCGGTCGAGGTAGAAGTACAGATACCGACCGTCGACGACGCCCGCCTTGCCGTTCATGATGCCCATGACCGTGTTCTCGTCGACCCGCTTGAAGTGGTCGATGACGGCCTGCCCGTCGTAGACCATCGACGCGGTGACCTCGCCGCGGAACTCGATGGACCACAGGCTGGCCTCGCCCTTGCCGAGTTTGGTGTTGGAGAACAGGTTGCCGTCGGCGTCACGGCAGATCAGTGGCTGCACGTCGTTGCGCGAGGTGAAGGTCTTGCCGTACCAGCCGGACTTGTCGAGCAGGCCGTTGGCCGCGTGGCCGGTGACGAACTCGCCACCCTTCCAGGCGCCGAAGAGTTCAGTGGGCGTCAGGGTTGCCAGGCCGGCCCAGACCGCGTCGAGTTCGGCGTCGTCGACCAGTCCGCCATGCGCCCTGAGCTCGGCGAATCGCTGCTGGGCCTCGGTGCGGGTGAGTGCGGAAGTCATGAGGGCATCATACATATATGTGATATGTGGTGGCGTCGGGCTGGTTGAGCGAGTGGCTTCGACTCGCCCTCCGCTATCGCTCCGGGCGGCTCAGCCGGCGGAAGATCGCCGCTCGCCACGCCATGGCCGGGACTCGCCGCTCACCAAGGCCGGCGGGGACTCGGGGCTCGCCACGCCTTGGCGGGGACTCGCCGCTCACCAAGGCCGGCGGGGACTCGGCGCTCCTATGCCGCCAGCAGCTCTTCGCACCGCGCCGCGAGCGATCGGCGGTCGCCGGTGGGCAACTGCAGTTCGTGCACGCGGACGTGCACCGTGAGGCCGCGTGTGTGCAGGACGCGGCGCAGGGTGTCGGCGGGTGTGTCGTCGCCGATGAAGCTCGCGGCCGCGCTGTCGCCCGCGGCCGTGCGGAACCCGAGCCGGATCGGGATGACCGGCACGCCGGCGTCGATGGCGGCCTGGAAGAACGCCGGACGGAATCGGCCCTGCTCCCGTCCACACCAGGTGGTGCCCTCGGGGAAGACCGCCACCGAGCTGTCGCGGTGCAGGCGGGCGACCGCGTCGTCGATCACCGCCGGCAGGTCGCGCAGCGAGTCGCGTTTGATGGTGATCACCCCCAACCGCCGCGCGAGCCCCGAGATCACCGACATGTCCGCCACGTCGGACTTGGCGACGAAGTGCGCGGGACTGACCACGGCGAGCGCGAGGATGTCGAGGTAGGAGATGTGGTTGGCGACGACGAGCCCACGGGTGCTGGTCGCGTAGGGGCGCCGGTCGTCGATGTCGACCCGCACCCCGATCGCCGACAGCAGGCCGCGCGCGGCCATCCGGAGGTAACTGCGGCGCACGAGGCGAGGCGTCGGTGACACCAGCATCCCGAGTACGACGAGGACGACAACCGCGAGTGCGAGCCGCAGCAAGCGAAGCGCCACAAGCAGTTTCCCCACGGCGGCGTCGAGATCGGGCCTGCGGCAGTGCTCGCCACACGGACTGGTGGGATACCAGGCATGCCGGACGGGTACGGATGCAATCTGCGGTCGCGGCGCCGCAAGGACCTCGTCGTAGGGCCCGGCGAGTGCTTCCGATGTGGCCAGCAATGCGGTCATGTCACCCTCCGGGTGCGAGTCGTGTTGCGGCAGAACGTAATCGTTCGAGGTAGCGGGCGTTCCCGCGGGACCGGTCGATGATCGTGACGAAGTCGCCGACGTCGAAGATCTCGTCGATGGCGGGGTCACCACTCACCCGCGCACCGAGCCGCAGGTAAGCCCGCATCAGCGGCGGCACGGTCAGGACATCCGGCGGTGCGATGTCGTCGAGCTGCCGGCCGTCGATCACCGGCGGACGATGCGGGTATGCAATCCACGGTGCACAGTGCTTGTCGCGCAGGGCATCTCGCAATCCCCGCAGCGCCGAGCCACGCGGGCCGGGCCCGCCCAGCGGCACCGAGACGCAGCCCATCAGGTAGTGGTGATCATCCTCGTCGAGGTAGGTCAAGAGCGCAGCCCACATCAGGGCCGTGGTCGAACCCTGACGGTGGCCGGTGGCGACGCACACCCGGCCCATTTCGACTGTGGCGGGAAGTATTTCGTCGAGCCCGCGAATGTCGAACTCGGTGGCGGTGTACCAGCCACCGGCCGCCGAGGCGCGATCCGGCGGGAGCAGTCGGGCGCACCCGATCAGACCGTCGGTCCGGTGCCGCACGATCAGGTGGTCGCAGAACTCGTCGAAGCGGTCGGCGTCGCGCCCGGTGGCCGAGTCACCGATGATGTCGGAGAACCCGGGCTCGTCGGCGAACACCCGGTAGCGCAGCCGCTGCACGGCGTCGATGTCGGCAGGATCGTCGGTGATCTCGACGGTGAGCTCGCCGGTGTCGAGGATCGTCCGGGTGCGCGCCGGCATCGTGACTGTCATGTCCTGATGAAAGCCAGGCCGGACGACTCCACGGCGACGTCGATGTGGCGTGTCGGCGCCGCGTCGGTGAACACCCTCGATGCGGGATGAATGGACGCCGACACGCAGATGACCCCCCGGACACGAGGTCCGAGGGGTCATCGAGGATTTCAGCGCCGAGGCGGCGCCTGCGGGATGCTCAGCCCTTGCGCTTCTTGACCTCGTCGGTCAGCTGCGGTGCGACGTTGAACAGGTCGCCGACCACACCGAAGTCCGAGATCTCGAAGATCGGGGCCTCTTCGTCCTTGTTGACCGCGACGATGGTCTTGGAGGTCTGCATGCCAGCGCGGTGCTGGATGGCACCGGAGATGCCGAGCGCGACGTAGAGCTGCGGCGAGACGGTCTTGCCGGTCTGACCGACCTGGAACTGTCCCGGGTAGTAGCCGGAGTCGACCGCGGCACGCGAGGCGCCGACGGCGGCACCGAGCGAGTCGGCGAGATCCTCGACGACGGAGAACTTCTCCGCGCTGCCGACACCGCGGCCACCGGAGACCACGATGGTGGCCTCGGTGAGCTCGGGACGGTCGCCGCCGACGTTGGGCTCGACACTGGTGATCTTGACGCCGCCCTCCTGGGCCGGCACCTCGACGTCGACGCGCTCGCCGGCACCGGCGGCCGGTGCGGCCTCGACGCCACCGGGGCGGACCGAGATGATCGGCACGTCGCCCTTGGCCTGGGCCTCGACGGTGAACGCGCCACCGAAGATCGAGTGCACGCCCACGCCGCCTTCCTTGACGTCGATGACGTCGGCGAGCACGCCCGAGCCCAGGCGCACGGCCAGACGGCCGGCGATCTCCTTGCCATCGGCGGTCGCGGCGACGACGATGCCGGCCGGGCCGGCCTGCTCGGCGATCGACGAGAGCACGTCGACCTGCGGGGAGATCAGGTAGCTTGCGGCGTCGTCGGATTCGGCGACGTAGACCTTCTCGGCGCCGGCCTCCTTGAGACCGTCGATGATGCCGTCGGCGGTGCCGGGCTTGCCGACGACGACCGCCGACGGGGAGCCCAGGGCGCGGGCAGCGGTGATGAGCTCGCTGGTGACCTTCTTCAGGGCGCCTTCGGCGTCCTGCTCGACGAGCACGAGTACTTCAGCCATGGTGGTAATTCTCTCCTACAGAAAGGGTGTGGGGTTTCGCCAGAGGATGTCGGAAGGTCAGATGATCTTCTGCGACACGAGGTACTCGGCGACCTTGGTGCCACCGTCACCTTCGTCGGAGACGCGCTCACCGGCGGTCTTCGGCGGCTTCGGCGTGGACGAGAGCACCGTCGAACCGGCGTTGTCCAGGCCCACATCCGATGCCTCGACGTCGATCTCGGCCAGGGTGACGACCGAGACTTCCTTCTTCTTGGCGGCCATGATGCCCTTGAACGACGGGAACCGGGGCTCGTTGATCTTCTCGTTGACGCTCACGATGGCCGGCAGCTGCGCCTCGACGTGGTAGATGCCGTCGTCGGTCTCGCGCTCGCCCTTCAGCGTCTCGCCGTCGACCTCCAGCTTGCGCAGGTGGGTCAGGTGCGGGAGTTCGAGGTACTCGGCGATCATCGCGGGGATCGCGCCGACGCGACCGTCGGTGGCCTCGTTACCGGCGATGACCAGCTCGACACCTTCGACGGTGCCCAGTGCGCGGGCCAGCACGTAGGCGGTCTGGACGGCGTCCGACCCGTGCATCGACTCGTCCTTGATGTGGATGGCCTTGTCGGCACCCATCGACAGCGCCTTGCGGATGGCCTCCGTGGCACGCTCGGGACCGGCGGTGAGGATGGTCACCTCGCCACCGTTGGCCTCCTTGATCTGCAGGGCCTCTTCGACGGCACGCTCGTTGATCTCGTCGATGACCGCATCGGCGGCCTCACGATCCAGCGTGTAATCGCCATCGGTGAGCTTGCGCTCGGAGTACGTGTCCGGGACCTGCTTGATCAGAACGACAATGTTTGTCATGGGTCTGCGTCGACCTCCTGCGTTGGTTAGAGCACCTTACCGCCCAGTAAGTTGCTGTGGGTCTTCCCCACTTTAGCGCGGGGCCCAAGCCGCACAAAACACCGACTACCTCACACAACGCACCGGTCGGCGCACGACGACATCGGCGCACCGCCGCGCACTGGCGCGACGGGCCGTCGAGTGATACTCGCCCTCAATCGGCCGCGAGCACGTGGTTTGCCGAGCGCTCGCTCGCCTCGATCGGCCGAAAGACGCACCGGTAGGGTCCCGCGCCGACGCGCTCCGTGTGCTCCGACGACATCCCGGGACCGGCACGAAATGAGATCAACGCCACGCCGTCGCGCGGATCCGCGAGCGTGCTGCGGCGATCGAACGGGGAGAACCGACGCCGTGTGTGATGCCCTAGTCTCCTTGGGATGACCGACGCACACGAGACCCTCGCGCTGACCGGCGAGCGGACCGTCCCGGGGATTCGCGAGGAGAATTACTGGTTCCGGCGTCACGAGGTCGCGTATGCGTACGTGCTCGACCGATGCGCGGGCCGGGACGTGCTGGAGGCCGGTTCGGGCGAGGGCTACGGCGCGGCGATGCTGGCGTCGGTCGCATCGTCGGTGACCTGCGTGGACTACGACGAGTCCGCGGTCGAGCACACGCGCCGGCGCTATCCGGGACTGAACGTCCACCGGGGCAACCTGATCGACCTGCCCCTGCCGGATGCCTCGGTGGACGTGGTGGTGAACTTCCAGGTGATCGAGCATCTCTGGGATCAGGCGGCGTTCATCGCCGAGTGCCGCCGGGTGCTGCGGCCCGGTGGTGAGCTGCTGATCTCCACGCCGAACCGCATCACCTTCTCCCCCGGCCGCGACACCCCGCTCAATCCCTTCCACACCCGGGAACTGCATGCGGACGAACTGACCGAACTGCTGTCCGACGGAGGATTCGCGGTCTCGTCGATGCTCGGCACCTTCCACGGGCCGCGGTTGACCGAGCTCGACACGAGATGGGGCGGCTCGATCATCGACGCCCAGATCGATCGCGCACTCGCGGGCGAGCCGTGGCCCGCCGACCTCGCCGACGACGTCGCGGCGATCACCACCGACGACTTCGCCGTCCTCGATGCGCGTGGCGCGGGCGTGGACATCGACGCGAGCCTCGACCTGCTCGCCATAGCCGTCCGGCCCTGAACGAGCGGCATTCGTACGTGAGCGCCTCTGCATCGTCCGCGATACCCGGACAATTCAGCCTCGTCCTGCACTCCCACCTGCCCTGGCTCGCCAACCACGGACGCTGGCCGGTCGGTGAGGAGTGGCTCTATCAATCGTGGGCGGCGTCGTACCTGCCGGTGTTCGCCATGCTGCGGCGCCTTGCCGACGACGGTCTGCGCGACCAGTTCTCGCTGGGCATCACCCCGGTACTCGCCGCCCAGCTCGACGACCCACACTGCTGCGCATCGATGTTCGAGTGGCTCGCCGACTGGCAGCTGCGCGCGGTCGAGGCGGCGGTGGATGCCGACGCCGACCGACAGGAACTGGGCCGACGCGAGTACCGCGCGGCGGCGCAGGCCATCGCCGATTTCGAGCAGCACTGGTGCCACGGCGGCAGCCCGCAGATCCGCACCCTGGCCGCCTCCGGTGTCGTCGAGATCCTCGGTGGGCCGCTCGCCCATCCGTTCGCCCCGCTGCTGCATCCGCGGCTGCGGCGATTCTCGCTGACCGAGGGTCTCGCCGATGCGCATGCGCGCTGGGCCCACGACCCGGCCGGCATCTGGGCACCGGAGTGTGCGTTCGCCCCCGGGATGGAGGCCGAATACGCCGCAGCCGGTGTCGGCCATTTCATGGTCGACGGCCCGACGCTGCACGGTGACACCGCGCTGGGACGGCCCGTCGGCGACACCGACGTGGTGGCCTTCGGGCGCGACCTCGTCGTCTCCTACCGGGTGTGGTCACCGAAGTCGGGGTATCCGGGCCATGCCGCCTACCGCGATTTCCACACCTACGACCACATGACCGGCCTGAAACCGTCGCGGGTGACCGGCCGCGGTGTGCCGTCGGAGGAGAAGAAGCCCTACGATCCGGATCGCGCCGACGCGGTCATCGACCGCCACGTCGACGACTTCATCGGCGTGATCCGCCGTCGACTCGTCGACGAATCGGCGCGGCAAGGACGTCCGGCGCTGGTCGTGGCCGCGTTCGACACCGAGTTGTTCGGTCACTGGTGGCACGAGGGCCCGGTCTGGCTGGAACGGCTGCTGCGGCGGCTGCCCGAGGCGGGGGTGCGCGTGGGCACGCTCGCGTCGGCCAAGCGCGACGGGTTCGTCGGCGCACCGGTCGACCTGCCCGCCTCGTCGTGGGGATCCGGCAAGGACTGGCGGGTGTGGAACGGGCCGCAGGTGCAGCATCTGGTGCAACTCAACCGGGAGGTCACCGAGACCGCGCTCGACGCCGTCGACAAGTTGGTGCAGCCGGGTACCTGCCGCAACCGGATCGCCGACCAGATCGTGCGGGAGACGCTGCTCACCGTGGCATCGGACTGGCCGTTCATGGTGTCCAAGGACACCGCGGCCGCTTACGCTGTGGACAGGGCGCACAAACACGCGCATGCGACCCGGGAGATCTGCGACGTGGCACTCCGGGGGCGGAACGAGCAGGCGGCGACGCTGGCCGCCGATTGGTCGCGAGCGGATAATCTGTTCGGCGGCCTCGATGCACGACGACTGCGCGGCGGACGGAGATGACGACCGCGCTGGGGGTGGAGCGATGAAGATCCTGATGGTGTCCTGGGAGTACCCGCCGGTCGTCGTCGGCGGACTCGGCCGGCACGTCCACCACCTGGCGACCGAACTCGCCGCGGCCGGTCACGAGATCGTCGTCCTGACCCGACGGCCCACGGGTACCGACGCGCTGAGCCATCCGACCACCGACACCACGGTCGACGGTGTGCGAATCGTCGCGGTCGCCGAGGATCCGCCCGAGTTCTCCTTCACCCGCGACATGATGGCGTGGACGCTCGCAATGGGGCACGCCCTCATCCGGGGCGGGTTGAAAGCCCTTGCCGGGGAACGCTATTCGGACTCGTCCGCGAGCTGGGCGCCGGATGTGGTGCATGCCCACGACTGGCTGGTCGCGCATCCGGCGATCATGGCTGCCGAATACTTCGACGTACCACTGGTTTCCACCATCCACGCCACCGAGGCCGGCCGGCACAGCGGCTGGGTCAGCGGGCCGGTCAACCGGCAGGTGCACTCGGTCGAGTGGTGGCTGGCCCGCGAATCCGACTCGCTCATCACGTGTTCGGCGTCCATGCACGACGAGGTGAGCCGACTGTTCGGGCCCGAACTGGCCGACATCTCGGTGATCCACAACGGCATCGACGTCCGGACGTGGCCGTTCGCGGCGCGCCCGGCCACGGTCGGTCCGCCGGAACTGCTGTTCGCCGGGCGCCTCGAATACGAGAAGGGCGTGCAGGATCTGCTGGCCGCGCTCCCCCGCATCCGGCGCACCCACCCCGGCACCCGGCTGACCATCGCCGGCACCGGCACCCAGTACGAGTGGCTCACCGAGCAGGCGCGGGGATACCGGGTCACACGGGCCGTGCGGTTCGTCGGGGGCGTCGACCACGACGAACTGGTCGCGTTGATGCACCGCTGCTCGGCGATCGTGCTGCCGAGCCGGTACGAACCGTTCGGGATCGTCGCCCTGGAGGCCGCGGCGACCGGCGCTCCGCTCGTGGTGTCGACGGCGGGTGGGCTGGGTGAAGCCGTCAGCGACCCGACCACCGGCCTGACCTTCGCGCCCGGCGATGTCGCAGGCCTCGCGGGCGCGGTCCGGGCCACCCTGAGCGATCCGGATGCCGCGGCGACCCGCGCACGGGCCGCCCGCGAGCGCCTCACCGCCGAGTTCTCCTGGGGCGAGGTGGCCGAACGGACCGCCGGGGTCTACCTCGCCGCGAAACGCCGGGTGCGCCACGCCATCGGACGTCCGGACATCCCGGAACGCCCACTGCCCGAACGGGATCCGGGGGCATCGGGGGAATAGCAACCTCGAGCCGGCGATACTTCGGCCGCTCGACCCCGGCCGCACGAGCTACCCGTCGGCGTCGTCGGATCTGACCGAAACGGTCATGGTTTCCGTTGCGCCGCAGCGGCTTTCTTGCGTTCGATATCGGCCAGCGCGCGCTCGAGTTCGGCACGCTCGGCCGCGGTCGACGCCCAGGCGTCCTTCCGGTTCTTGACCACCCGCGCGGGTGCGCCGACGGCGATCGAGAAGTCCGGGATCTCCCCCTTGACGACGGCATGCGACCCGAGCACACAGCCGCGGCCGACGATCGTGTTGCGCAGCACCGACACCTTGGCCGCCACCCAGGTGTCGGGACCGATCCGCACCGGGCCCTTGACGATGCCCTGGTCCTTGATGGGCAGGGTGATGTCGTCCATCTTGTGGTCGAAATCGCAGATGTAGCACCAGTCGGCGATCAGCGTCGATCCGCCGATCTCCAGGTCGAGGTAGGAGTTGACGACGTTGTTGCAGCCGAACACGGTCTTGTCGCCGATCTTCAGGCTGCCCTCGTGGCAGCGGATGCAGTTGCCGTCACCGATGTGCACCCACCGGCCGATCTCCATCCGCGACATCTCCGGGGTCGCGTGGATCTCCACGTTGCGGCCGAGGAACACCATCCCGCGCAGCACGATGTGCGGGTTGGCCATCCGGAAGCGGGCGAGCCGGTAGTAGCGGACCAGGTACCAGGGGCTGTAGGCCCGGTTGCGCAGCACCCATCGCAACGAGTCGACGGTGAGGAACCGGACCTGCGCCGGGTCGCGCCGGCGGGCCGCCCGCCATCGTGACCGGTAGGAGGCATTCCACATCGTCGTCATGACGACAAACCCTAACCGAGCGGAATTCCGGACACGATAGGCTCGTCGCTGGCCCGTCGTCCGACACGGCCACCGCGTGCACGATCTGACAGGAGCCCAGATGCCCGAGGCAGCCGACCGGCGTCGAGCGATCCGTCGACTCCCTGCCGCGATCGTGCTCGCCGTCGTCGCCCTGGTCGTCGCCGCCTGCTCCGACGGCCACATCGATGTCCGCTCGGTGGCCAGCCCCGGCTGGTCGAGCTACGGCGGCAACGCCGGCAACTCCAACTATGCGTATCCGAGCGTGCCCGACGACCTGGAGCTGAGCTGGACCCGACCGACCGGCGGACCGATCACCGCGCCGATCACGCTGTCGAACCAGTCGAACGTCGGTGTCACGGCGACCACGAACAACGGCTGCAACCTCTTCGTCCTCGATCCGCGTACCGGTCGTAAGAACTTCTGCAAACGGATGCGGGAGGGAATCGGTGTCAGCGCGCTCCTCGTCGATCAGTACGACCAGCCGTACGTCGGCGAGCAGGCCAAGTTCCTGGCGTTCAACGCCGGCGGCGCGATCCGCTGGCAGATGCCGGTGATCGGGGTGCCGCTGTCGGCGAAGTTCGCCGCGCCGGGCGAGGTCCTGGTGGTGACCACCCAGGGCCAGATCCTGCTGATCAACACCCAGACCAACGAGTTCACCGCACCCGAGGTGCGCCTGCGCGCCGACGCCAACCCCGACGACGCGCTCGAAGGATTCGGTGACTGCGTGACCGATGGTCCGCGGTGCGCGGTTCCGGCGCCGGCGGCCGTCGACGCGGAACACGAACGGTTCTTCCTCAACTTCTGGCCCCAGGGCACGATCGCCTCGCAGGTCCGCGCGATGTCGTACGGCAAGGACGGCGGCGCGCGGGTGGTGCGCGAGATCTGGCACGCGGACATCCCCGGTGGCGTGGTCGGGCCGACGACCGTGTCCGCCGACGGAAACACCGTCTACGCGTTCGGCCGTCTCGGGCAGATCGTCGCGCTGGACGCCGCCACCGGGAAGACGAAGTGGAGCTACAACAACGGCGGCTACGGGTTCGCGACGATGTCGGTGTCACCCGACGGGCTGATCCTCCCGACCGGGGTGCTCGGCGCGCCGCTGACGCTGCTGCGCGACAAGGGTGATCACGCCGAATTGGTGTGGCAGCGCAGGGATCTCGCGACCGTCAGCCTGTCCACCCTGACCGCGCAGAACACCGCGTGGACCGTGGTGCGCGACGCGGGCAAGGACTCGCTGTCGCTGACCGAGGTGTCGACGTCGGACGGCAAGACGCTACGAACCCTGTCGCTGCCGGAGTCGGTGGGGTTCACCACCGGTGTCGCGGTGTCGCCCAGGGGCCAGATCGCGGTGGCGACCAACATCGGCAAGGTGTACTTCTTCGATTCCAAGAGCGAGATCGACGCCCGATAGTCGCCGAGGACGGATCGGCTACGGAGACCGCGTTCCGCTGAACGCTTCCTCGTCGATCGGGCGCTCCCCAGGCACCGATTCGACCACCGGAGTGCCGGTACGCGCCCCTTGTCTCGCCGCGCCGATGCCGGCGATCACCACCAGCGCACTGCCGGCGAGCGATGCCGGGCCGGGTATCTGGTGCAGGACGAGCGTGCCGATGACCATCGCGAAGCCGGGTTCCAGTGCCATCAGTGTGCCGAAGGCCGACGTGGTCAGCCGCCGCAGCGCCTGCATTTCCAGGGCGAACGGCACCACGGGAAGCAGGATCGCCATGCCCAGACCGATCAGCCACAGGTCCGGAGTCATCCGGCCGAGCGTGGCCGGGCCCGCGATGATCGTCGCGACGAGACCGGCGACCGGCATCGACACGGCCAGCCCGTGGAGTCCGACCACCTCGTCGCCGACACGCTGCGTCAGCAGGATGTAGCCGCCCCAACACGCCGCGGCGGCCAGCGCGAAGAGGACGCCGACCCCATCCACGGCGCCGGACCACGGCTGGGTCAGCAGGACGACCCCGATCGCGGCCAGCACCGGCCACACGATGCGCCTGCCGCCCCGCCCCGTCGCGACCGCAACGCCCAGAGGTCCGAGGAACTCGATCGCGCTGGCGGTGCCGAGCGGAATGCGCGCGACCGCACCCATGAACAACAGCACCGTGCCCGCGGTCACGATCCCCAGGACGACGGCCATGCCGAATGTCCGACGGGTGAACACGGTCGGCCGCGGGCGCACGACGACGAGCAGGATCACGCCGGCCCAGACCAACCGGAGCCAGCCGGCCCCCTCGGCCCCGACGCGATCGATCATCGTTACCGACACCGCCAGGCCGAGCTGGACGCACAGCATCGATGCGACGGCCATCGTCGTACCGGTGCGTGCCGAGTCGTACTGCATGCAGTCATTGAAGACCGGCCGAACCGTTCATGTCCACGTGATTTTCCTGGACATACCGTTCATGAAATATGGACAATCGGGGGATGGATCTCCGGCGCCTGGAACTGCTGCTGGCTCTGTCACGGCTGGGCTCGATGCGCGCGGTCGCCGACAGTTACCGTCTGACGACCTCGACCGTGTCGCAGCAGATCGCCGCGCTGACCCGGCAGGTCAAGACTCCACTCATCGAGCCGGCCGGGCGACGGGTTCGGCTGACCCCGGCCGGGCAGCGGCTGGCCGACCACGCCGTGACCATCCTCGCCGGGGTCGATGCCGCACTGCGTGACCTCGACCCGGATGCCGAACCGGCGGGGACCGTGCGGGTGGGTGGGTTCGCCACCGGCATCCGGGTGTCGCTGCTGCCCGTCCTGGCCGAACTGGCCGACGCGCATCCGGGTGTGCACACCGTCGTCAGCGAGTACGAACCCATCGAGGCGTTCCGGCTGCTGGTCGACGACGACCTCGATCTCGCGTTGTCCTACGACTACAACCTGGCACCGGCCACACCCGATCCCGTCCTGCACAGCACCGCGCTGTGGTCCACACCCTGGGGACTCGCCGTACCAGACGACGCATCGGACCGTGTCGACCTGTCCGATTACGCGGAGCGGTACTGGATTGTCAACTCCCGCAACAGTGCCGACGAGTCGGCGGTACGGACGCTGGCGGCGCTGTCCGGTTTCATGCCGAAGATCGCCCATCAGATCGACAGTCTGGAACTCGTCGAGGATCTCATCCTGGCCGGCTACGGCGTGGCCCTGCTGCCGCTGCACCGACCGGCACGCGAGGGTCTGAAGGTGCTGCCGCTGGGACAACCCGGGTTGCAGCTCACCGCCTACGCGGTCACCCGCAAAGGCCGGGAGGCGTGGCCACCCCTGCGACTTGTGTTGGAGCGCCTGACCTCTCCCGAGCATGTGTCACCGATCCTCGACGGCTGGCCGAGATTCCGGTGACATCGTCGGCGACGTCGGCCATTCGATCCCATCCCGCAACCACGTTCCCGGTGTGCACGATGGGAACGAGGTGGCAGCCTGGGCGTTTGCGCCCTCACCGCAGTCAGCCGGCAGCCCGGCTCCCCGCGAAGGTCTTCCGGTACGCCGAGGGCGACATCCCGAGTTCCCGGCGAAGATGGTGGCGCAGGTTGTCGGCCGAGCCGAGCCCCGCGCGTTCGGACACCGCGTCGACCGACAACGCCTGCGTCTCGAGCAGTTCCCGGGCGTAGGCGGTGCGCTGCCGCAGCACCCACGCCCCCGGCGACAGCCCGGTCTCCTCGCGGCACCGCCGGCTGAAGGTGCGCGCGCTCATCCCGGCGTGCGCGGCGAGTTGCGCGACCGAGAGCGGTTCGGTCAGATGTGCAGCCGCCCACGCCCGTGTCGCCGCGGTACTCCGCTCGTCGGTCTCGGGCACCTGCCGCTCGATGAACTGCGCCTGGCCACCTTCCCGCCACGGCGGCACGACGCAGTACCGCGCGACGGCGTTGGCCACCCTCGCGCCGTGGTCTCGCCGAATGATGTGCAGGCACAGGTCGATTCCGGCGGCCAGGCCCGCCGAACTGAGCACCTGACCCTCGTCGACGAAGAGCACCGACTCGTCGAGTCCGATGGTCGGAAAGAGTCGCCGGAACGCGCCGGCCTGGCGCCAGTGCGTCGTGGCACGGCGGCCGTCGAACAACCCCGCCGCCGCCACGACGAAGGCACCGGTACAGATGGAGACGACACGCGCGCCGGGCCGGATCGTCGACAGCGCCGCGGCCTGCGCCTCGGACAACACCCCCGTGCTGCGGGCGGGTTCGCTGCGAGTGCCGGGCACGATGACCGTGTCGGCGGTGGCGAGCACCTCGGGCCCCGACGCGGCGACCATCTGGTAGCCGGTCGTCGACTCGACCGGACCGGCGTCGAGCGAGCAGGTGATCACGTCGTAGAGGGGCTCACCGTCGGCGTCGACGGCCTGCCCGAACAGCAGCGACGGCATGGTCGCGTCGAAGCCGACGATCGGTGGCAACCACAGCACCACGACCCGATGGCGACGAGGATGCGGTGTGGCAGACTCTTCCGGCATAGTGGCAATCATGCCACTGGCGTCAACCGTCGGTGATCGGCGACGATGGTCGGCATGACGAGAACACCCGTGCTGGGGCGGGTCCATTGGGCATGGTGGGTGGCATCCGCGAGTTTCATCGCGATCATCGGCGCCGCCGGATTCCGCGCCGTACCGAGCGTGATGATGGACCCGCTGCACATGGAGTTCGGCTGGTCGCACGCGACAATCGGTGCCGCCATGTCGATCAACATGGTCCTCTTCGGTGCGACGGCACCGTTCGCCGCCGCCCTGATGGACCGTTTCGGCATCCGCCCCGTGCTGACCGGCGCCCTTCTGCTCATCGCCGCCGGCACCGGACTGTCGGTGTTCATGTCCGCGGGCTGGCAACTCCTGCTGCTGTGGGGCGTGCTGGTCGGCCTCGGGACCGGTTCCATCTCCATGGGTTTCGTCGCGACGGTGTCGACGCGCTGGTTCGTCGCGCGCCGTGGGCTGGTGACCGGCATTCTGACGGCGGCCGGCGCCACCGGGCAGCTGATCTTCCTGCCACTGATCGCGCACGTCACCGACTCCTACGGGTGGCGCACGGCTTCTCTGGTCGTCACGATCGCGGCGCTGGCGGTGATCCCGTTGGTGCTGTTGATGATCCGCGATCACCCGCGCGACGTCGGCACCGCCGCCTACGGCGCGGCCGCCGACGCGCCGGAGGAAGCGCTCCCCAACGGCAGCTTCGGTGCGGCCGCGCGGGGCCTGGTGCAGGGCGCGCGGGTGCCCGCCTTCTGGCTGCTCGCCGGAAGTTTCGCGATCTGCGGCATGACCACGAACGGACTCATCGGCACGCACTTCATCCCGGCCGCGCACGATCACGGCATGCCCACCACGGTGGCGGCCTCGTTGCTGGCGACGATCGGCATCTTCGACGTCGCCGGCACCGTGTTCTCCGGTTGGCTCACCGACCGCGTCGATGCCCGCATCCTGCTCGTCGTCTACTACCTGGGCCGCGGGGCGTCGCTGCTGGTGCTGCCGATGCTGCTGTCCCCCGACGCCGAACCGAGCACCTGGGTGTTCATCATCTTCTACGGCCTCGACTGGGTGGCCACCGTGCCGCCGACCATCGCCATCTGCCGCGAGTACTTCGGCGCGTCCACGCCGGTGGTGTTCGGCTGGGTGTTCGCGTCGCATCAGCTCGGCGCCGCGGTGGCGGCGTTCGGCGCCGGCTACATCCGCGACGTGCAGGGCAGCTACGACAACGCATTCCACATCGCCGCGGGGCTGTGTGTGATCGCCGCCGTGCTGTGCACCGCCATCCGACGACACCGCTCAGAACCGGCGCCCCTCCTCGCAGAGGATGCCGACGCCCTTGCGGCCGATGCGGGTGAGTACGAGGGCCAGCGGCGCTGAGCCCTTGAGCTTCAACCGTTTCCGCAGGCGATCGGGATCGACGTCGAGGCCACGAACGAGGATCTCGAGTCGGCCGCAGTCGCGGGCGGCCAGCGCTTTGCGCAGTTCCCGCTCACCGGTGCCGGTCACCTCGAGAACCCGGAATCCCCGTTCGCCCGGCGGCACGGTGGTTCCGGTCAGATAGGCGATCTGCGGGTCGATCTGCCACAGGCCGTGTCGGGCAGCGTAATTACGCACGAGGCCGGCACGCACGACGGCGCCGTCGGGATCGATGAGCCACTCCCCGATCTCGCCGGCCGCGACATCGTCGGCGTCGTGGTCGGTGACGTCGTAGGCCGACACCGAGCCGTCGGATGCGGTGCGCAACACGGTGGCCCGCCGCGTCGGTTCTCCGGTGCGTTCGGTCCACAGGCACGCCTCGCGCACCGCGCCGTCGAGGGAGACGATCTGCACCTGCCCGGAGAACCCGTATCGCTCGCGCAGCAGCCGATAGTCCAGTCCCGGTGCGCATTTGACCGCCATCGGGCGGCCCACATAGGTGGTGAGGAGGTCGAGGAGCGGCGGGGTCAGCTCGTCGATCCGGAACACGCGGCCCGCCCCGGTGCGGCGTGCCGGATCGGCGAGCACCACGTCCGCCGTCGACGTCGGGGTGAGCGCGTCGGCGACGAGCAGCGTGACGGGCCGTGATCCGACGGCGGTGTTGTGCGCCGCCATGGCCACCCGCACCCGATCCAGGTCGCTGCCGATGACCCCGGAAATATCCTGCCGTGCAGCGAGTTCCATGAGTTCCGCGCCGATCGAGCAGGTGACGTCGTGCACCACCGCCCCCGGGTGGCGGCCGGCGATCTCGGCGGCCCGGTGCGCGGCCACCGCGGTCGCCGTCGCCTGCTGCAACGCGTCGTCGGTGAAGAGCATGGCGTCCGCCGCACGCAGTTTCGCGCGCCCGCGCCGACGGCACAGCATCGTCTCGATGAGCGCCGCGTCGCGACCCGGGTACCGAGACCTCGTAGCGGCGATGTCGGACAGCATGCTTCGACTGTCAAGGCCGAGTGTCGCAACGGTTTCCAGCGCCGCGACACCATCCGCGGAGCGCAGGAACGCGACATCGTCGGGGGTGAAGGCGTATCCCATCGGCCGCGTCCTGAAGAGTTCGTCGCGGCTACGGCTTGATGCCCGTCACGATCGCGTTGTAGAAGAACTTGGGCGGCACCACTTTCCGCAGCACCTTCTCGTCCAGCCAGGTCAGCCGCTTCCAGCCGTTGAACGCGAACGTCGCCCACCCCCAGCCGAGCTTCCCCGGCGGGACAGCGGCCTCGAAGGTACGCACCGGCCAGCCCAGCATCGCGGCGGCGAGTTCCTCGGTGGCCGTTTTCACCTGCACGGCACCGGCATTGCGCGCCATGCGCTCGAGGTCGGCGGGGTCGAAGGTGTGGATGTCGACGACGGCTTCGAGCGCGGCGGCCCGCGAGGACTCGTCGAGTTCGGCCTGCGGACGACGCCAGGATTGCAGCGGACCGAACTTGGTGATGTTCGTGGTCGCCGACCAGGTCGCACGACTCAGCCAGCGGGCGTAGAAGTCACCGATGGTCGTCGGCTCGCCGGCGAACACGAACCGGCCACCGGGCTTGAGGACCCGCAACACCTCGCGCAGCGCCTGCTCGACGTCCGGAATATGGTGCAGCACAGCGTGTCCGACGACGAGGTCGAAGGTGTTGTCGTCGTACGGGATCTTCTCCGCGTCCGCCACGCGGCCATCGACGTCGAGTCCGAGGTGCTCGGCGTTGCGCAGCGCCACCTTGACCATGCCGGGCGAGAGGTCGGTGACCGACCCCTTCGTCGCCACGCCGGACTGCATCAGGTTGAGCAGGAAGAAGCCTGTGCCGCAACCGAGTTCCATGGCCCGCTCGTACGGCAGGGGCTGATCGGCGGCGACGGCGTCGAAACGTCCACGTGCGTAATCGATGCAGCGTTCGTCATACGAGATCGACCATTTGTCGTCGTAGGTCTCGGCCTCCCAGTCGTGGTAGAGCACCTGGGCGAGTTTGCTGTCGGTCAGGGCAGCCTGCACCTGCTCCTCGGTGGCGTGCGGATTCGGCTGCGGATCGGGGTTCACATCAGTGGTCATTGCTCGATCACTTCCTCGATGGGCGGTCGTATGCGGTGGCGACAGGGGTCACTTACCGACGAACTTCGCCTTGCCGGGTCCGTTCTCCACGAAGGACTCCATACCGATCTTGCGGTCCTCGGTCGCGAACAGCGCCGCGAAGACGTGCTCCTCGATCTTGAGACCGGTCGACAGATCCACCTCGATGCCCTCGTCGATGGCCTGCTTTCCCGCCGCCAGCGCGATCGACGCCGCGTTGGCGAACTGTCCCGCCCATCGCAGTGCGGCGTTGTAGACCTCGTCGGGCGCGACGACCTCGTCGACCAGTCCGATCGCGAGCGCTTCGGCGGCATCCACGAATCGGCCGGTGTAGAGCATGTCCTTGGCCTTGGCCGGGCCGACCAGCCGGGCGAGCCGCTGGGTGCCGCCCCCGCCGGGGATGACGCCGAGCAGGATCTCGGGAACACCGAGCTTGGCGTTGTCGCCGGCGATGCGCCGGTCGGCGCCCAGTGCCACCTCGAGTCCGCCACCGAGCGCGTATCCGGTGATGGCGGCGACGGTGGGCTTGGGGATCTGGGCGATCGACCCGAGTGCGGACTGCAGACGGCCGGCGACCTTGCTCATCTCGGCGTAGGTCATATCGTTCATCTCTTTGATGTCCGCGCCGGCGGCTAGGACCTTCGGTCCGCCGTAGACCACGACGGCCTTGATGTCGTCGCGCAGGGTGGCCTCGTCGGCGGCGGCCGCCAGCTCGGTCTGCACCTGCCGGTTGAGAGCGTTCATCGGCGGGCGGTTGAGCAGGATGGTGCCCACGCCGGGATGGTCTTCGGATGTCTCGAGAGTGACGAACTCAGGCATGTGCGAAGGCTACCGTTTGACCGGCCGTCGTGGTCGCGCAGGCCATACAGTGGGGCCATGGCCGCGGCGTCGAAACCAGCGGGCGAACCCGTCGAACTGCAGGTGGGCGCCCGGACCATCCGGCTGTCGAGCCCGGACCGCGTCTACTTCTCCGAACGCGGCGAGACCAAGCTCGACCTGGCCCGTTACTACGAGTCGGTCGGCGACGGGATCGTCCGCGCCCTGCGGGACCGTCCGTGCATGCTCCATAGGTTTCCGAAGGGTGTGAGCGGCCCGAAGGTGCATCAGAAGCGGTTGCCCGCGGGCGCCCCGGATTGGGTGGAGACCGTCGAGCTGTGGTTCCCGCGGTACGGCCGCACCGCCGACGAACTGTGCGTGACCGAACTCGGCAGTGTCATCTGGGCGGTACAGATGTCGACGGTGGAGTTCCACCCCTGGAACTCGCGTCGCGCTGATCCGGAATCGCCGGACGAGTGGCGCATCGACCTCGACCCGATGCCCGATTGCCCGTTCTCACGAATCCAGCGGGTCGCGCACGTCGTCGAGGAGGCCCTCGACGAACTCGGCATCCGCGGTTTTCCGAAGACATCCGGCGGGCGGGGGCTGCACATCTATGTGCGCATCACACCGGAGTGGGGATTCCCTCAGGTACGGCGGGCGGCGCTGGCGTTCGCCCGCGAGGTGGAGCGCCGCGCGCCCGACGACGTGACCACGACGTGGTGGCGCAAGGATCGCGACCCGGCGGCGGTGTTCGTCGATTACAACCAGAACACCCGCGATCACACGATGGCCGCGGCGTATTCGGTGCGGGGCAACCCACGGGCGACGGTGTCCGCACCGATCCGCTGGTCGGAGATCGACGACATCGAACCCGACGACTTCACCATCGCGACGATGCCCGCGCGGTTCACCGAGATCGGCGACCTGCACGCGACGATCGACGACGAGGCGTTCCGGCTCGACACCCTCCTGGAGTGGGCCGAGCGCGAGGACATCGGCGCCGATGACACCGACGCCGATGTCATCGATATGGATCGGTGATCTCCCGTAGGGCGATCAGCCCCGTGCGGAGCGCGTCGAACTGCTTGTCGCCCAGATACTCTCGCCATTCCGCCTCGACGAGTTCCACCTCCCGCGCCGCCGTCGCGCACAGTGCGATGGCGCGGTCGCTGAGTGTCACGAGTCGCGCGCGGCCGTCGGACGGGTCGGGTACCCGCCGCAGATAACCCATGGCTTCGAGCTGATCGACGAGTCCTCCGGCGGTCTGTTTGGTCACTCCGGCCTGTTCGGCCAGGTCGGTCAGGCGCATCGGCTCCGGGGCGAGGCGCTGCAGCAGCCGCGCCTGCGCGAGCGTGATGTCGCCGGCGCCGGCGTCGGCCATCCGCGCCATCACGCGCTGCTCGGTCGCGCGATGGGCGATGAACATCAGGACCCCGGTCGCCGGTTGGTCGTCGGCCATACCGTTGACTTTAGTACGTCTCCCTGACTAATATAGTCAGTTATCCTGACCAATTCGGTTCATCCACGGGAGGCCGGCGATGGATTCCGACACGATCTGGCGGCATATCGATGAACAGCGCCTGGACGTCGCCGATCTGATCGATTCGCTGACCGACGAGCAGCTGGCCACCGCATCGCTGTGCACCGGCTGGTCTGTCCGCGACGTCGCCGTACATCTGTCACAGGCCCAGCCGTCCCCTGTGCGCGTGATGATCGCGATGCTGCGCTCGGGTTTCCGATTCAACGCGATGATCCGCCGGCTGGCGGTCGACGACCCGATCCCGCAAGGCGAGGCGGCCGACAAGATCCGTGCGATGGTCGGATCGAGGCGTCACGCGATCGGCATCACCGAGATGGAGCCGCTTCTCGACGTGCTGGTCCACGGACAGGACATCGCGGTTCCGTTGGGCATCGAGCGCCCGATGCCGTGCGATGCCGCGGCTGCGGTCGCACAGCGGTTGTGGCCGATGCGGTTTCCGTTTCACCCTCGGCGCGACCACCCGGGTGTGCATTTCGTCGCCACCGACGTCGATCTGGAGTTCGGATCGGGCCGCACGGTCGAGGCGCCGGTGCGCGACATCGTGATGCTGTTCGCCGGGCGTGACTCGGCCGCAGGTGTCCTGACCGGCCTGGGCGCGTCCTCGGGCGGTGCGGGGAGCGTCAGCGGCTGAGGCCCGGCACCTCTCGATCGGCGGCGACGGCGAAATAGCGCTCCGACCCCTCGAACTTCAGGCCCGCCATCCCGGCACCGGGTGTCACCGACGGTTCGATCGGCTCGATGTCCGGCTCCGCGGCGAGTAGGTCGGCGACGTGCGCGAACTGCGCCAGATGCGTCAGTTGCGCCCAGGTCGGCGGCAGCAAGATGTGCTCGCCGGCGGCCCACGCATCCAGGGCCGCCTGTGGCCGGACCCATCGGGCCACCTCTGCCTCGGTGGTCTCGGCGTCGGCGGTCTGCCCCTCGGGCATCGCGGCGAGGAAGAAGCGGGTGTCATACCGGCGCTTCTCGATGATCGGGGTGATCCAGTGCGCGAGTGGCCGCAGCAGGTCGGCGCGCAGCGCCAGACCCTCGCTGCGCAGGAACTCGCCGAATGACAGCGACTTGTCGACGAGTTGCGCACGCTGCGCCGCATATGCCGCGGGGTCCGTCGCCGTGCCGTCGGGGCGGGTGGCCAGCAGCACCCCGCACTCCTCGAAGGTCTCCCGCACCGCCGCGCAGACCAGGGCCTGCGCCGTGCTCGGGGCGGTGTGGAACGTATCGGCCCACCAGTCCGCGTCCGGGCCGGTCCAGTCGATGTCGGCGTCGGCGTCACGCGGATCGACACCACCACCCGGAAACACCGTGACACCACCCGCGAACGCCATCTGCTGTACGCGGCGTTGCAGGAACACCTCGATGCCGTCGGCGGTGTCGCGCACCAGGACGACGGTGGCCGCGTCCCGCAGCGGCGCCGGCTGGGCGGGCGTGGGTTCATCCGGGGGCGTCATCAGACGACCATAACCCGCGGTGTCGAGCTCCCCGCTCGCGGTTCAGCCGGCCGCGCGCCGATGGCCACCCGGCCGCCGTCGGCGGCGCGCGAAATACCGCCCGCCGACCTTGCTCAGGGTGATCTGCTGACGGAAGGCATCCGACAGGTTCTTGCTGGTGAGGACATCGGCGAGCAGGCCCTGGGCGACCACGTGCGCCTCCGAGAGCAGCAGTGCGTGGGTGAAGCCGTCGGGGATCTCCTCGACGTGATGGGTGATCAGCACCGTCGCCGGGGCGTCGGGATCGAGGGCGAGCCGCGAGAGCCGATCGACGAGTTCCTCACGTCCGCCGAGGTCGAGCCCGGCGGCCGGTTCGTCGAGCAGGAGAAGTTCCGGGTCGGTCATCAGTGCGCGGGCGATGAGGACGCGTTTGCGTTCGCCCTCCGACAGGGTGCCGAACCGGCGGTCGACGAGGTGCTCGGCGCCCATCGATTCCAGGGACTCGATCGCCTGGGCGCGGTCCATGTCGTCGTAGTCCTCCCGCCATCGACCGATGACGGAGTAGCCGGCGGACATGACCAGATCGCCCACGATCTCGTCCTCGGGTACCCGTTCGGCGATCGACGCACTCGACACCCCGATCCGGGTGGACAGTTCACGCACCTCGACCTTGCCGAGTCGTTCGCCGAGCACGAACGCCACGCCCGAACTCGGGAAGAGTTGCGCCGCCGCCATCCGCATCAGCGACGTCTTGCCGGCGCCGTTGGGCCCGATCACCACCCACCGTTCGTCGAGTTCGACCTGCCACGAGATGGGGCCGACCAGGGTCTTGCCGCCACGAACCAGACTCACATCGCGGAAGTCGACGAGCAGGTCCGGATCCGCTTCGAGTTCGTCCACGCCGGCGGTCGATTCAGTCGTGTCGGTCACTCCCCTATCGTGCCCTACCGCCCCGTGGCTCGTGGGCAGCGGCACGACTCGTGGTCGCCGACAAGGGAATAGGTATCGCCGATGGGACCTTGAGACTGGCATGAGTGTTGATCTGTCGATCCTCGATCTCGCCCAGGTGGGTGCCGGTGAAACCGTTCGCGACAGCTTCGCGGCGAGTGTGACCATGGCGCAACGGGCCGAGACGTGGGGTTACAAGCGAATCTGGTATGCCGAGCATCACAACATGTCGGCCATCGCGTCGTCGTCGCCGGCCGTGCTCATCGCGCACGTCGCCGCGCACACCGAGTCGATCCGTCTCGGCGCGGGCGGGGTGATGCTGCCCAACCACGCACCGCTGACCATCGCCGAACAGTTCGGCACCCTCGAGTCCCTGCATCCGGGTCGCATCGACCTCGGACTCGGTCGCGCCCCCGGCAGCGACCAGCAGACGTTCACGGCGTTGCGTCGCACGGTCGCCGACGCCGACCGGTTCCCGTCCGATGTGCTCGAGTTGCAGGGGTATCTGCAGGGCCGGTCCCGGGTCGAGGGCGTCACGGCGACCCCGGGTGACGGGACGAATGTGCCGCTCTACATCCTCGGGTCGTCGTTGTTCGGTGCGCAGCTCGCGGCCGCGCTGGGGTTGCCGTATGCCTTCGCGTCCCATTTCGCGCCCGCCGCGCTGCTCGACGCGGTGGCGCTCTACCGTCGCGAGTTCCGGCCGTCGGAGCAGCTCGACGCGCCGTATGTGATCGCCGGTGTCGGCGCGATCATCGACGAGGACGAGTCCGTCGCCGCCGACCAGTTGCAACAGGCCAAGCGGGCGCGCGTGAACGCGCTGTTCGGTCGCGGACGGAATCGGCGGTTCACCGACGAGGAAGCCGACGCGATCCTGTCCATGCCCCAGGGCCGCCAGATCGATCAGATGATGCAGTACGCCGGCGTCGGCACTCCGGAACAGGTACGGGCGTACCTGGACTGGTTCGCCGGGCACGCGAACGCCGACGAGCTGATCGTCGCGTCGTTCGCGCCCGATCGCGCGGTGTGGCTCAACACCTTCGGCCACCTGGCGCCGGCGGCAGCGCGGGTGGGCGGCTGACACGTCGCATTTCGGTCCCGTCAGCGGGATTCGTCGGGCCGGGATTCGTCGGGCCGGGAGTCGTCGAGCCGGAAGTCGTCGAAGTCGAACCCCGGCACGACGACACAGCTGACGAGGGACGCCTCGTCGCCGAGCGGGCGGGCGCGTTGCCACGTGTTGGGCGGTACCACCGCCTGCGGTTGATGGCCTTGCGCCACATCGGGTCCGACGACGACCGGGGCGGTTGTGCCGGGTTGCGCTGTGGCACCACCGAGTTCGAGCAGGATCGGCGAACCACGATGGTAGAGCCAGATCTCCGCGCTCCGCACGACATGCCACTCGGAGCGTTCTCCCGGTCGGAGCAGGAAGTAGATCGCCGTTCCCGCCGACCGCTCCCCCGAATACCCTTCGGGTAAAACATCTTTCGGCACGGCTAGCGCGCTGCGCCAGGTCTCGGCGAACCAGCCGCCCTCCGGGTGGCGGGTCAGGCCGAGGTTCCGCGCCCACTCGGGCAGGGAGTCGTTCACGGGTCAGATCACCTCCGCGATCACGGTCACCGATCCGGGCGCGATCTCGGTGAACCCGGCGTCGCGCACCGCGATGGCACGTCCCGCCGCGTCCGCCTCGAGCAGGGCCGACCACGTCTCCGACGAGGCCGCGCGTACCGCAAGCGGACATCCCGCCTCCCGCCAGGTCCGCGCGTCGTCCGAGGACATCAGCTTGACCGCCAGCATCGCGCCGTGCCCGACCTGGGCGGCCATCTTGCCGACCGTCATGTCGAGCACCGGGTTGATCCACAGACACACACCCGCAGTCGGGGCGTCGGTCGCCACGGCACCCTCGATGTCGGTGCCGCCGATCTGCAGACGACCGATCCGACGGTCCACCTCCCCCACTTTCCCGGGCACGATGGCCCGTGCCTGCGCCGCGCCCTCCGTCGCCGTCAGTCCCCACACCTCCTGCGCCGCCGCCCACTGCGCACCACGCGCACGTCGCGCGATCTTCCGGATTCGTGCGTCACACCACACCGTCATCGGCGCCGCCCATGGGCCGTCGCCGCCGGAGCGGTCGTCGAGACACAGCAGTGCGACGGCCCGGCCCGCTGCGGTCAGCAGGTCGGTGCGGTCGGGAGGATCGGCCTTCTCGATCCGCACCACCATCTGCATGGCGAGAACCTCGGCCGGGTCGGGCGGATCCTCACCGCCACCGACGTAGCCGACGAGTCGGCGGTAGGCATCCCCGAAGGCGGCGTCGTCGGGACCGACATCCGGTGTCGGAGCGGCATCGGTCAATGCACCCTCAACCCCAATTCTCCTTCTTGGTCAGACAGAACGGATGTCCCGACGGGTCGAGCAGCACCCGCCAGGTCTCGCCGGGCTGATCCTCGGGCACCACGGCGCCCAAGTCGACGCAGCGCTCCTGCGCCGCCGCCAGGTCGTCCACCGCCAGATCGAAATGAAATTGCTTGGAGCCATTGGCATTCGGCCATGCGGGAGGCTGGTAGTCGGGCACCGACCCGAAGCCGATCGCCGCGCCTTCCGAGCCCTTGAGCATCGCGTATCCCTCACCCGAGGCGACGATCTCCCAGCCGAGCACCGACGACCAGAACTCCGCGGCGACGGCCGCATCCGCGCAGTCCAGCGACACCATGGCGAGCTCGGCGACATTTCCGTTGGCGTTCATGGAGTTCCTTCCGATCGATGACCTGACATGTCGATCATCGCGGTTGGTGGCGCCGCAGACTTGAACAAACACGACAGTCCGTTCAGGACAGCGGTACCCGACGCAGCACGCCGTCGGCGGCGTCGGCGGCCTCGATCTCGTCGCGGGTCACTCCGAGGATGAACAGCACCGCATCCAGGAACGGGTGACTCAGCGCCGTGTCCGCCACCTCGCGCAGTGCCGGCTTCGCGTTGAACGCGATCCCCAGTCCGGCCACGCTGAGCATGTCGATGTCGTTGGCGCCGTCGCCGACCGCGATCGTCTGCTCCATCGGCACCCCCACCTGATCGGCGAACGCGCGGAGCGCATGCGCCTTGCCGGGGCGGTCGACGATCTCGCCGACCACGCGGCCGGTGAGTTTCCCGTCGACGATCTCGAGGGTGTTGGCGCGCACGAAGTCGAGTTCGAGTTCGTGGGCGAGTCCGTCGATGACCTGCCGGAATCCGCCGGAGACCACGCCGCAGCGGAACCCGAGTCGATGCAGGGTGCGGATGGTGGTGCGGGCTCCCGGGGTCAGTTGCAGCGATTGGGCGACGTCGTCGATGACGCCGGCGTCGAGCCCGGCAAGGGCCGCGACCCGCTGGTGCAGCGATTCGGCGAAGTCCAGTTCGCCCCGCATGGCGGCCTCGGTGACCGCGGCGACCTCGGCCTCCCGGCCGGCGCGCGCGGCCAGCATCTCGATGACCTCGCCCTGGATGAGGGTCGAGTCGACGTCGAACACGATGAGTCGCTTGGCACGGCGCGCGAGCCCGCCGCGTTCCACCGCGATGTCGACGCCGTGGGCGGAGGCGACGATCGCCAGCGTCTTGCGGAGGGTGGCGTCGGCGGCCACGTCGTCGCGGTCGGTACTGACCGCCAGCTCGAGCCCGGTCAGCGGGTAGTCGGCAATGCCGCGGATCGAGTCGATGTTGCCGCCCTGCCCGGCCAACGCAGCAGCGATGGCCTGGAACGCCTTGGCCGTCACCGGACTGCCGAGCACGACGACGGCGTGGCTGGACGCTCGCCGGGTTCCCGTGTCGGCACCCACCTCGACATCGACGTCGATGCCGACCGAGTCCATCGCCTGCTCGACGATCTCCTGCAACTTCTCCGGATCACCGCTCACCGACACCAGCACCCCGAGGGTGAGGCGGCCGCGGATCACCACCTGCTCGACATCGAGCAGACTCACCCGCTGGCCGGCGAGCGCGCCCATGAGGGCCGAGGTGACACCGGGCTTGTCGGGCCCGGTGACGGTGATCAGAACTGACGTGTCATCCGATGGGTGTGCCACGGGTTGGCTGGGTGCAGGTCAGCGAGCGTCCGGATCCCCGGAGGCCTCGTGACTGCCCGTGGTGAGCGGACCGCGACGGGCATCCTCGACGGCTTCGCTCTCGTGCCCGTGGCCCGGGCCGACGTGCGCCTCCGCGTGGATGCGGTCGATCATGTGCGGATAGTGCAGCTCGAACGCCGGGCGCTCCGAGCGGATGCGCGGGAGCTCGGTGAAGTTGTGTCGCGGCGGCGGGCAGCTGGTCGCCCATTCGAGCGAGTTGCCGAAGCCCCACGGGTCGTCGACGGTCACGACCTCGCCGTAGCGGTAGCTGCGGAAGACGTTCCACAGGAACGGCAGGGTGGACAGGCCGAGGATGAACGCACCGACCGTCGAGATCTCGTTGAGGGTGGTGAATCCGTCCGACGGCAGGTAGTCGGCGTAGCGGCGCGGCATGCCCTCGTTGCCCAGCCAATGCTGCACCAGGAACGTGGTGTGGAAGCCGATGAAGGTCAGCCAGAAATGCCACTTACCCAGCCGCTCGTCGAGCATGCGCCCGGTCATCTTCGGGAACCAGAAGTAGATGCCCGCGTAGGTGGCGAACACGATCGTGCCGAAGAGCACGTAGTGGAAGTGCGCGACCACGAAATAGCTGTCGGACAGGTGGAAGTCCAGCGGCGGGCTGGCGAGCAGCACACCGGTCAGACCGCCGAAGAGGAAGGTGACGATGAAGCCGACCGAGAACAACATCGGCGACTCGAACGTCATGTTGCCTCTCCACATGGTGCCGATCCAGTTGAAGAATTTCACACCGGTCGGGACCGCGATGAGGAAGGTCATGAAGGAGAAGAACGGAAGCAACACGGCGCCGGTCACGTACATGTGGTGCGCCCACACCGCCACCGACAGCGCGGCGATCGCCATGGTCGCGTACACCAGACCCGAGTAGCCGAAGATCGGCTTGCGGCTGAAGACCGGGAAGACCTCCGAGACGATCCCGAAGAACGGGAGCGCGATGACGTACACCTCGGGGTGGCCGAAGAACCAGAACAGGTGCTGCCAGAGGATGACGCCGCCGTTGGCCGGGTCGTAGAGATGGGCGCCGAACTGCCGGTCGACCTCCAGGCCGAGCAGCGCGGCGGTCAGCAGCGGGAACACCAGCAGGATCAGCACGCTGGTGATCAGGATGTTCCAGGTGAAGATCGGCATCCGGAACATGGTCATGCCGGGCGCGCGCAGGCAGACGACGGTGGTGACCATGTTGACCGCACCGAGGATGGTGCCCAGACCACCGACACCGAGACCCATGATCCACAGGTCGGCGCCGACGCCGGGTGAATGGATCGCGTCGGTCAGCGGGGTGTAGGCGGTCCAGCCGAAGTCGGCGGCGCCGCCCGGGGTGATGAAGCCGGCCAGTGCGACGCAGGCACCGAAGACGAACAGCCAGAACCCGAAGGCGTTCAGCCGCGGGAACGCCACGTCGGGCGACCCGATCTGCAGCGGAAGCACGAAGTTGGCGAAGCCGATCACGATCGGCGTCGCGTACATCAGCAGCATCACCGTGCCGTGCATGGTGAACAGCTGGTTGAACTGCTCGGTGGACAGGAACTGCATGCCCGGATGGGCGAGCTCGCTTCGCATCAGCAGCGCCATCAGGCCGCCGATCAGGAAGAACGCGAAGCAAGCAGTGATGTACATCATGCCGATCAGCTTGTGATCGGTGGTGGTGATCAGCTTGTAGATGAATGAACCCTTGGGCTGATAGCGCTCCGGGAACGGACGCACTGGAGCCACTTGCGTGGTGGGCTGGTCAACCGCGGTCACAGATCCTCCTCGTTTGCGCGTCCACAGGGGGCGGCCAGCTGCCAGTCCCCGCGGTCGCCACATGAACTGAACGAGCGCTGATAACCGATCCTAAACCCTTATCCCGGCCTCAGCCGCGCGGGTCCTACGATCCGTCGTAATTGAATTGGCGGCAACGGCGTATCCGCAGGTCAGGTTGCGCGACGGGGGCGACGCGCGCAGCCGGAGAAGTGTCCTGGAGGCAGGTGCGGGAGACGTGCCGCCGGCATGGTCGGGACGCACCGCCTGCGGTGCTAGCGTGTTGCGCGTGCAGCACAGCGGCGAGATGTCCGTCCCGAAGCGTCCACGACGGATCCGCACGGCGATCCGGATGGGTGGCGCGATGCTGTGCGCGGCCGCGCTGACGACACTCGCCGGTTGCAGTCAGGACACACCGCTCACCACGCCGGACGGCAGCCCCATCTCGACGACCACCACCCGCGTGGCGGAGGTCAACATCGTCTCTCCGGACCGCGACTATGCAAAGACCTGCCTGGCCCCGACCGACGTGGACGCCGGCCAGACCGACGTCGATCACATCGTCGTGACCGACCCGGCTCTGCTCGACGCGATCTGCGCGCTCGGCATCGGCGGAAAGGTGTCGGCCGTGGCCGCCGCGCCCGGATCGGTGCCCGCCTACCTCGGTCCGCAGCTCACCGCGGTGCCCGCCATCGGGTCTGCGCCGACCCCCGAGGCGGTGCGCGCCGCGGACGCCGACATCGTGCTGACGACACCGAAGACCGCCGCCGCGGCGAAGGCCTTCGGCGACACATCCGTCGTGACCATCGCCGACGGCGACTGGCGAGCACAGTTCCAGGCCGTGGCCGACGCGTTGGGCCGCTCGTCGAGCGGGTCGCTGCTGCTCGACGAGTTCGACACCGAGGCCGCCAAGACCGGTCGCCGGATGGACGCCGCCCACAATCAGGTCTCGCTGGTCCGATTCACCGCCGACGGTGAAGAGGTCGCCGGCACCGAGAGCTTCGCCGGACAGATCCTGTCGGCCGTCGGCGTGCAGCGGCCCGCCGCGCAACGCACCCCGACCTCGTTCGCGCTGACCGACCAGAACTTCACCGACGCCGACGCCGACCTCATCTATGTGAGCTTCGTCGGCGACGACGGCGAGACCCACGGCAAAGAGGTCCTGATGAGCGACCGCTGGCTGGACATGGGGGCGCCGACCTGGAAGCGCGTCCTCGCCGTCGACGACGACGTCTGGTACGACTCGTCGGGGCTCGCCGCGGCGTGGCTGGTGCTCAACGACCTCAAGAAGTCACTCAACAGCGACTCGATGAGTTACTGAGCGCGAGGCAGTTCGTCACCGGATTCGAGCTCGATCACCGCCCGGTTTCCGCCGGGTTGGGCCACACGCCCGGCGCCGCGGAGCGCGGAGTTGTCGTCATCCGTGGACTTTCGATCCCTGCGGCGCCAAACCTTGTCACACGACAAACCCGGCGAGCAGAGTTGGCATATGACTGTCACCGACGAGTACCTCGAGAACAACGCCGCATATGCCAAGACCTTCACCGGACCGCTCCCCCTGCCCCCGAGCCGCCACGTCGCCGTGGTCGCGTGCATGGACGCCCGGTTGGACGTGTACCGCATCCTCGGCCTGGCCGACGGTGAGGCGCATGTCATCCGCAACGCCGGCGGCGTGGTCACCGACGACGAGATCCGCTCCCTCACGATCAGCCAGCGACTTCTGGGAACCACCGAGATCATCCTGATCCACCACACCGACTGCGGGATGCTCACCTTCACCGACGACGACTTCAAACGGGAGATCCAGAACGAGATCGGCCAGAAGCCCGAGTGGGCGGCCGAGTCCTTCAACGACATCGACGAGGATGTCCGACAGTCGCTGACCCGAATCCGCAACAGCCCGTTCGTCACCAAGACCAGTTCGCTGCGCGGCTTCGTCTTCGACGTCGCGACCGGGTTGCTGCGCGAGGTCGAGTGACGCGCCCTGTCGGAGGGCGCGGCTAGTCTTGTCGGCATGGCCAATTCGATCCCGCCGGGGTATGAAGATCTGTTGGAGCGCCCCGTCGTCGGCGTGCTCGCGACCGTCGGGCCCGACGGCGTCCCGAACGCGACGCCGATGTGGTTTCAGTGGGACGGTTCGCACCTGCGGTTCACCCACACCAAGGCACGCAAGAAGATCAAGAACCTCCAGCAGAACCCGAACTATTCGTTCGTGATCACCGACCCGGACGACCCGTACCGCTACCTCGAGGTGCGCGGCACGCTCGCGTCGGTGACCAACGATCCCACGGGGTCGTTCTACGTCGTTCTCGGCAAGCGGTACGGCAATGCTGATCAGGAACCACCCCCGGATGCCGCCGACCGTGTGATCCTGTCGCTGGGCGCCACCTACTTTGGCAAGAAGTAGTACGGCGACAACAGAACTGCACGCGCTGTGGCGGCCGGGTGTGGGCCTCGCGGTGTGGGGTTTCGGCGACGGCGACCTGCCCGATGCGGTGGCGGGCATACTCTCCCGCCGACGTGCGGGGCGGGATGTGCCGGTATTCGACGAGTCCGGCCGACGCCGTTTCGAACGCGCGGTTCCGTTGGGGGTCGCGTCGACGGTGGGTCTGCTCGACGCCGTTCGGAACGTGCCCGTCAGCGGCGAATTACGCTGGTACGTCTATCTGTTGGACGGCGTCCGGGCGTTCGTGTCCGCGGGCACGGTGGCGCCGGGACTGGTGGAGGTCGCGGGCGAGCCGACGATGCGGTGGTTGCCGGTGCCCACGGCCGCGTGGCGGGCCTGGCTCGACGTGGTGATCGGGTCGGCGCCGGATTTCCTGGTCGACAACGGCGGGGCCACCGCGCTGCAGGATCTCCTCGACGAACTCGTCGACCACGACTGTCGGGCCCGGCTGTCGCAGGCCGCCCCCGCGATCGAGACACCACTGATCGGGGCCTTGCTGCCGGGCACGGATGCCGCCGCACCGGTCGCGGTGGCACGAGTGCCCGCGGCGCAGGGAGCCTGGCGGGACTGGAACTCCAGTGCGCCACAGGATGCTTCGACGCTGCTGTTCCGGCTGTTCGAACCCGACAGCGAAGACGACCCCGACGCACCCACCCGCTGGCGGCTGCAGGTCTGCCGGCGCAGCGCCGACGGTCACGTCACGCCGGTCGTCCCGCATCGCCTCGACGCGCACGACCTCGACGACATCACCACCGGCCTGGCACGCGCGGTCCGCACGTTCCCCGAGTTGGCCGACGCCGATCCCGATCGACACACCCTCGACTTCCTGCTGAGCACCGAGACCGCCGAAGCACTCTTCGCGACGGGTGCCGCCGCCTTGGGAGACATCGGGATCCCGGTGCTGTTGCCACGCGCGATCGCCGATGTCCGGCCCACGCTCGGGCTGCGGGCGACCCCGGTCATCGGCAGTCCGCAGCGCTCGGCGGTGGTGCGGTGGGCGGCGATCCGCAGCTTTGAGTGGCGGCTCGCATTGCGCGCCGGAAGCGATGCGGCGATCACCCTATCGGACGCCGACATCACCGAATTGGCCAGGCAGAAAGGTGATCTCGTGCGGGTGCGCGGCGTCTGGATGCGCGCCGAGGGAGCAGCACTGACCCGCGCGGCCGCCTTCGTCACCGCGCAGCGCGCCGCCGCCGCGAGCGATCAGCCGGCCGACATGGGCGAACTGTTCGATCTCGTCGCCGGCAATGCCGCGGTGCCGGTGCCGATCTCGTCGGTGGAGGGCCTGTCCTGGCTCGACGACATCGCCGAGACGGGTGCGTTACGTCCCCCGAGCCTGCACAGTCCCGACACGCTGCATGCGACCCTGCGGCCGTATCAGCTCCGTGGACTCGAATGGCTGGTGCACCTGGCCGACATCGGTGTGGGCGGGGTGCTGGCCGACGACATGGGGCTGGGCAAGACGATTCAGGTGATCGCGCTGCTGTGTCACGAGGTGCGCGATGCCGACACCGCTCCGACGTTGATCGTCTGTCCGATGTCGGTGGTCGGGAACTGGCGTCGCGAACTCGAACGGTTCGCGCCGCATCTGCGGGTACTGGTGCATCACGGTCCGGACCGCACGTCCCGGCAACGGTTCACCGACGCGGCTCGCAACTCCGATGTGGTGCTCACCACCTTCGCGCTGGCCGCACGCGATCAAGAGCTCCTGGGCGAACAGACCTGGCACCGGCTGGTGGTCGACGAGGCGCAGCACGTCAAGAACGTGAACACCATTGCGGCGAAAGCACTTCGGACATTCCCCGCGCCGCATCGGATCGCTCTCACCGGGACCCCGGTGGAGAACCGGCTGGAAGATCTGCGGGCGGTCATCGACCTCGTCAACCCGGGCATGCTCGGGTCGGCGTCGACGTTCCGGGCCCGCTTCGCCGAGCCCATCGAACGCGACCGCGACCCGGCCACGCTGCATCGGCTCACCGCGCTGACCCGGCCGTTCATCCTGCGTCGGGAGAAGACCGATCCGACGGTGATCTCCGATCTGCCGGAGAAGACGGAACTCACGGTGCGCGCCAACCTGACCGTCGAGCAGGCGGCGCTGTATCAGGCAATCCTCGACGATCTGATGGAGGCGCTGAAGTCCAAGCAGCAGCGCACGTTACGTCGCCGCACGGTTCTCGCTGCGCTGACCCGGCTCAAGCAGGTGTGCAATCACCCCGCGCACTATCTGGCCGACGGCACCCCGATGCTCCGCGACGGCGAGCATCGGTCCGGCAAGGTGGAGCTGCTCGCCGACATCCTCGGCACCGTCGTCGACGACGGCGAACGCGCACTGGTGTTCACCCAGTTCGCGGAGTTCGGGCAGCTGCTCTCCGTGTGGATCGGAGAACAACTGCAGACACCGGTGCCACTCCTCTACGGCGGCGTCGGGCGTAGCGCCCGAGACGCGATGGTGGCCGAATTCCAGGACGACACCGGACCGCCGGTGCTGGTCGCGACGCTCAAGGCCGGCGGCACGGGCCTGAATCTGACCGCCGCCAATCATGTTGTGCACGTGGATCGGTGGTGGAATCCGGCCGTCGAGGACCAGGCGACCGACCGCGCCTATCGGATCGGACAGCAACGCGCGGTGCAGGTACGGAAGTTTGTCTGTGTCGGCACGCTGGAGGAACGGATCGACGAAATGATCGACACCAAACGCGAACTCGCGCAACTGTCGGTCGCCACCGGCGAAAGCTGGCTCTCGGACCTGGGCGACGACGAGTTGTTCGATCTGTTCCGGTTGCGCGACGAGGCGGTGAGCGAATGAGTCCGCGCCGCGATCCGGCGCGCTCCTACGGTCTCACACCGTGGGCCCGCGCCTGGCTCGACGTCATCGAGCATCGCGCCCCCGACATCGCGGCGGCCGCCCATGCCCGGCGGGTCACCAAGGCCCGCAGCTATTTCCGCGACCGACACGTCCACCGACTGACCATCTCGCCCGGGCGGGTCACCGCGTCGGTGCAGGGCAGTCAACTCGACCCGTTCGACGTCACCCTGACGATGCGCGCCGTCGATCCGCCGACCGTGGCGACGCTGCTGTGCGCCCGCGACGCCGGCGGCGACCTCGTCGCCATCACTCGCGGCGAGCAGCCGCGCGCGCTGGGTGAACTGGTGTTGCCGACCGAGAGCGCCGACATCGCCTCGCAGTGCACGTGCCCCGACGACACGCTGCGCTGCATCCACGTCCTCGCGGTCGCCTTCGAGGTGGCCGCGGAGATCGACCGAAATCCGACGACCTTGCTCACCGTGATGGGGACCGATCTCGCCGAACTCGTCGGCGAGGTTCATGCGGCGACCCGCAGCGGTGGCCAATCCGATTCTGCGACTGAGACTCTCGATGCACCCGGGGTGATCGTCGACTACTACGGGACGACGGCCACACTGCCACCGCTCCCCTCGCCACCGCGGATGAGCCCTCTCACCGACCTCGACGCCGGCAAGCTCCGCGCCGCTCTGCGCGCCTCCGGTGTGCCGCCCACCGATCTCGCGGAGGCCGTCGACGAACTCGGTGCGCTCTACGACGTGCTGTTGCCGGAGTGAGTGTTCCCTGTTCGCGGCGACGCCAGATTCTTGTCGTACCCTGGTTTATGGTGGTGTCAGCTTGATCGGGTGATTGATGATGATGCGGCTGAAGTGCTTGGGCACGTGATCTTTTCAGCGACGACGACGTGGGTTCCGATCGAGCTCTGATCCCCGTGGGTTCGCGTGAAGGGTTGTTCTCGGTGGCGGTGGAGTCGTTGGCTGACTGGTGGCGTGAGGCGTCACCATGGCCGGACCTGCCGCCGCGGTTCACCGGGTTCGTCGACGCCGAAGACCTCGATGCGGCCGAGGTCAATGATCTGGTCGGCGGGTTCGTCTCGACCACCCGGGGCCGCTCGTTTCTGGCGTGGCAGGACTACCAGTGCGCGGCCGAACTACACCACCGGCTCGTCGGTGCCGAACCGCGAGAGGACGACCTGTTCCAGGTCGACGGGGTCGCCGACTGCGCCGCCCGCATCGCCAT